>JAICLJ010000315.1 GCA_025927575.1 Bryobacteraceae bacterium | reverse complement strand
TCGAGGCGTCCCTGCATCGCACGCAGCAGCATGGTGTCCAGCGATACCGGATCGTTATCGATCCGGGGATCGGCTTTGGAAAGCGAAAGGAGCAGAATTTCGAGATTATTGCGAAGCTCGATACACTGCGCTCGTTTGACCTGCCGGTGATGGTCGCTCCGTCCCACAAGTCGTTTTTGAAACAGGAAGATGCGATAAGCATGGAATTCGCGACAGCCGGAGCGGTTGCGGCATGCATACTGAACGGCGCCCACATCGTCCGTGTTCACAATGTCAAGGCGATGAAGCCGGTGTTCGAAGTGGCCGATGCGATTCGCCAAAGCGGAGAGGAAGAGTATGCCGCCGGCGCGGTGCAGACTGGGACTTACAGGAAAATTGAACGTTGAACTGGTTACTATGTCGGCGGGCGGTATCCTTTGCGTCCCGTGCTGTTGCGGGTATCGTGCCTGCTTCTGACGGCGGCCAGTCAGCAGCGTCACCCGCGTCCGGCAGTTCCGTAATACCGCCTACATGTCTGCGCGACAGGCCCGCATCGAGTCAGCGGCGCTTCTGGCCGCATGCGGGCTCCGCTCAGGCGTAGACCTAGCCTCGTTGCCGGTCCCGAACTCGGCAAAAACATCCCTTGCGCCAGGCTGACATGGGATGAGACAAGACGCCGGGTGTACCTGGAGGCCGCCATTTTGGTATACTCCGTTTGCTGCCGTATTATGGCGAATTATCGACTAGGTGATGTCATCGACGACCACTGCATCAAGTGTCGTCGCGTTACGAATCACGCGATTGTTTCCATTATTGAGGGCGAAGCAGCGAAAGTCCGCTGCCGAACGTGCTATCACGATCACGACTTCCGGCATGGGCAGGCTCCTCCGTCCAAGAAGGAATTAAAGAAAGCCGCCGAGGCGATGGAAGCAGCCGCGCACGCATCCGGCGGCACGGGGACTGCCGGCAGCTAACGCTCGACAACGCAATGTCCGGTCAGGCATCTTAGTGCGAATGCAGTTCTGCATCTAGCTCTTTCAGCAACTGCTCTCTATCGCTGCCTTGCAAGTCTCTTTGCAGGCGCCGCAAAGCAAGCCCTACCACGTCGCGATGATGAAGCTTCGAACCCAACGCATCTGCCGCGCTCAAACGCAGCCACAATTCATGCAGCTTGTCCACGTCCTCCGGCCACAGCCGCGGAGGATGAGGGCCCAGGTTGACGTAGGTGGATGGGCGGTCCGGCGTAATGATCTCGAGTGAGAACGGATGCCGCGGTTCGGGCAGGCGCTCCCATGCGAGGCCAATGCGGCGCGCCAGTTCATCGGATGACATTTGCGGCGAGACGCCTGTTACCAGTCGAGTCGCTTTCAACCGGTCTGCGGTTTGGACCAGCGCATCGAATGGATCGAGCGCGGGCACTACCAGCAGTTCCACCGGTTTCCCTTCCTTCTCGGCAATGTTGACCACGCGGCTGAACAACTCGCGTTCCTGCTCACCGAATATCTGCGACTCCGATAGCGCATACTCGCTATCCGCCGAGGTCGGGCGGACTGTCATCACGACAATATCGTGGCGCCGCAGGTTCGTTTTCTGAAGCGTGCGCCTTAAGTGTTCCAGATGGTGAGCGTCGCGGGCCGCCACTAATACGCAGCCGGGGCGAGCGTGAAGCGCGGTGGCGCCGATTTGCGGTTGTTGCTCGAGGTTGAACTCCTCGAGCGCATTCGCGTCGCCCTTCGCTCTTTTCTTAATTCGCGCTTTGTGCCTGAGCGTATTGACACGTTCCGAGATCGTAAACAGGAAAAAAAACGCGATCGTGAAAGCAATCCCGAATTTTGTGGCATATACTTTCGAAAACAGATTGGCCGCCGCGGTCGCTATCAGGATCAATGTCGTGATGATGAGGCCGAGCGGAATTTCCGCTTTCCCAATGTGAAAATTCAGTGGCACCTTGTACGACTGATCGTGTCGCTGGAAACGCAGCGCCAGGACGCCGACCGATTTAAACACGAAGCTCCACACGACGCCGAATGCGTAAGCTTCGCCAAGCAGATAGACATCGCCGCGGCTCAGCACGATGGTGATCAACTGCAGCCCGGTAACCAGGTTGATAATGCGAAACGTCGTGCCAAATCGTGCATGTGGCTTTCGGAACCACTCGAGAAGTACGCCGTCTTCGGCGACGCGGTTCAGCACGCCGTTGGCGCCGATGAGGGACGTGTTCACCGCGCCGGAGAGGATCAGAACGGCGACTACCACAACGAAGATGTGAAATCCCAACCGCAGGAGAGGAGGACCGGCGAGATTATTTGCAAGGCCACCGATCAGATTGTCAACGTAATTCTTCCGAACGTCGTCGGGTATGATCATCACGGCGAACAGCGTGATCAGGCCGGTTGAGAAGATCGCGTAGAGGCAGACAATCAAGCCCGTGATCTTCAGATTCCTCATCTTCGGGTAGGCGATTTCGCGGTACACCTGAGCCAGCGTCTCGAACCCGCTCATCGACAGCAACGAGTGTCCGAAGGCGAT
>JAICLJ010000044.1 GCA_025927575.1 Bryobacteraceae bacterium | reverse complement strand
GAGATTAGTTCCAGCCGTGCGCCTGGCGAACCGCGACCATGACTTTCAGAATGTCGCGCCAGGTCTCGGGCTTGGTCATGACGGCATTGGGGAACATGCAGCCGTCCCAGCAGATGTGCTCGAACTGCTTGTGCAATTCGCCGTTTTCATCACGCATCCAGAAGCCTGCATGCCGCACGATATCCAGCTTGCCATTCGGGTCGAACGGCAGGCAATGATGCCCTGTCTTGTCATGCGATCCAGAGCCTTTCACGGTGGCGTCGTTTTGCGCCACGTGGAAATCGATTGTCCAGGGCCGCAGCGCACGCGTCAGCTTTCGAAGCGCGGCATCGAGTTCTTTTCCATTGCTCCAGTCAAACCCTTCCGGCAGAATCCGGCACTCGGGCGCGTTATAACCCAGCGTGAAAAGGAGCGTGTGCGCCATATCAGCCTGAAAGCCGATGTTCGGACGGTCCACCATTTCCAGCAGCTCAACCATGTGCTTCCAGCCATGCATGGCGCCCCAGCAGATCTCGCCTTCCGCGGCCAGGCGCTCGCCATAATCAGCCGCCACGACGCACGCATCGCGAAATGTTTCCGCTATACGCTGGGTGTTGGCCGCCGGATGCTTCGCCCACTCTTCCACGCTTGCCGCGGAATCGATACGGACCACGCCATAAGGGCGGATGCTCAATTCTCGAAGCTTCCTGGCGATGTGGCACGCTTTCCGCACCTGCTCGATGAACTTAGAGCGCTCGGCTTCGCTACCCATCGCCGATCCGCCGCCTGTCGCTGGCCACACGGGCGCTACGACCGAGCCCACAACCAGATTCCTTGCCGAGATCCTGTCCGCAAGCTGCTTGATCTCGTCGTCCGTTGAGTCGATACTCACATGAGGGTCGGATAGAAATAAATCCACGCCGTCGAACCGCGCACCGTCCACTTCGACCGCGGCAGTCAAATTCAGCATGGTTTCGAGGTCGATAGGTGGCTCCGCGCCTGGGCCTTTGCCCACCAGCCCGGGCCACATCGCATTGTGGATACGAGGGAAGTGATTCATTGCTTGGCTGCTCATTTTCGATGAATCGTACCCGGCGATTTTATCAGCCGGGCATCGGCCGTCTTCGTTCCGCGATAGGGAAACCAGCCTCCTGCTTGCGCTCCGTATAAAATGGCCGCATGTCAAACCGAGAACTTATCGACCAGGCCCTTACCGCGGGCGAAGGCATCGTTCGTCTTGCTCCTTGCTGGGTGCCGAGGTCTTTTCTCATGCCCGGAGGACGCTTGAAGCTGGACCCGCGCGACCTTTACGCGCTGGGCGCACACCGCGGCGGTATCGATGAGCGCTGGTTTTCCTCGACCACGCACGCAGCCAATGGTCCGGGCACGCCGGAAGATGAAGGTCTCAGCTACATCTATCTCGACGGCAAGAAGGTTCTATTCAAAGAGGCGATCGAGTCCGCGGGCGACCGCTTTCTCGGATCAGACGTCATGTCGCGCGATGGCGGATGGAACATGCTCTGCAAGTTCTTCGATAATCTCGGCCCGATTCCGCATCACATGCACCAGAACGATGAACACGCCAAACTGGTCGGTCAGAAGGGCAAGCCCGAAGCGTATTATTTCCCGCCACAATATAACTTCAAGGGCAACAATTTCCCTTACACGTTCATGGGCCTTGAGCCTGGCACGACCAAGGACGACATTCGCGGTTGCCTCCAGCGCTGGAACGAAGGCGACAACGGAATTCTCTACTTCTCAAAGGCCTACAAATTGCAGCCCGGCACGGGATGGCAGATCAATGCCGGCGTTCTGCACGCACCCGGTTCGCTCGTTACCTACGAACCACAGGTGAATAGCGATGTTTTCGCAATGTTTCAATCGCTGGTAGAGGGCCGGGCCGTCGGCTGGGAACTGCTGGTTAAAGATGTTCCAAAAGAGCGCGCTCATGACCTCGACTTTCTAATCGGCATGCTCGATTGGGATGCGAACGTCGATCCGGAGTTCGGGAATCACAATCGTGTGTTTCCGACGCCTGTACGGCCGGTCGAAGAAATGAAGGCTGCCGGTTACGTTGAGAAATGGGTCACCTGTGGCACCGAGTTCTATTCGGCGAAGGAACTGACAGTCCTGCCCGGTCGTTCCGCGACTATCCGGGATGCCGCTGCTTACGGAATGATTCTTACCCAGGGCTATGGAACGCTCGGAGTTCACGAAGTTGAGACTCCGTCGCTGATTCGCTTCGGCGAGATGACGAAAGACGAACTGTTTATTTCGGCGGACGTGGCAAAGAACGGCGTCAAAATCACGAACCGAAGCAGCACGGAGCCGCTCGTTATGCTGAAGCATTTTGCCCCGCGTAATCCGGACGCAAACTCGCTGGTGAAGCAGTAAATTGTCGGCGGCAGGCCTGGTGACCGGGCCTCAGCCCCGGCCGTTTGGCTCCATCTTCGCGGCGTGTTTCTCCCACAGATCCGGGCGCACTCGTTTGAGAACCTGAGACACGATGCCTTTCCCGCGCTCGTACGCCTCCGTGTAGATCTGGCTGCGTTCGTCTCGCGTGTAGATGTATCCAACCCGGTAATAGCGTTCCAGGGAAACTCCCACGAGCCTGGTGGCAGCATACGCGATCGCGGCTTTCGGTATCAGCCCTCCGCCAAAAGGAACTTTGCCGATCAGTTGCCGCGCGAGGGCTCGCCATCCGAATGCTCCGCCAATCACCGAAGCGATTTCATTCTTCTGCTCGCGGTAGCCGGTTTCCCGGTCGCTGGCCGCCGCGAGCAGGAACGCCATTCTCACTTGGTTTGCAGTTAGCACGGCCGTATCGGAAGCGAATTCGGTGACGGCCCAGGGTAGTTCGAATACGCTGGGAATCACGTCGGGCAGCGCGGTAGCCAATGAGAAAAGGGCATTCTCGCGCGAGGTGCGGCGAATCACTTGCTTGGCAAACGGAACGCGGAAAGGAGTGAAGGAACGCGCAAGCGCAACACCCAGGTCGTCCTCATGCTCAGTCAACACCTCGCGGACAAACTCCTCGGGCCGATCTCGCCGGAATACCAGGGAGCGCCGGGGTGCGATGACGCTCTCGTCATAAATCGCCAAATCGAAATCGAGCGCTCTCGAAGGATCCGGACCACGGTGGAGCGCAGCCAAACTTTCCTGCCGTCGGCCTTGCGTCAGGCCGCCGAGTAGATATTCTTCAATATCGTGATAGTGCCCTGGTGTTGCGGCGTAGAGCGCGATGTTTAGTGGACGCTCTCCCAGCGAATGTATCTTTTTCGGGTTAAGATTTTGGATTGCTTGGCGGATATTGGATGTGGCGCTCATCTTGCACTCCGTGGGACTGTGGCTGCTCGGCTCCGCGTAAGCGGAAAACGACTTTTAGCCCCTGCTGCCATTCTAGATTCACCCCCACGCGTTCCGTTTCAATTTGGGGAGAGAAGTAGCTCAGGACGACTTCGTTTGAGGGATGAAACCGAACTCCCGGCGCCACCAGGAGGAGTCGCGGAGATTCTCTTCGAATAGGAATTCCAGGGAAAAAGGAGTCCAGATCTCCGGACCGGACATGCCAGTCGGCGCGCATCCAGTAATCCAGCGCTTGCAGCGGGAGATGGATATCTTCAGAGGCCTTCAACTCCAAAATTGCCGTGCGGCCATCTGCCGATACGCCGATCAGATCGATGATGTCGCGATCGCCTCCCGCGAACGTAATCACCTGGCCGAGCAATGGCTGGCCTTCGATCATTGCATCGACGATTCCGGGATTGCGCCGGACGGCGGATTCGAGCCAGCGCTCGGGATGTGACCGATAAAGCGGGTGGGAGCGGTTGCGAGACGCCGGACCACGCAGCGGGGCAAGATGCGCCGCCAGTTGCTCGCCTTGTTCCAGGGTCGAGAGCGAATCGCTCTTCTCGCCGAGTCCGCAATACAGCTTTCCTTCGCTAATACGGGCGAACGCCAGGCCCGAGCAGCGCAGGTTCAAGCTGCCATCCGGCTCGTCCACGCATTCGGCGCCGTACTTGTTCTCAAGCCGTCGAACGAACGCGAGCAGGTTGGGATCGAGTTCCGCTGGCCCCGCTCTCCGCGCGAGATGAGTATCCAAATTCCCTAAATCCCGAACGTCGACTTCTCCCGCCGATCCGTGGACGTTGAAACGGAAAATGCGGCATGTCAGTTCCAGCCACTTCAAACGCAGAGCTGTCGTGCTTCCCGCGCCATCCGGAAGAAACAACGCAAGCGGGATCTGCCGGTGATTTCCTGCGCGGCCGCAGAGATAGTGATGCCAGAGTAGCGCAAAACTCAGAAATCCATGTTCGTCGGCGCTTGTGGGGCACGCCATGGCGGCGATTTGCTGTGTTCCACGCTGCAGCAGCGCACGCGGATAGACCGGCGAAAAGGAATGCTGCAGAAGCGCTTCCGTACTGAGACTTCGAATCTCCCATCCGGGAAACTGGCGTGCGAGCATGCGCCGGAACGCTTCCGCAAAGGTGCGCCGGTCTCCACGGAGCAGACGCGCTGCCGCGCGCGGATGATCCAGATCCAACAGGTTGAGCTTGGCCGTAGCGCCGCCGAACCGTTGAACAATGCATTCCATGGCCCCCGGAATCGTTGCTTCGATCGAAACCAGCCGGCGGTTGAAACTGCGATCGTCCGGCCACGCCGAAAGGTGAATCGCCTCGCTTCGAATCTCGAGCGAATACGCCCCTTCGATGAGCGCAATTGGGGTATCGCCGTGCTCTAATATCGCCGGCCGTTTGCACCGCGCCAAAAAACTCTCAATCGCCGAGAGCACTTCTTGAACTGGCCGCGCCTGACGCAGGGACGGGCCGCCCTTATGATAGTGTTTTGCCAGGAACCGGCTCCAATCTTCAAAATCGAATTCAGGCGGTCGAGCAGCGCCTTGCCGCCGCAGTCCAAAAAGCGGGTCGCCGCCGTTCTGACATTCAATTAGTGGCCGTGACCAAAAAATTTTCTTCGGCTGTCATCCGGGAGGCGTACCAGGCGGGTTTTCGTGAATTCGGCGAGAATTATGTGCAGGAATTCGCTGCAAAACGACCGGAGATGGGCGACTTGCCGCATGCCCGCTACCATCTGATCGGCCATTTGCAATCGAATAAGGCGCGAATCGCCGTAACACTGTTCGACGTGATACAAACGGTGGACTCTCCTAAGCTGCTGAAGCGGCTGAACGACGTCGCGGGTGAACAGGGAAAGCAACTCCAGGTATTGCTCGAAATTAAGCTATCTGACGAGGCCAGCAAGACCGGCGCACGGCCGGAAGATATCCCGGCTGTGCTTCAATCCGCTGCCCGGTGTGAAAACGTCCGGGTCTCCGGGCTGATGACGATGCCGCCGTGGTCGGAAGACGCCGAACTTTCCCGACCCTATTTCCAGAGCCTGGCCGGACTTGCCCGCCAGTACTCGCTCCCGGAATTATCAATGGGGATGTCGAACGATTTTGAAGTGGCGATCGAGGAAGGCGCTACGATCGTCCGGGTGGGGACCGCCCTATTCGGAGCGAGGCCTAAGCCCGCGGCTACCGGCCCGTGACAAGACACGCGGGTGTCGCAGCCATACTCTCAAGCTCGCAAGTGGCGCATTCCGCTTCAGCATCCGATCTCCGGATACGACTTGAAATTTCGACACCCATTTCCTGCCATTCGATCGCAGGCTAAACTCTAGCCTTCCCAATGCCGAAGAAACTCACATGACTGTCGCCACACAAACGTTTACCGTGTGGGGGTACCCCTCGGTACTGGTCCTCCCGGTAATCTCTCAGTTGAGAAGTTTCTCTGCAGCCGCGCACCCACATTTACAGAAACGACTATCCGATATGGGAGAGCGCACTGACCAATGTGGCCGTACTTGGTAATTTGTGATTTACAGGAGCCGGACCGCCGTGGCCGAGCCCTCAATAGCATACTTCAAGATTTCGGCGCCACGCCGATCCTGCAGCAGAGCTGGCTCATTACTTCCGATCTGAATGCACAAGCGATTCTCGAACAATTCCGTCCGATTGTGGGCGAATCCGACCGGCTCCTTGTATTCGAGTTGGCCGAGGACCGAGCTGTAATGAACGCTTTGGAAGAGTAGCGCTCGTTGTTTATCGCGCCGCCCCCATGGGTTCCACGCGAAGGTTGAACTCTTGGGCGATAAGTTCGTACGAGCGGCGTCGCGCCGCGTGATCGTGCACAATGTTTACGATCATCACCTCCTCCGCGCCGTATTCACCGGCCACTCCTTCAAGTGCTCGACGAATATTTGCGGGTGAGCCCGTCAGAATGCGGCGGCCGGCGGGCAGCATCTCGAGCGGCACGCCCTCCTCTCGAATGAACCGCTGAGCGCGTTCCACTGTCGGCACGGGAATGGGGCGGCCTCGAAAGAGCATCGTCATCATCATTCGAAGACTGGCTGAAAGTTCGCGAGCCTCCTCGTCCGTTGTGGCGCATACAGCCCAAACGGCCACCCCCACACGCGGCGTCTGGAGGCGTTCGGAGGGTACGAAGCGATGGCAGTAGTGTCGTGTGATGGGGGCGCCCTCCGCGTTGATGAAGTCCGCGAATACATAGGGCAATCCGAGCTCGGCCGCCCAGATCGCGCTTTGAGGCGACGAACCGAGCAGCGCGATTTCGGGCCGCTCCCCACAGACCGCCGGAATACTTAGCTGGGGAAACGGGCCGCTGGCTCGAGGCGAAGCGCTGAAGTAGCTCAGCAGCTCCGAGAGTTGTTCGCGAAAATCGTCTGGTGCGGGTTGGCGGCGGTCGCGCTGTAAAGCGAACGCCACCGTCGAACTGCTTCCGGCAGCCCGGCCGATGCCGAGGTCGATCCGCCCCGGAAACAAGTTGCTCAGCATGCCGAACGTCTCAGCCACTTTGAGCGGGCTGTAGTGCGGGAGCATTACGCCGCCGCTGCCCACTCGAATGCGTAAGGTCGCGTCGGCGACAAGGCCGATTAACGCCTCGGGGCTATTGCAGGCGAGCGCGGGCGTGCCGTGATGTTCCGCAAGCCAATATCGGGAATACCCGAGCTTGTCGGCCAAGCGCGCCAAATCGAGCGTGTTCCGCAATGCGACGCCCGGCCCCAACCCTTCGGCGATCGGCGATTGGTCGAGGACGCTCAGCCGGAACGGTGTACCAGTATTGTTTACCACTCTTCTACGATGCTACGCGCCCACCCGCGGGAGCGACGGAAAGCGCAAGTCATTGACCAGCAAGCAATAAGAATTTGAAAAACGCTTAATTACTCATGACCAAGCTGGGATGCTCTATGGGGCGCGGCCATGGGCGCCGCAAGTCGTGTGGGCACAGCCTTGATCTGCGGGGCCTCCCAGGGTGCCTCCCAGTCCGCGTATCGGAGCATTTACAAGCGTTCGGATGCGTTGAACGGCTCACATGAGAATCTATACGTAAAAAACATGAATACTCTCAGTGATCCTACCGTTCGAAATGCTGTGCTTCTGCGCCTGAGCCGTCTTCAACAGAAGACCGAGCCTCTGTGGGGACGGATGACGGCGCATGAGATGCTTTGCCATTTGTGCGATTCGTTCAAAGTCCCAATGGGAGAAAAGCAGGCAAGCGCCGCGACCGGTCCGCTTCAGCGTTCAATTGTGAAGTGGATCGCTCTATATCTTCCGATCCACTGGCCGAAAGGCGTCCCCACCCGGCCGGAAATCGAGCAGGGCATTGGAGGCACGGCCCCAATGGATTTCGACTGCGACTTACGGGAACTCCGGTCGATCATCGAGAGGTTTACAACGCGGGCGCCGGCCTTCTCCTTCGCGCCTCATCCTTTTTTCGGCGAGATGAGTTTCTCCGAATGGACGCGTTGGGGCTATCTGCATACCGATCACCACCTGCGCCAATTTGGAGTCTGACTTCTTCGTAACCTGGCGATCAGCCTTGTAACCTTGAGCAAGGGCTCCCGTGTATTCGTCAACGAACGCCCGGTATGGCGCTCTCATTCAGCGCGCCGGCTTTCAAATCGCGAACCCGGCTAAACGCATGTGCGGCGGCAACCTCTTGTCCATCAGCCTGAAGCGCGCGCCCCAGTTGGTACTGAGCGTTGGCGTCATCGGGATTTAGCTCCACGGCTTTCCGGAGCAAGACAACCGCTTCCGCCATTTCGCCCAGGTGGAATTTGGCCCGGCCCAGGTAGTAGTAAATAGCCCAAGAGTCGGGCCATAGCTTCTTCGCTTGCCCGAGGTAGGTAATTCCTTCCGCGAAACGGGATTCTCTGACCAGCAGACTACCGAGGAAATAATTGGCGTCCTCGTTGTTGGTATTTTCTCTGAGCGCAAGTTTCAATTCGCGGATGGCGTCGTCCGTCCGGCGCTCGCTGATGTCGAGTTTCCCTAATTCGAGGTGCAAGCCGGGGAATTCGGGATTGAGCCGAAGCACGTCGCGGAAGCTCTCTTCTGCTTGGGGAAATTGGCCGGCCTCGTAACAGGCTCTTCCCAACAGAAATTGAGCTTGTGCCGGCCCGGCCACGTCGAGCATTCGGTTGAAGATCGCCTGCGCCTTCTTGGAATCGCCATTTTTCAAGTACGCAAATCCTAAAAGGAACAGGAGCTGCTCATCTCGCGGGCTGGCGGCACTCAAATCCTCGAGGTCATGGATCGCCTGCGCCGCATCCCCGGCGTAGAGGCGGCAAACCGCAAGTAACTGACGTGCCTGCTGGTTATGAGAATCGATGGCTACCACGCGAGCGAAATAGGGTAATGCCAGCCTGTGGAGGTTTTGCTTCAGATAAGCGATCCCGAGGTTTAGAAGAATCGATTCGTCGTCCGGACTAAGGCGTAAGGCGTGCTGGTACGCTGCAATGGCCTCGCCGGCACGATGAGTTCGAGCATAAACTATGCCGAGATTGCCGATGGCGCCAACATTTTCTGGCTGCTGGCGGATAACAGACTGGAATCCTTGTTCGGCGCTGGCATAGTCTGAGGCAGCCAGCGCATGAACGGCATGGTCAAAGACAATTTCGGGCGGATCCGTGGCGCCCCAGGCGAGCCAGCCGCAGAGACACAGGCAGGCGGCTGCGTACTTCATATGCCAATGATATCGATGAGCAGGATGGCCGCCAGGCACGGAGGAAGCGGGCAGCCCCCTGCGGAATACTGCCCGCGCGGTGAAGTTTAGAAGGCGAATCGAAGAGCCATTTGGATGGTTCTGCTATCTCGCCAAGCATTCGGTTGGCCGAAATTCTTGTCGGTGCTTGAAATGCCTGACCCCGGGTTGTCGCCCGTGAAGCCGTTGATGATGCCGAAAATCTCAGGATGATTCGGGACGTTGAAGACTTCCAGACGATAGGTGAGTTTCGCCCTTTCTGTGATGGCGAAGTTTTTCATGATGCTTGCGTCCAGGTTCATTACCGTGGGCAGGCGGACGGCATTGCGGCCATAGGTGCCGTACTCGCCGTCCTGCGGACGTTGGAATGCAGCCGGATTGATCCACTGCGTTTTGGTCTGTCCTTCATATGGCTCGCCAACAAGATCGACAAATGGCCCCGTTGTGCCGCCTACATTGACTCCCTGCAGGTTCCCATTGGACGTGATCGAAATGGGCATTCCCGATTGGACCCGGAAGATGCCCGTGACTTCCCATCCATTCAGCATGGTTCGCACCACCGGCTTGTCGAAGGCGCCTCTCACATTCGGAAGGTCGTAGACCCAGTCCGCTGAAAATACATGCGTCTGGTCGTAACCGGCCGGAGCCCAGTTCTGGGCGATGTCGAAAGGATTCGTGATCGTGTCCGAGTCGTTGTCCAGGATGTCCATGGCCTTGGATAACGTGTAGTTGAAGCTCGCCGTCAGATTGTTCACCCAACGCCGGCTCACACGGATCATCATTGCGTTGTAGCGCGAATAAGAATTCGTTTCGACGCCGGTCAAGTTGCCCCAGCCACGGTACGGCAAAAGTGCCTGCCCCCACCCATTCACGGATGACAGCAGGTTCGGATTAGAGACAAACGTTCCCGCCGGTAGTGCATTCAGAGCTCGCTGATCCATGAGGTGAACGGAATGGTTACCGGAATAGGAAATGTCCAGCGTGAAGTTGGCGGGCAACTGTCCCTGGATGCCGGTGTACCACGAATAGATCGTCGGCATGGTGTTATCGGGAGACCAGACCGGCATGCTCGGCGGCTGTATCGGCGGAACTCCGCCGGTGATGGCGCCCACATCGATCGAACCAACGTTGCCGTTTATCCCAGTGGCCGTCGTTTGATTTGGCCAGGATGAGCCGGCGCCGAAGTTGAAGTTATTCTGCCGCAGACGCTCATTGAACATGCCAAAGCCGCCGCGCATAGCCATTTTCCCATCGCCGAAAACATCAAAGGCGATGCCGACTCGAGGCTGGACGAAATTCTTGGAAGGAGAGAAACCGGCGGGTGTTCCCGAACAGGGGTCGCAAACCAGTCCCTGTTGCGACAGCGCGTCCAGCGCGTTGCCAACAATCTGCCCATTATCCAAATTGATCGACGGGGCTGTTGCAAGATTGTAGTCGCCTAGATTGACACTGTAAAGCTTCCAGTTACCTTCCCCGCCCGGTGTGCCGCCGCGAACAACCGTGTAAGTTGGGACCATGTGTTGGAAGCGGAGTCCGTATTCCAGTGTCAGCCGGCTGTTTATCTTCCAACTGTCTTGCGCATAGAACTCGGCGGACCAGAACCGAAAATACGGGAAAACGGCGGCATTCGCCTGCGTGTAGCTCTGGTAATTTCCCAGCATCAGGTTAGCTAGACCGTTACCGGAATCCAAGGGCATCGAAGCGGCTGAATTGAAATTGATGGTCGCGTTCATCGGCCATGTAGCGGTCTGCGCCTTGTCGTCCCGATTGAGGTAAGTGCCGAATTTGAGCGTATGGGCACCCAGGACTTTCGTGACATTCTCAGTAATGGAGTAGTCCTTGCCCCAGTTGTGCCAACCAGGGTCACCGAGATTCCAACTGAGAGGGCTGGCATCCACATTAGGAATGGAATTCGTAATATTGGTGTCAGGATAAAGCTGCGCAAATGTCGCGCCGATCTTGTCGATGGAAATCGGGTTATCGCCGACCACCGAGAGCGATTGCGATTGATGGTTGTAGGATAAGACCGTCTCGGCGGCGAGCGTGGGCGTGAACGTGCTGATCAGGTTCCACGACCAGGAGCTGCCCGGCTTCGGACGTACTTGAGGCTGAATGGGAAAGGGTTGGCCCGCCCAGATCCCGTTCTGGATCTGCTCCTTCTGATAATCGTTTACCCATCGGAAAAAGGTGCTGAACTTGTCGCTTATCGCGTAATCCACGCGAAGCACATCCTGATTCTTGGTTAGAGAGTCGGGGTTGTTGTAGTAGTAGCGGACATAGCCCGGATTGGGAGCTGCCCCCAGGCTGCTGTACCCGGGGATCTGCGAATAGATATTGAGCAAGGCCGCGCTCTGAGGATTCATCATCGACGAGGGGACGATGTTATTAGGGAAAGGCACACCGCCTGTGATGTTGCCCGCCCCGTCCCGGGTGACCGTTCCAGGTTCAAAGATCGTGCCGTTCTTGAACGCGGGAGCGTACTGCATGTTCGTGTCAGTGAGCCATGAGGTGAAATTGCCCCCCAAAATTTCTCCGTTTGGCACATCCGCATAGCTACTCGAAGGCAAGTTGCGGCGCGTCATCTCACGGTTGTAGAAGAAGAAAACCTTCTTATTCGATGGGGTCGAAAGCTTCGGTATAGGAACCCAGCCGCTGAGATTGCCGCCAAATTGGTTGTAGCGCAGTTGTGGCTGCAGAGTATTACATAGCACGCACTTCGCGTCGAGTACGTTATTCCGGAAATACTCGTATAACGTTCCGTGAAAATTGGACGAGCCCGATTTCGTTTGCACGGCGACCACAACCGACTCAGCCCTGCCGTACTCCGCATTGAAAGCGCTCTGCATAACCCGAAACTCCGATATCGAATCAATGCTAGGCTGCGTGTATTGCGACTGATTATCGCCCACATCGATATTGGGAGAGCCATCGAGGTAGAAATTGTTTTCCGACCCCCGCCCGCCTAAGCCGTGGAACTGCGATACGTCGTTGAAGTTCACGTTGAAATCGCTTTGCGCGGAACTGGTCATTCCCGGCAGCGTGCTCATCAGGGCTATCCAATTGCGGCCGTTCATGGGTAATTGAGACATCTGTGTGTTATTGAGCAAGTAAGCCTTTTCCATGGTGTTGGCTTCGATCGCGGGAGCGACCTCACTGACCGCAACCGCTTCGCTAACTTGCCCGACGCTCAACTGAACTTTTCCAATATCTACTTTCGAATTTACGTCGACAGTAAAAGTGACTTCAGCCGTTTTGAAGCCAGCCTTTTCGATAGTTACGGTATATCTTCCAGGCTGTATGTCAATTAGCTGGAACCGGCCTGCGCCATCTGAACTGATTTGCCGGACGATGTTGTTTTTGGCTAGATCCTTGATCGTGATGGTCGCGTCTGGAATCACCGAACCCGATGAGTCCACAACCGTTCCGCCGACGGTCTGCGACTGCGCCATCAATGGTTGGCTGATTACTGTAAGCAGGAATAACCCGACAATTACACCTGAAATCTTCATTCCCCAACGCATTCGCTCCCAATTACGATGTTTAAAAGCGCTCATTTGCGCCAACCTCCCACTTTTCCCTCCTCGGCATCGATAAATCTTGGCCGGCCCGTGTGCGGAAATATTATATACCTACGAGCTGAGGGCTCGGGCGCTGCCCTTCGGGCGGCAGTTGTAACGACAGAATGCCGGCAAGGGGCGATGAATTGGCCGGGAGAGCCGGCATCGCCGAGGCGTCGGAGGTAGCGATTATGCGCTGCCGTTCACAGTCCAATAAATCGAATAACGTTCTTCCGAAACGCGATTGAAGGGCGCGAAAATGACATCGCGTTGCTGGCCTTTTGTCTGAAATGTAAGGGTTTCGCCGGAAACCGGTTGCAACCATGAGTTCGGGCCGCCGCTCGCCGCGCGAAATGTCGGAACATTCATGGGGTGGTGTGCAACGTCCGGCCCTTCGTGATTCACCGTCATTTCTTCGGTCAAGCCGTCCGCGCCCAATTTTCCGGCCAGAACCAACGGGCCGTAAAGGATGGCTTGCGTTGTGGGCTCGTCGGGCATCTCCTCGAGGTGAAGGTGCATCGGCATATCTAACTCGACGCGGTCGCCATTGTTCCAGGTTTTCGCGATCGTGAGGTAACTACCCGGGCTTGGCGTCGCTTCAAGCGGCCTTCCGTTTACACGGACCGATGCCCCACGCCCCACCCAATACGGCACCCGGAAATGAACGGGCATGTGGACAGGCTCGGACGTGTCGATCACAAGAACGATGCTTTGCGATTCGGGAAAATTCGTCTCCTGGCGAACCTTCAGGCCTTTTTCGCGCCAGTTCGCTTCCGACGGAATGAACAGATTGACGAACAGACCGTCGTCATCATGGAAGTAGATGCTGCTGTTGAGTTTCGCGAACTCCTCGGTGCCCGTGCCGGTGCAGCACCAGAACGAATCGTTCTCTTTGCTGAATGTTCTCCATGCCGCTGGAACGATGGACAGGTAATATTGAGTCGCTCCATTTTCGAGGTCAATTGTCCCGAGCCGGTGGTTATAGAGAGTGCGTTCGTAATAGTCGAAGTAACGCGGGTCTGCCGTCCAACGGTAAAGATGACGGGTCAGCTTCAGCATGTTGTAGGCGCAGCAGCATTCGTTCGTATTCGAACTCAGCTTCAACTCTTTGCCAAGATGCCGTGGCTCCACTCGCCACAATTCCGCGTTGCTCGTTCCGCCCGTTACATACATTCGCGCGCTGGTAATTTCGTACCAGAAAAAATCGGCGACATCGTGGAAGCGCACATCACCGCTGATTTCGTACCGCCGCGCCGCCCCGATCACTTGCGGAATGTGCGTGTTCACATGCAAACCGCGCAGTTCATCGCGGCGCAGCGCCAACGGATTAAAGAACCACTTCTTCGTAAAGCGGTCTCCCACCGCCGCGTAATAATCGTTCCCGGTTACGGCGGCCAGGTTATACAGAACCTCGTTCATCCCGCCGTATTCGGTGTTGAGAATCTCCTGCATGTGCGGCTCCGGAATAGCGGCGGTCCAATGGTCGGCCCAGTTCGCCATGCCCTCCAGCACTTCCAAGGCTTGTTTATTGCCGCAGTGCTGGTGCGTGTCCAGCAGACCGGCCATAATCTTGTGGATCGTGTAGAATGGCGCCCAGACTTTTTCACGACGGTTCAGGCGGTCGAAGAATTCCGTGGGGAAGGCGCTCAGGTAACCGTCGCCCAGCTTGCGCTGGCATTTCGCCAGCTCCGCCACGATATAGGCGCCTTTGTCTTTCAGCTTGTTATCGCCTGTGGATGAGTACATCAGTGCGCATGCGGAAAGATAGTGGCCGACGAAGTGGCCGCGCAGTTCGCAATCCGGCTTCTCCCATCCGCCGAGCGGTTGCGCGGACGACGGGAGTCCGGCATTCACTCGAAAATTGTGAAGAAGGCGATCTGCGTCCAACCGCCCGAGATAAGCAGCATTTGCATCTTGCGCGCGCCTGAATGCTCCCGGCAGTAGACGAACTTCCGTCATTTCGAAAGGCTCTACGCGTGCCGGCATATCTTTCCGTTTGAAAGCGATGGTTTCGCCGAAGGGAGGAGCTTCTTCCGGCATCCGCGGCTTGTGGGCCGCGGGTTGGTTCTGTGGCGCCGCCTGTACGCGCAGCGGAGCTAATGCGCCCGCTCCGGCCAAGGCAGTAGCAAACGTGCGCCGGCTGAGGTTTTTAGGATTAGATTCGCGCATACACTTTCCCAATTCAACGATACAACTTATGGGCTTAGAGATCTGCATTCGGCGACGGGACGCCGGCGCAGCTTCGGAGCATCCTTTTCCCTCGCGCATGGTGATAAATCCGTAGCATGTAAAAGTCTTGTAAACGTATCGCCGCTCCTCTTCCAGCCGCGCCAAACATGGGTTAACCTCACTCTGAATCCATCGCGGAAGTTACTTGCTACGAGTTATCGATTTCTTGTGAGGAGGAGTCAAGTCAAATGATTTTTCAAAATATAGCGGACCCATTCAAGCTGGGGGTACGCGTCGCGCTGGCAGCCGCTCTGCTTAGCGCCACGGCCACAGCACAACATTACACGCAAACTAACCTCGTCTCAAACAGCGGAGCCGGCGGGACCAAACCAGACGCCGATCTTGTGAACAGCTGGGGGATCTCACGAGGCTCAGCGACCCCATGGTGGGTGTCGGACAACGGAACTGGAAAGAGCACACTCTACTTAGGAGACGGAACGAAGGCGCCGCTGATTGTCAGCGTTCCTGGCGCTCCGACCGGAACGGTATTCAACGGAACTGGTGATTTTGAAGTTTTGGGCAGTCCCGCCGTGTTTCTGTTTGCGTCGGAGGATGGTACGATTTCGGCCTGGAACGGGGCTGCGGGAACTCAGGCCAGGATAGTGGCTACAACTCGTGGAGCCGTATATAAGGGGCTCGCGATGGCGAGCATTCGAGGCTCTAACTATCTATACGCTACCGATTTCCACCACGGCAGAATAGATGTCTTCGATTCCAGCTTTCAACCGGTGAGAAGGGGTTTCAATGGCGACCGCGATTGTGATTGGGACGACTTTCCCCGAATCAATCATGAATTACACGGCTATGCGCCGTTCAACATTCAGAACATCGGCGGAACCCTGTTTGTGACCTTCGCAAAACAGGACGCCCAAAGGCACGATGATGTTCCCGGCCGCGGGAATGGCTTCCTGGTGGCCTTCACGGCACGTGGCAAGCTGGTGAAGTTCTATCAGCATGGGCCCTGGCTGAGCTCACCGTGGGGATTGACACTTGCTCCCGATGACTTCGGCGCCTTCAGCCACCAACTCTTAGTCGGGCAGTTTGGTAGCGGACAGATAGCGGCCTATAACATTTCGTCTGGGCGATTTACCGGTCTGCTGCAAGATCCGTCCGGAAAGGCGCTTGCGATCGACGGCCTTTGGGGTCTCGGATTTGGTAATGGCGGAAAGGCCGGCCCCTACAATTCGCTCTTTTTCGCGGCCGGACCCAACGGGGAATCGGGCGGGCTTTTTGGAGTCTTGACGGTGGCGCCCGGCGACCTGACGCAGGGTAATACCAACTAATCCGTCTTCGCGCGCCGGTAAATGAACAGACGCGATTCATGCGCCGGCGCTTCTGATCTTGGACCCTCATGGCCGCAGATAGCTAACACCAAGCAGATCGTTTCGGCCCCCCGGAAGCGACCCGGTCCGCTTCCGGGCTTTCTTAAGTCAAAAGCACCGAACTAAGAAATCGAATAATTCTTTACGCGAAGAAAATTCCGGAAAACTTCCAACTCCTTTTCGCGCAGGAGATGGTGAGCAACCCGCAGCGAAAAGCCATGGAGGCCTCGACTCCGAAGCAACTGTCCGATATCTTTGCGAAAAATGCAGCCCACCGCTTTTCAATGAACCGGTAGTTGACGAAGAGGCAGACATAGATGTAGCGGCCTGGGTCGGATGTATCCACAATCCAGCCCCGCACTTCGTCGCCGCTCAATCCATCTATATCGCCTTCGAATGGCGGACGCGTCGGAACCGGCGCCGGGCGAGTGACTTTCTTCATAAGAAGTCGCAATGACCGAAGAGCGCCATACTCCCCTGGACAGAACCGATAGGTTCATAAATTGCAATTGACTCCAAGCCGCGCTTTGCATAACGCGTCGAAAACAGTTTTACATGCTTGGCGCCGCCGCTTGCGGCGAGGCTGGGGAGCGCTGTCCTCGCATGCCGATTTTCTGCCGGCTTTGGAAAACCCATAACACGGAAACCGCCGTTAACAACAGTATTACCGGATCAATCGGGTGCCGGTAACGCGGCGAGGCAAGGCTCACGTACGAAATCAGAGGATAGACGACGGGAACAACCACAACGGGGAATGCGTAAGGACTACCGCTTCGATTAAGGAGAACGATGCCAAGCGCGGTGCCTGCCGCTGCGAATAGATTGAAGAGCAGGACGAAACGCAACCACCACGAGTAGGCGAAAAGAAAATCCCGTATCGGACGTTCGGAACCCCCGGTCCAGGTCGCAACGAATCGGATTGCTATGAGGCGTACTTCTTTTGCCGGGTGACTGGTTATGAAATGAAGCGCCTCGTCCCGCTTGTGATGCATATAAGCGATTTCTCCCATGCGGATGTATTCGGCGCGTTCAGCCGAATTCGTAATTGGGTGAAGCACACCGGGCCACCGATGCCCCACTTGGTCGTTATTACCCATCCAAAGTTGCAGGCCCAGCACCGAGCGGAGTGGAACGAGAGTGTGGAACGTTCGATAATTCCGCACAGTCCAGGGAACGCAGCAAAGGCCTGCGATCGCGATCGCCAGCAACGGTCCCACCAGCCAGTGTGATTGTTTCCATCGGCGCCAGGCGATCCATGCCAACAAAAGCGGCAGCAGCGCGCCCAGTGTCGGATTTGTCATTAACGTAAACCCCCACAGCACGCCGTAAGCCCACCAGCCGCGCCACCTTTTTGATTCGGCGAGCGCCAACGTCGCCCATAAAATGCCGGATGCCAGAAGCGCCGAAAGCGACGCATCCCAGATCGCTCGGTAGGGCATGACTATGGCGTTAGGAAACACGGCCCAGAGCCAGGCGGCTGTGATTGCCAGCGCGCGTCCGCCGAGGCGCTGGCCGATAAAGAAAATGGGTATCGTTGCCAGCGCAGAGAATAAAATGTTGCAGAAGGCGGCGGCGACGAACGAGCCGTAGGTATAAATGCCAAAGACATGAAAAATGCCGGCGAGCAGCAGGGGATAGACAGGCGTCATCCATGCCGTGGGGCCAGTGGGGATGCGAAAAGGAGAGCTGAACCCGTGGCCCGTGGCAAGCGCGTAGGCGATATTACCCGGTTCAAAAAGGAATGGGATGATGCCGAGCGCATGACTCGGCCTGACATGAGTGTACCCCCATGCGGCGATCAGCCTCACAAGCAGCGCCGCTAAAAGAATGAACGGAAGGGAAACAGCCGCCCGTTTGAGCTTTCTTACGAGGCGTGGGTGATAGGGCGGATTGCCGCGCTCGCCGGCGCGCCCTTCCCGGGCGTCGGATTGTTGTCCGGATAACCGCTGTTCCAACCCTCAATGTACGGCATAGTGTGCCGCGGGCGCTTTGGCAATCGGCGGCATGTAGGCTGTGAGAAGAGACTCTGGAGGTAACGGGTGTGCGGGCGATCGTATTATTTCTGCTTGTACTGGCGCCGGCCGCTTATGGCGCGGACAAACCGGCGGATGCCGCCTATAAACCTTTATGGACCTATCAAGGTACCTGGCTGGTGACTCACGCCGGTGCTTCCGCTGCCAAACCAGATCGGCTTGTAAACGATTGTGCGCTCGTCGGCCTCTACTTCACGTGCCAGCAAAGTGTCGACGGCGAAACGGGCGGCCTGCTGATCATTATTCCGGCGGATTCAGCCGGCCACTACTACACGCAAACGGTCATGCCCGAAGGGCGAGCGACAGGACGCGACGATCTCGAAATTTCAGGAAACAAGTGGACTTTTACGAGCCGGCGCCTCGAATATGGCAAATCGAAGTATTATCGCTCAATCTATACGTTCGCGGATCACAATCACATTCACTTCGAACAGGCGCAGTCGGCTGACGGGACTCACTGGACCGCCAAGGCCTCCGGCGATCAGGTGCGTGGCAAAACGCCCAACCAATGATGTCCGTCCTCGAAAACGTCAGACGCGACCCGCACGAATCGCGAAATCACGCGCGCTTCGCAGTTCTTCGACCGCATCGCCGAGCGGCAGAAATTCCATTGCTGCGATACGGTCGTATTTCAGCTCGGCGAGTTTCTTGAAAATGTTCGCGTAATTGATTTCCCCGGTGCCGGGCGCATGGCGACCGGGAACGTCCGCGATGTGAACCAGACCCACGTAGTCAATATTCTTTTCAAGCTTCTCAATTAAATTCCCTTCCGCGATCTGCTCGTGATAGAAGTCGTATAACATCCGCACTTGCGGGTGGTTTACTTGCCGTATGACCTCGAACCCTTCCGCCACTGAGGTTAGGTAGTAGCGCGGATTTTCCTCCGGGTCGATGTTTTCGAGTAGCAGCCGTACCGGCTGGCCATTGATCTTCTTGCCTTCGACGAGCGCTGAAGCGGCCTTCAGTCCCTCGATGCAGCTATCGTGCTGGACGTCACGCGGCATGCCGGGAACAACGTTGCCCGACATGATTATGACGGCCGGGCACTCGATCCGTTCCATGATGGGGAGCACTTCCCGGACATCCGCTAAAAGCGCCTCGCGCTCTTTGGGATTGCCCACCGCATGCTTCAGCCCGGCCGTGGTGTCGAACGTGATTCCAAGCTCTTTCCGTTTGGCATTGGCGCGTTTGAAATCGTCGGCGGACCAGCCCTTGTATTCACCGATGAGTTCCACCTTTTTGTAGCCTGCTTCGGAAACCCTTTCGAGACGCTGCTCGAACGGCAGCTTCTGAAATACGGTCCACAGCATGACGGAGAGATCGAACGGAACGCCCGGCGCCACTCCCTGACCCTCTGGAGCGGCCGCCGCGGCGGCTATGCTGCGATCAAGGCCGGCTGCGCCTAACGCCAGACCCGCGATGCTTCTTGAAAACGTACGTCGATCCATATGAGCCTTTCTTAAGCGCACGCGCCGCTACTCCGGAAGCATATCGTAAGTGGCTCTCTTTTCTACGATTCATCTTTGCCCGTCAAACAACAATGCGGCGCTCAGCCGATGTTTCCTGGAACTTTTCCCAAATAGCTCAGTCTATTTAGCGGAACGGAGGAAGTTTACAAACAAACGCGCCGCTCTTTGTCTACGAGCGAGGGGCGCATGTTGTTTAATGGAGGTAATCTATGACTTCTCTCGCAAAAATAACATGCGCTCTCGCGGCGAATTTCGTTCTTCTCGCGACGCTGAACGCGCAAACTACCGGATATTCATGTAAGGTGCTGGCCAGGACTGGCGAAAGCGTCGACGGCAATACTCTGACCGGTTTATTGGATGCTCCGGTGATCAATGAGCGGGGCGAAGTGGTCTTCACGGCTAGCTTTTCAAGCGGGGAAGGCATTTTTACGCCCAACAAACTTCTGGTCAAGAGTGGCGATACGGTGGACGGCAAGACCCTCGCGTATGTCGGCTATCCATCTCTTAACGACCGTGGCGCAATTGTATTTCTCGCGGGATTTCCAACTGGGAGCGGAATCTTCACGCGATCGAAATTACTGGTAAAAACCGGCGACATCATTGGCGGGCAGGCAATCAACACGTTTTATGGCGGCACCAGCCTTAACAATGGAGGCGACGTAGCGTTTGAAGCATTGGTGGGAATGCCTTACCCGATGGGGACGGCTATTTTTACCACGCCGCGAAACGGAAAAGCGCGCGTGATCGCAAAAGCCGGCGACACCATCGCGGGGGAACTGGTTGACGATCTGAGCACGCCGGTTGTGGGCGATGGAGGCACGGTTTCGTTCCGTGCCGGATTTCAGAACTATGCCGATCCGAACGACACCGGCATTGTTACGGTGGAATCGCGCGGGCAGAAGACGGCCGCCAGCCTGCTAAAAAAAACCGGCGACACTGTTGATGGCAAACTGATTACGGTTTTTGACCATCCGGCTGGAGTTACACGGCAGGGCGGCGTCGTTACTCTTGCCAACTACAACGGCGGCTCCGGAATCTTCGCTCTTGCGCCGCGCCTGCCAGATTACCCGCTCAAAAAACTCGATAAATTGCTCAATCTGAAGAAGCCTTCTCGCTTGCTTGTTAAAACCGGCGACACGATCGGCGGCGTCACCGTCGCTCAATTCGGACAAGCCGGCGTAAGCGAACATGGAAAGACTGCGTTCTACGCGACCTACGCCGGAGGAGCAGGCATCTTCACGCCGGATTCGGCCGTGATCAAAACGGGCGATCCCATTGGTCTCGATAAGCTGAAATCGATCCTATTCAACACCGCTGCGATCAATTCTCGGGGCACCGTTGTCTTCGCGGCACAACTCGACGATAACTCGAAGGTGATTGTCATCGCCGAACCGAACGATGGGTTTTCGCTCCGGGATGATGCGTGGCCGCCTCCGACCAATTACACTGATATTAAATGACATTGGAAGAGTTAGAAAGAGAGTACGTTGCGCTCCGGCAGCAAGCTGAAGCTGTTCGGAGTTATCTTTGACGGTCCGGCCAAGCAGAAACAGCTAAGGGATCTCGAATCCGAGATCGGCGACCCTGAGTTCTGGAACAATCCTGAGAAGAGCCAGCGCGTGATGCAGGAGCGCAAACGCCTGGAACAAGCGATCGCCAATTCAGCGAAAGTTGCGGGCGCCATGTCCGATATCGACACGCTCTTTGAGTTGTCGAAAGAGGGCGAAAACGTTACGATCGAAATCGACCGTGAGTTCAAGGTACTCGAGCAGCGGCTGGAGGCGCTCGAGACCGGCATGCTGCTATCCGGCGAGAACGATGCGCGGGATGCGATTATCACCATTCATCCCGGCGCGGGCGGAACTGAGAGTCAGGACTGGGCCGAAATGCTCCTGCGCCTGTACCTGCGATGGGCAGAGAGAAGCGGCTTCCAGGCGGTTGTTACGGACCGGCAGGAGGGGGAGGGCGCCGGAATCAAATCTGTGACGTTTGAGATCAACGGCGAGAACATTTATGGACGTTTGCAGTCCGAGGTTGGCGTCCATCGCCTCGTTCGAATATCACCGTTCGACGCCAACGCCCGGCGCCACACTTCATTTGCGTCGGTGTTCGTGTACCCGCAAATCGAAGACGACATAACCATTGATATCCGGCCCGAAGATCTGCGTGTCGACACCTTCCGCGCCAGCGGCGCCGGAGGCCAGCACGTCAACCGGACAGACTCGGCCGTTCGCATGACCCACCTGCCCACCGGTATTGTCGTGCAGTGCCAGAACGAGCGCTCTCAGCACAAAAATCGGGCCAGTGCCATAAAGCAGCTTCGCGCGAAACTCTACGAATTCGAGATGGATAAGAAGAAGGCTGAGGATCGGAAGGTCGAAGATGCCAAACTCGAGATCAATTTCGGCAGCCAGATCCGCAGCTATGTCCTGGCGCCCTATCGGTTGATCAAGGATCACCGCACAAAACTCGCGATAGGCGATGTGGACCGCGTCCTTGATGGCGACCTCGACCCCCTGATCCATGCTTTTCTGGTGTGGAAGAAGACCGGAAAAACCGCGAGTGACGGGAAGAATGACTTGGAAGAGTAAACAAGTGCTCCGTCTTGCCGTTTGCATTGTTCGAGTCCGCTCGATCAGCGCGGGGCAGCGCTGATCGAGGTGAACTGGGGCCGTCGCACTTCACGGCGCGGGTAAGCTCGGCTATGGTTGCTAACAAATGATGCGCACCGGCCAAGCTGAACTCGCCCGCGCTGCCGGAATCCTGCGCGCGGGTGGTCTGGTTGCTTTTCCTACGGAAACTGTTTACGGGCTGGGAGCGAATGCGCTCGATGAGGCTGCTGTGCGCCGTATCTACGAAGTTAAAGGCCGCCCTTCCACGAGCCCGTTGATCGTCCACATCGCCGATTTGGAAATGTTGCCACGAGTCGCCGCCGAGTGGCCCGAGTCTGCGCAAAAGCTGGCCGCGCGATTCTGGCCCGGGCCGCTGACGCTGATTCTTAGAAAGCGGCCGGAAGTGCCGGCGCTGGTCACTGCGGGGCTCGATACCATTGGTGTGCGAATCCCGGGGCACCCCGTGGCGCTCGAACTGATTCGTCTGTCTGGCGTTCCCGTCGCGGCGCCAAGCGCGAATCGATTCATGGAGATTTCGCCCACAACGGCGGAGCATGTTCGTCTCGGCCTCGGCGACCGGGTGGATTTCATCCTTGACGCCGGGCCATGCAAGGTTGGCATCGAGTCCACAGTGTTGTCCCTGGCGGCCGGACACAGCATTCTTCTCAGACCGGGTATGATTTCGCGGCGGCAAATCGAAGAAGTCATCGGCCCCATCGACCTCGCGCCGCAGCCGACCTCCGGCGCAGCCCACGCGTCACCCGGTCTTCATCGGCGCCACTACGCGCCGAAAACGCCGTTATATCTGCTTAATGCCGGGGAATCGCTACCGGAAGGACGTGGAAAGCTGCTGAGCTTTTCCAGCGAGCCGGCGTCCTTTGCGGCGCGTCTATATTCGGAGTTGCACGCCGCTGACGTAGAAGGCTGGGAGTGGATTGCCATCCGGAAACCGCCTGCGACCGTTGAGTGGGCAGGCATCCTGGATAGGCTCACACGCGCGAGCCGGCGAGAGTAAATCATGCGTCTTTGGGTTCGTTTTCAAAAACGCTTCTCAGCCCCGACCACTTCTCACAGAGCACGACTGAGTTGGCCGGATTGTTGGCAATATATCTCAGCGTGATCGGGCCAATCAGCGTGTGTAGCGCTCCCGGAACTCTGTCCAACAGCGTGGATAAATCCTGCGCCGCCTGGTACTCGACGCCGCGCACTGAATACGTGAAGTAGACTGTATTCTCCTGGACGTCGGTCGCCATCCCTTCGACCAGCCGGCCATGCGTGCCGACATCCAACCGCCGAAGGCGCTCTGCCTCCTCTGGAGAAATGCGCTTGCGAAACAGATGGATAGTGGTTGCCGCGAACGCGATTGCAAGCACGGCCGCTCCGACCGAAACACTCCAGTTACTCACGATTTCAAGCAGCCCGAAGGGCATCTCCATCGAGATTTAATCAGTTCGACGGCGTAGCTGTAGCCGGACAGGAGTTCGTGCCCCTTCTCGCCACCGGTTCGAACTCGATGTTACCAGAAAGGCTCGCATCAGACTCAAAAGGTTACCTCTACTGTTGCTGAACGGCTGCTCTCATTATTCAGCTCATCAATCGCGCTCACTTCATAGCGGTACTTCTTGCCTTGCTGGACATCCTTATCGCTGTATGTGGGCAGGGCCGCCAGGCCGGCTACGCGCTGAAATGGCCCGCCATCCACCGAGCGGTAGATAACATAACCCCTGGTATCCGGTTCGGGACTGCGACTCCAGGACAACTCTATGCTGTTCGGTGTCGCCAGCGCCGCCACGCCGGATGGGACGGATGGTGGAAAGTGGTCTTCGGGCGTAATCGGTTTCGCTTCCGATGGCACGCTCTGCGCGTTTGCGCCGTCATCAGTCTCTAGTGCGATCACAGTGTAGCGGTACTCCGTGCTATACGCCGCGCCCGCATCGATGAATTCTGGTTTGTCTACTGTGGCCACTTCGACGGCGCGCGCATCTTTCGGCCCTTGGCGTAGTACGCGGTATTTCAGCCCGGAACGCTGTGGCGCCCATGTCAGCTTCACACCTCTCGGATCGCTGCCGGCCTCGACCGTCGGCGGTAGCAGCGGTTCGACTACTTTCAGTCGGACAATGTTCGACCATTGCGAGAATCGTTCCCCGCGTATGGCCGTGCGAACTGCGATGACGACGTGTGTTCCAACGTAGTGGGACACCGGGAGCGACGACGCGATTTGTTGAGCCGGATCCTCGGAGTCATCCGTCTGTTTCTTTCGCGGCTCGGGCGGCACAATGGGCTGTTGTGCCGCGCCGGCCACCCACGTATTCAGATCGAAAGGCTTGACATCGGGGCCGATTCGCAGATCGATCGACTCGAACTTACGGATAATGACGCGGTCGGTCGTTTCATGCGGGAGCGTGAAATGATAATCGATCTTCGCCCCAACCTCTTGCGCCTCCAAATCTTTAATGGCCGCCGGAATGTGGAGAGATGGGGGCAGCACCGGGCCCATGTAGCCACAGCTTGACGAGAACAGCGCCGCCGCCGCTGCCGCAAGAGAAGCAGGTCGCCGCATTAAAGAATGTACTTGCTGAGATCCTGGTCTTTTACAATATCGGCGAGTTGCTTCCGAACATATTCGCCATCGATTCTGATGTTCTTCTTTTTCAGATCCGGACCGTTAAAAGAAATCTCTTCAAGAAGCTTCTCCATGATAGTGTGTAGGCGGCGCGCCCCAATGTTTTCCATGTTCTCATTAACTTGCGCCGCAAATCGGGCTACTTCCTGAATCGCATCGTCGCTGAAAACCAGCTTGATTCCCTCGGTCTCGAGCAATGCCATATATTGCTTGACGAGCGCCGATTTAGGCTCCTTCAGAATCCGAATGAAATCCTCTTCCGTCAGCGAACGCAGTTCGACTCGGATGGGGAAGCGGCCTTGCAACTCGGGGATCAGATCGCTCGGCTTCGAAACGTGAAAAGCGCCTGCCGCGATAAACAAAATGTGGTCGGTGCGGACAAACCCGTGGCGGGTGTTCACAGTCGTGCCCTCGACAATCGGCAGAATGTCGCGTTGGACGCCTTCGCGGCTGACGTCGGGTCCGTGGCCGCCCTCGCGCCCGGCGATCTTATCGATTTCGTCCAGAAACACCATCCCATTGCGTTCCACGCGTTCGAGCGCGATGCGCGTTACCTGGTCCATGTCCACGAGCTTTTGCTCTTCTTCCTGAACCAGGTATTCCAGCGCCTCCGCGACCCGCATGTTTCGCTTGCGCGTGCGGCCGCCGAACAACCCGGGGATGACATCTTTCAAGTTAATGTCCATCTCCTCGACATTTCCGTTCGTCGAAACTTCGAAAGTCGGGCCGCGTTCCTTTACATCCACTTCCACCATGCGATCGTCCAGCTTGCCCGAGCGCAGCTTCTCTCTGAGCTTCTCCCGGGTGCGCTCGAGACTTTCGCTCGGTTCCGGCTGCGGAGGCATCAGCAGATCCAGCAGACGCTCCTCGGCATTCTGTTCGGCCCGCTCAGCAACCTGCTCCAGCCGTTCTTCGCGCACCATGTCGATAGCGATATCCACCAGGTCGCGAATAATCGATTCAACGTCGCGGCCCACATAGCCGACTTCGGTGAATTTGCTCGCTTCTACCTTCAGAAATGGCGAATTGGCCAGCTTTGCGAGACGGCGGGCAATCTCCGTCTTGCCGACCCCGGTCGGGCCGATCATCAGAATGTTCTTCGGCATCACCTCGTCGGCCATTTCGGGATCCAGCTTCTGCCGTCGTACACGATTCCGCAGCGCGATAGCCACGGAACGTTTGGCGTCACCCTGCCCGATCACGTGTTTGTCGAGTTCCGCGACAATCTCGCGGGGCGTCAGCTCATCCAGCAACGGTGTTTCTTCCGACGATTGTTGAGGCAGATAGATCACCATCAGCCGAGCTCCTCGTAGGTGACATTGTCATTGGTATAAATGCAAATCTCGCCTGCGATCTTCATGGCCTTCTCGACAATTTCGCGCGCGCCCAGATTAGTGTTTTCAAGTAACGCCACTGCCGCCGATTTCGCGAACGAACCTCCTGAACCGATGGCGATGACCGGAGAATCCGGTTCGACCACGTCGCCCGTGCCGCTGACGATGTACATGTTTCCCTCATCCGCCACTAGCAGCAGCGCTTCCAGGTGCCGCAGCATCTTGTCTGTGCGCCAATCCTTGGCCAGTTCCACGACGCTACGCGACAGATTGCCGCCATATTGTTCCAGCTTGGCCTCAAAACGCGTAAACAGCGAGAAAGCATCCGCTGTCGATCCCGCGAAACCCGAGATGATTTTGCCGTTGTGCAGGCGGCGGAGCTTTCGCGCGCCACTTTTCAAAACCTCACTGCCCATGGTGACCTGCCCGTCGCCGGCAATCACCACTTTCCCATTACGGCGCACGCATAAAACAGTGGTCGAGCGAATTTTCCTCTGCATTTTCAAACCTTTATTTCAACACAGCGCCGCCCGAAGGCGGGTTTGTCTGGCGCGGCAGTCATGCCTTTGGATGCGCTTTGTCGTAAACAGCCATCAGATCCGCAAGCGAGACCTTCGTGTATTTCTGGGTGGTGGAGAGCCGGGCATGGCCCAGCAGCTCCTGAATTGCTCGCAGGTCCGCACCATCCGCCAGCAGGTGCGTTGCGTAAGCGTGGCGAAAGCTGTGGGGATGCACCGTTGAATCGCCAGTGGTTGCCAGGGCGTAGAATTTCACCAGATCGCGGACGCGCCGGTCCGTCAGGCGAGTTCCCCGATTGTTCAAAAATAGCGCGTGTTCGCCCGGCTTCGGCTTCCGAACCGCGAGGTACCGCTCCACTGCCGCCGCCGCGCGCTCGGGAATGGGCACCTGCCGTTCCTTATTCCCTTTCCCGCGTACCTTGAGCCAGCCTTCATTGAGATCTACATTCTCCAGGTCGATGCCCACCAACTCGCCCACGCGAATGCCGCATCCGTACAGCAGTTCGAGAAACGCCACATCGCGTTCCTTGGATGGCTTTTCGACGGGGTTGCCCGTGTCTACCGCATCCAGCATGCGGTTCGTCTTCTCCTCGGGCATCACATCCGGAAGTCTCTGCGGAAGCTTCGGTGTGCGCAGGCGCGCCGCGGCGTTCAGGGTTAGTACGCCTTCCTGCCGTAGAAATTTGAATAAAGACCGCACGGCCGCTAATTTACGCCTGACGGTGATCGCGGTAAGGCCCTGGGCAAACAAATAACTCAGCCATTCTCGCAATAGGTTCCGATCGATCGTTTCGACATCCGGCGCCGTCTCCCCGGGGGGTTCCAGAAACGTGGCGAATTGTTCAAGATCCGAAGCGTAGTTGCGCAGCGTGTGCGCGGATGCGCCGCGCCTCGAGAGTTCCGAGAGATATTGCTCGATGGATAAGCGCAGCGCGGCCACGTCTTAGGCTCCGACCGGAACGCTGAGCATTTCATCCATAGCGGCCATTGCTCGACGACAGACCTCGGCGTGGCGCGCCTTTTTGTCGTGGCGGAACCGCTTCCTGTCTTCCTCGCCCAGAGCCGGCAGCAAATCGAACGTGATGTTCGCTGGCTGGTAGTGGTCCGCATCGGCATTCGTCACATAGTGAGTCAATGAGCCGAGCGCCGTCGCCCGAGGGAAGATTTCGACGCCGTCGCCGCGCGCCAGGGCCGCTCCGTTCCGTCCGGCGAGTAAGCCCGTCGCAATCGATTCCGCATAGCCTTCCACGCCGGAGATCTGGCCCGCAAAGAAGATGTTCGGATCGCTCTTCAATTGCAGAGTCGGCCTCAGCAGCGATGGCGAATTGATATAAGTATTCCGATGCATCTGCCCGAATCGAATAAACTCGGCCTGCTCCAGCCCGGGAATCAACCGGAGGACTCGCGCCTGATCGGCGAACTTCATGTGATTCTGAAATCCAACGAGGTTGTAGCTGTCCGCTCGCTGGTTTTCCTGGCGTAGCTGCACAACCGCATAGGGTCGCCTGCTCGATTTCGGATCTTCGAGGCCCATCGGCTTCATCGGGCCGAAGCGCAGTGTTTCACGCCCACGCCGCGCGATTTCTTCCACGGGAAGGCAGCTCTCAAAGTAAGGCGTTTTGTCTTCCGGAATGTGCGGCTCGTAATGCGAAGCTTCGAGCAGCGCGGTGATGAATGCCTCATACTGCTCCTTCGTAAACGGGCAATTAATGTAATCGTCGCCTCCATCGAGCGATTTACCGTATCTCGACGCGCGGAATGCGACGGTCATATCGATGGAATCCGCCGAAACGATTGGGCTGATGCTGTCATAGAAATACAGGCGCTCTGAACCAGTGATCCGGCCGATCTCTTCGGCGAGCGTATCGCTAGTCAGTGGGCCTGTCGCAACGATTGTTATGGCCTCGCTTGAAATTGCGGTGACTTCCTCTCGGCGAATCTTTATATGAGGATGTGATTCGATGGCCTTCGAAATCTCCTGCGAGAAGACCTCCCGGTCTACCGTAAGCGCATGGCCGCCGGGTACTCGCGCCACTGCGGCGGCGCGCATCAAGAGAGAATGCAAACGCCGGCACTCCTGCTTCAGCAGCCATGGCGCGGAGCTTTCCTGTTCGGTTTTGAGGGAGTTGCTGCAGACCAGTTCGCCGAATGCATCGGTTTTATGGGCCGGCGTCCGCTTTGCCGGCCGCATTTCGTACAGAATTACTTCGGCGCCGCCGTTAGCCGCCTGCCACGCTGCTTCGCAGCCTGCCAGTCCTCCGCCGATCACAACAACTGGAGTCACAAACCATTGTAGGCAGCGGGGTTGTCGTCTGGTGATTCGCTAGAATGGGATATCGCCGGAAGCGCCCCAGTGGCGCGAAATCGGCATCGATGGATTGCTGCTTGGGTCTACCCACCATGTTCCGGTCGCGGGTCGCCATACGATAGGGTCGGTTTTCCCGTCGCCGTCGAAATCTCCGTAAACCGGGACATCTCCTGCCGTCCCCCACAGTGCGGCGCTCGCCACGCCCGAGTTGCTCGAAATCATATACCAGTAACCGTTCCACGGCCGCCAAACTGCGATGTCGGTTTTTCCGTCACCGTCATAATCGCCTGGCACCGGAACGTCCCCGGGTAAGCCCCACTGCTGAGCGGTTACGCTGGAATTGGCAATGTGCTGGATATACCAACTGCTGTCGGACGGGCGCCAGACTGCAAAATCCGTTCTCCCGTCGCCATCATAATCGCCCTGCACGGGAGTATCTCCGGCAAGTCCCCATTGCGTTGCGAACGGAGCGTTAGGCGTGCTGCTGGGGATGATGTACCAAACTCCGGTTGAGGGACGCCAGACCGCAATATCGGTTTTCCCATCTCCGTCATAATCGCCAGGTACCGGAATGTCGCCCATGGAACCCCATGGCAGGGAGTACGCGGCTTTTGGACGACTGCTCGGGATGATATACCAGACGCCATCGGACGCCCTCCAGACGGCATGATCAGTGATGCCATCGCCATCGTAATCACCGGGAACCGGTGTATCGGATGAGGCGCCCCATGCCCTATACTGCCATTCCGCCGGATCGCCGTTCGCGTTTGTATACCAAATTCCGTTGGCCGGCCGCCAGACCGTAAACTCCCATCTACCGCCGCCGCCGAAATCCAACTTGCGGTTGCCCGGTCCCGAATTGCCGTTTCCAGTTCTGCCGGCCCCCGAGAATATACGTTGAACGACGCGGTAGATTTCGTTGGCAACCACGATGTGTCCGGCGGTCGTAAAGTGCCCGCCTTGCCAAAAAAAGTACTGATCGGGATCCACCGGCTGATCCGCTGCGTTGTCGGTCACGTTCGTAAAGCCGTATGCCGAAGGATTGTTCATGAAATTCGTGAACAGGGCATACATGTCGACGCTCGCGATAATCACTCCTTGGCTTGTGTATTGGTTCCGCAGCTGCGCTATTTCGGAAGCTTGTTGCTGATCGTAGGCGATGCTTGCCTGGCCAAACGCGCTGCTCAGTTCCGCATTCGGCGCCTGCCCCGGAATCCTGTCAAACGGGGGGATGTTCATCCATACGAAGTATTTCGCGCCTTT
>JAICLJ010000230.1 GCA_025927575.1 Bryobacteraceae bacterium | reverse complement strand
TCAACCGCAACGAGGGTATGTTCATCGACGGTATAGCGATGATAGAAGTCGCGTACGACAAGGCTGTCGATCGACTGCCACTCGGGAATGGCCGCCGCCAGAATTCCGGCTTCCTGCATCTCGTGCAGTGCCAATCCGGCGTGCGGCTGGCTCAGGAGATCGCTCCAGGATGTCCAAAGAGCCGGTGAGTCCGCAAACTTTCGAGCGAGGCTGGCCGCCTCCAAACGCAACCGGCGCTGCGCATCCCACGAGAGGCAAATGCCGTGGCGTGCGATGTAAGCGAACAATCGAAGTACGGACGCGGCAGAATACGTGGTTTCCGCGATATTACGCAGAAATATACGATTGCGCGAAACCGTGTACTCGGTGGTAGAGAGACGCGATCGCCGGTCGCGAAAATGCCGCAGCAGCGATGGGTCAAGCGACTCCGTGTACTCCAATGCACGGCGCGCCGCCTGCGAAACCTCCCGGACGCAGTGGAAATAGGACCGCATCCATTCGGCGGGATCGGTCCCGCCGGCCAGGTCGCGAGCAGCATCGTCCTGCATCTCGAAACTCAACAAATTGTTATCGCGCCCGGACCGCTGGTGCAAATAGACGCGCAACGCGAACAAGAGCGAACGTGCGCTGCCCAGATCGGCCAGCGATTCGCGAATTGCTTCATGCCCTGGGATCAATTGCGTCAGCCAGCGGAGAAACTGAAGGTCGCGAATGCCTCCCGGCGTTTCCTTGATATTCGGCTCGAGATGATAGATGGTGTGGCTGTATTTCGCGTGGCGCGCGCGCGTCAGTTCCGCGAGTGCCCGAGCCAGCGCTTCACCTGAGTGCTCGTAGAACTTTGCCGCCCGTTTTTCCAGATCGTCGAATACGCCCAAGTCACCGCACAGGAAACGCAAATCCAGCAGACTGATATGCAGTTCGACGTTTTGTTCCTGAAGCCGGCAGCATTCAGCGATCGTGCGTACCGACTGGCTGACGCGCAGGCCCTGGTCCCACAGCTTGCGGATGAAATCGGCCAGAGGCTCTTTGATACCCGCCAGGTCGTCTTCCGACTGAACAGCGATAAGAATGTCGACATCCGAATGCGGAAAAAGCTCACGTCGCCCATAACCGCCGACTGCGGCGATGCTGAAAGCCGGCAGCCCCCCGCCGTTAAGAGATGCCGCCGCCTTCACGCAATCGTCAACTCGCGAGGTCCGGTCCGCAAGAACATTGTTCCAGGTGGCCAGGCCCGCTGAACTGGAGAGCTTCGCGTCGATGGAAGGCACCGTCGACACTGCTTACAGCGCCGCTTCGCCAGTATCGTCGTTGCGAATACGAATCGCATCGGCTACATCGTAGACGAATATCTTACCGTCGCCGATCTTGCCGGTTCGAGCGGCGGCGACCAGTGTCCGAGTAATTTCATCGAGGCGGTTTTCTGGGATGACAAGCTCTAACTTCACCTTAGGCAGCAAGTCAACGTCATACTCCATGCCGCGATAGACCTCTTTGTGCCCTTTCTGACGGCCGTGGCCTCGAACTTCCGAGATGGTCATTCCATCGACGCCAATCGCCTTCAGAGCCTCTCTTACTTGATCCAGTTTGTGAGGCTGAATGATGGCTTCAATTTTCTTCATGCTTTGATGCCCCTTGTCCTAGGCTTCCAGGTTGTACGCTTCTTCACCGTGCATACTGAGGTCGAGGCCGTCGATTTCGTCTTCCCTCGACGCTCTGACGCCGATTAGCATGTCTACGATCTTCAGGATAATGAGCGTTCCGACAATCGCCAGCACCCACGAGATCAACACGCCGACGAGTTGGTTTCCCAGTTGCGCCGGATTGCCGTCGACAAGTCCCAGCGGCAGCAGCTTACCCGAAGAGTCCTTCAACCCTTCGTTAATTGCGTTCGTCGCGAAAACGCCGGTTAATAGTGCGCCGAGCGTGCCTCCGGCGCCATGTACGCCAAAGGCATCGAGCGTATCGTCGTAACCAAATTTCGATTTGACGGCCGTAACCATGAAGAAGCAAAAGACGCCCGCGGCGAAGCCGATCAGCATTGCCGGAAACGGCCTTACGAAGCCGGATGCTGGAGTAATCGCAACCAGGCCCGCAACGCAGCCGGAGATGGCGCCGAGGATGCTTGGCTTGCCCATTCTCCACCACTCGGCGAGACTCCAACCCAAGGTGGCCGCAGCGGCGCCGAAATGCGTCGCGACAAATGCGCTAGTGGCCAGTCCGGAGGCGGCCAGGGCGCTGCCGGCATTAAAGCCGAACCAACCGACCCAAAGAAGGCAAGCCCCTATGACGCTCATCACCAGATTGTGCGGCTTCATTGGCTCTTTTGGGAACCCGAGCCGCTTGCCCAGATACAAGGCGCACACCAGCGCGCTGACGCCTGACGTGATGTGAACAACCGTGCCGCCCGCAAAATCGAAGCAGGGGATGCTTCCGCCCAGGAATGCGTTCAGGAGCCCACCTTTTCCCCAAACCATGTGCGCCATCGGAAAGTAAACGACGGTGGTCCACAGCACCGTGAAGAGCAGCATGGCGCTGAACTTCATGCGTTCGGCGAACGCTCCGGAGATCAGCGCCGGAGTAATGATGGCGAACATCAACTGATAGATCATGAACGTCTGCTGCGGGATCGTGGCGGCGTAATCGGTATTCGGCGCAACTCCGACGCCGTTCAGAAACAAGTATTGGAAGCCGCCAATAAAGGGATTGCCTTGGCCGAAGGCCAGACTATAACCATAAACAGCCCACAGGACCGTCACTACTGCCATCAGGATGAAGCTGTGCATCATGGTGCTCAGCACGTTCTTCGGACGCACGAGCCCGCCGTAGAACAGAGCGAGTCCCGGGCCCGTCATCATCAGCACGAGCGCGGCGCAGACCAGCATAAATGCGTTATCGCCGGCGGATTGAGCGGCTTTGCTCGAAGCTTCGAGGATGGCCAATTTCGCATCCACCGACGTAGATACGTTCTGCGCCAGAGCGGGAATCGCAAAAGCGGCAAGGACAGGAAAGGCACAACAGCACACGCGTTTTATCTGGTTCATCGGCCCTCGAAGTCGATTCCAAAGACCGAACCGAAACACCCGTCGCGGCCGGAGCATCTCTGGAATGCTCTTAGCCTAGCAATGATTTTGGATTTCATCGCCTTGCAAATTTCTATGGCGCGAATCGAAATGTCTTATCGATAAAAAGAATTAACTGGGCCGATTAGCTTGCGTTAGGCGTTAGTCCGTAGCGATCGAAAACGACCGGACCTAATCTGATAGAGTCGCTGGACGCCCCCGTTCCGGTCCAATGTCAACGAGTTTGACCAAATACCAATGATCATCCGAACCTTGCTTTTTATTAGCGTTTCGTTACTTGGTTTCACAGCCAGCAGCGTCTCCCTGAACCAGGTCGACGTGAAAGCTGCGGGAATGAATCCGGCTCGTCTTGCGGATATTCACCAGCGGATGCAAGACTTCGTCGACCGTGGGAAGGCCGCTGGGATCGTCACCGTGCTGGCGAGACAAGGCCATCTGGCGAGCTTAGACGCCGTCGGCTATCAGGATTTGGAAAGCAAGACGCCCATGCGCACGGACACTCTGTTCCGGATAAAGTCGCTCACAAAACCCGTGACCTGCATCGGGATCATGACTTTGGTGGACCAGGGCCGCTTATCGTTGATCGATCCAGTGGAAAAGTATCTTCCCGAATTCAAAGGTCAGAAGCTCAATCCCTGCGGGGAGCGCGCGGGCTACGCGTGCGGACTGGTGGCTCCTCACCGGCCCGTCAACATCGAAGACCTGATGAAGCATACGTCGGGTATGCGGGCTCCGGAGAGTTCGGATTCACCGGCGGCGTCGCTCGCCGAGTTGGTCGCGAAGGCCGCTAAGATGCCGTTGCTATTCGAACCCGGCACGCCATGGGACTACAGCAACATCGGTTACGACACCCTTGGGAGAATCATCGAAGTTGTTACCGGAAAACCCTACGATCAATACGTGCACGACACGATTTTTGAGCCGCTTGAGATGCAGGATACCTTCTTCTACGTTCCACAGGAGAAGCGCGCCCGCGTGGCGTCTGTATACACCGATGTGAACGGCACTCTCAAGAAGGCGGATGTTCGGGAACCTCAGCGCGGGCGCGATCTGCCATCTCCGGCGGGCGGACTGTTCAGCACGGCGCACGATCTGCTCCGGTTGAACGAGATGATGCGAAATCATGGCGCGCTCGACGGCAAGCGAGTTCTCTCAGCGGCTGCGGTTGAACTAATGACTACATCGCTCACGGGAGATCTGAAGGCAGGATGGGCACCCGGAATGGGCCACGGCCTGGGCTGGGAAGTGGTGCGCAATCCGGAAGGGATGTACCGTTACAACTCGATCGGAACATTCGCGAAAGGCGGCGCCTATCGCACCTATGAATGGGTTGATGCGTCAAAGGATCTGGTCGGCATCATCCTGATGCAGCGCACAAATGGAGGCGGCGACGTCGCCGATGAAATTAACGCGTTTATAGCGATGGCGGCAGCGGCAATCGAGCAGTAAGACGACCGCCATCGCTCGCTCACGCGCTAAATCGGGCCGTGCTGCGAGCTTTCGATTTCGCAGCCTCAGCTTCCCTGCTCCTTGGCTGAGCATTGGTTTCCAGTGAACGCAAAAGACGGGCTGAGATACCGGCAATCTCATCCACAGCGTCCTGAAACGAGCTTTCATTCGCCTTCGACGGTTTGTTGAAGCCGCTAATTTTTCTGACGAACTGAAGCGAGGCGGCTCTAATCTCGTCGTCAGTGACGGGTGGCTCGAAGTTGAAAAGAGTTTTAATATTCCTGCACATGCGCCTGAGAATTGAAAAACGTTAAGTAGGTCGCTAGTTCTTTCACATATTCTTCGCTCTGTCGTTTGATTTCAAGAGCATACCGGGCTTCAGAAGAAATTCAACTTCGCAGAGGAATGGCGTACAGCCACAGTGACAGATTATCAATCTGACTTGCAGATTACAAGTGATACGCGATCTAATGATCGGGTTGCTCCGCCTACACGGTCACTTTGCGAGCGGATCTGGGCGCAGTTGAAAATGCACCACCTTACTGGTAGTCCCTTTCCCCCCTTCGATGTGCGCCACCGCCCGCGTGGCATAGGTAGACCAAAGGCCCTTCCCTTTCCAGCCGGTCTTCGGATCGTCGATCCGGCCATCCATCCCCTTCGCAAAAAATCCAAGTGGATAGGGCACGCGGAGAACGACAAACTTTCCATCTACCAGCGCCAGCAGTGCATCTTCTCCATTGCCCGTCGCAATCGGCACATTGGCGCCAAGCCCAAATGTATCGAACTGGTCCACCCAATCGTAATAACTCGCCTCGGCGCTACCGGAATCAGTTACACCCTTAAATTGAGGCGCCGGGAAAGGATAGAGAGTCCAGCCTTCGGGACAATGCTGCCCGGTTGCAGCCGGCCCGTTTACCACTCTGCACTTGCGCCGGTCGAAGCTGGCCAGATGCCCGCTTGCGAGAACCGTCCAGACCACTCCGTTCCGGTCGATGTCGAGACCGCGCGGCGAGAATCCCTGCACCGGCGCTTTGGGATTGTTCCATGGCAACTCGTAGACTTCCGCCAGAGCCGTCTCCTGGGGATTGGGCCCCGGATTCAAACGCACGATGCGACCGGGAAACCCTAACACTGAACCCCAGATGGAACCGTCGGACGGGCTCACCGTAACTCCGTAGAAGGAGCCGGAGATCCGTTTGTCCTTCGCGGGGTCCACCGGTTGATCCGGTTCCACGTACTCGTCGCGCCTACCGTTGCCGTTCGTATCGAGAATCAGCGCGGTCCAGCCCTGCGATTTCTCCTCATCGTGGGTTTCTTCAAACATCTTTGTGTCCAGCCAGCCGACAACGTCGCCGCCGCCGCCGCTGCTGGTCCACAACCGATGACCGGCATCCTCGGCAAACTGCAAATGGTGCGTGCTGAAACACGTGTCGATCAGCGTGAACTTCTTCGTTGAGGGATCGTACATAGCGAGTTGCCGGCCGCTCCGGTTTAGCGGGAACAGCTTCGCCGATGGATGGTCCGATCCTTGGCGGCAATAAGGTGGGTTCTGAGAAGGTCGGATCACGGATGTAAACCAAACCCGGCCTTTCTGATCGAACATCGGGTTGTGCATGTTCGCCTGGCTATCCCAAATCGCTTCATCGCCCCAATACGGCGAGGCCTGAAGGGGTTTATCCGGCCTGGGCGTGTTGGGGTCGCGAACGGGCATCTTCACCTGTGTAGCCCGACTGTGCACCGGGTCCAGAATGGGAATAGAATCCGTGCTCAGTTCGGGTGCGCCGTAGATCAGACCATTGGCGTTGATAGTGGGATCGCGTTTGTCGGTAGCAATCTCATCGTGGAGATAAGCCTTCGGCGTGGCCCAATCCCACTCCGTTATGACGACGTTCCGCTCTACGCCTTGAGGGCGCGGCGGCGATGGCGGCAGTTCACCAGCGGCAATCCGGCTCGTCCAATCCGCAAACAGGGAGAGCGCTCTTTCCTTGCCCAACCGGCCGATACCGGCGACCATGTTGCCACCAGCTTGCCCTGACTGTATCCGCCTCTCCCATGCCTTCACCGGCGAATCGAAGCTGCTGAAAGCGGCCGGGATCTCGCGTGTCGCCCGGTTACCGATCTGATGACAAGACCAGCAGCTATCCGTCTTGATCCGCTCCAGCCATTCCGCCTGG
>JAICLJ010000110.1 GCA_025927575.1 Bryobacteraceae bacterium | reverse complement strand
TGGCACCGCCATTTCCTCGTCTCCAGCTGGAGAAGGGAGCGCCGCGTACCCCAGCTTTCGTGGCGCAGCAGACGCATCCGCCGGTCCTTCCGGCGGAGTTGATTGCCTCCGCACTGCGGGCACGATATCGGCCCCTTATAACGGGCCGATATCCTCACGCAGCCCTCGCGCTCTTCGATGCCTGTAATCTCATAGTCAGGCAAACCCAATACCGCCTCTGATCTGATCAAAACTTTCCTCGCAAGTCTGTTTTATCAGTCAGGGGCCGGGTTTGCCCCCATTAATGAGCTTGAGCCTTAGCCTCATGCTAGGCGAATACTCCGCCTAGCAACTCACCAGCGTGCGCCTGCTTGCAAAGAAAAGGGGCGGGACTGATGTGCGCACCAGCCCCGCCTGTGGAGAATCACCTGGATAGTTACGCCCTATTGCTTATTGCCCGGTGTTACTGAACGTCAACGAGAGTATATTCTGCGTAGCGCTCAGCCCGCCGGTACCACTGGTGAAGCCCACGTAGGCGTAATTACCGCCGACAGCTTGCGGAATATCGACCGGGAACGACGCCGTATAGGTCAGCGCCTGATTATTCATGTCGGTGATCGTGGCGCCGAGCGTGGTTCCGTCGTAGGTCAGGTGAACGGCGAAAGTGTCGCCGCTGTGCAGGTTGATCCCCGTTGGAGTCAAATCCACGGAAGGTTGCGTAGGAGACGCTCCGCCGGTGAAAACTCCAATCGAATTGCCGCCCTCTCCGCTGTTATCGAAAAGGTCGAATTTGAGGGCTACGCTTTGGCCGATGCTGGTGCCGACACCGGTAAAGGGATCGATTCCGTACCCCAGGCCTCCACCCAGCGAGCCAATCGCTTGCGGGCCGGCGTTCTGCAGTACGAACGCGAAGCCGTCTGCTTGAGCGTTTACCAACTGGAATTGAAAATCGCTGGTGAACTTCTCAACGTTCACCGGCGTGTTGAAGTAAGCGCTGCGCGCCTCATTTGCTCCGCCGTCCGTCAGTTGGAGTTTCCCGCCGTTGACCCCGGCTCCGTTATTTAAAATCATTCCCGCCGAGTTAAATCCGGATGGGAAGTACGGCGACGGACTGAAGTTCCAGTTCAAGATCTCCTGAATCGCGGAGTTGGCGCCCGTTCCCGCGGTGAACCCGACGTAGGCCGTTGGTCCACCTACGTTCGCTGGAATATCCACCGGGAAATTGGTCGAGAACGTCTTGGTCGGATCGTTTGCGTCGACGAGGGTCATAGCCAGGAGGGAGCCGTCGTATGTCAATCGAACCTTATAGATGTGCCCATTGTGCAGATCGATTCCGGAGCTCGTCAGATCAATCGAGGCCGACGTCGGACTTGCCCCGTTCAAGAATATGCCTGTCGTGTTTGTTCCTTCACCGGAGTTGTCGAACAGATCGAATTTAATCGCTACGCTGTGAGGTATGTTCCGCTCCGTGTAGCTGATATGGTAATTCGGTTCAGGACCGTAGCCGAGTCCGCCACCGAGCGACCCCAACGCAGTCGGATCGCCTCCTTGGATTGTGAACGTAAAGCCATCGGCGCCGGCCCAACTGAGCTGGAACTCAAAATCAGTCGTGAAGTGCTGGATGTTTACAGGCGTTGTATAGAAAGCGCTGCGCGCCTCGCCATTGCCGCCATCTGTCAATTGCAACCTGTTGCCGTTGATCGTGGCGCCCCCGTTCAGCGAAAGTCCCGCTGCGGAAAAGCCATTTGTGAACTCCGGAGCTGGAGGCGTAGTGGACGATACCACGGTGAAGAAGCCGGAGGCAACCGGGCTCGGCGAGAAACCGCCTCCGGTAGCAAACGCATGAATGCTGGTGGGACCCGAAATCTGGATCGCTCCGTCATACACTGCCGAGGATGTGCTCGGAATGGATCCGTCCGTCGTGTAATAGACGGTCGCCCCTTGCGAACTCTCGGACAGCGTGATGGATTGAGGCGAATTGAAGACTGTACCCGGCTGCGCGCTGAAAGTCGGACTCGCAGCCGGAGGATTGCTGGCTCCTTGAGACGAGAGCAAGCCGTACACCGTTACACTGTTGAGACCGGGCACGAATACTTTTCCGTCCGCCACGATGGGATTCGAAAATTTAACCGCATATGCCGGGACGTCCCGCGAATTGGGAGCATCGTTGCTGCTGTAAAGCCTGTTTGCCAGATTCCGGGCATCGTAGGCGTAGAGAACGGCTGGCCCGCTCCCTCTTGCGGAGTTGTCAAGCGTCCAAACGACGCCGTTCGCAGTACCGCTGGCGGAAACCACCGGACTGGCCCCACTCGTTGTATAGTTCGTGCCGTACCGATCGAGAGACTGTGAGGTCGGGTTCCAGGAAAGATTGCCATTATTCAGCGAATAGGCCGCTAACGTGTTGCCATCTGCTCCGACGAAAAGCGTATTGTTGAAAAGCGCAAAACTATTGTGAAGGGTTGTGCCTGCAAATATGGTCTGCACATTTGCGTTTGCCGTCGGGTTATAGCCGCTCATTGAATCGCGATTGAGCAAATAAATATTTCCGGCTTTATCGGATGACACCAGCAAATGGGGGTATGGACCGGGCTGATCGGGCAACACAATGGCAGAGCCGACACCAATATCCAGGTCGCCGGCATTCAATTTGTCTTGATCGTTGGCCATGAAAAAATCGCCGAACTGGATTCCCGAACCAGTGCTAAGCCGCAGCACCGACTCGCCGTAACTGCTAGTTGGGGGATCGGAAGTCCCGTTGCCTACAGCCAGGAACAGATTGCCCTGATTGTCCGTCGAAATAGCGCCCCCGCCCATCCAGATGCCGCCGCCCCAGCCGTTTGGGGTGCTGCAATACACACCCACCTGCCGGCTGATGTCGGCGGCTCGATAGCCCATCACCCATCCGTGATAGTTGCCCATATCGCCGTGTGCGGCCCATACGATATAGACAACCCCATTTGAAAGGGCGAGCGCCGCCCGCTGATTCTCGACCCGCGGATCGAAATTCAGCGTTCCATTAACGCTTCCCGCGCCCGTTCCCGGAACGGAAGCGCGAATCTCTGTCGGACCGTTCATCTTTTCAGCGCCGCTTCCCAGGTCCAGCGCATGTAGCATCTGAACGTAAGTGATGGCGCCGCCTGAATTCTGCTTCGTTTTGGAAACGACATAGAGCGTATTACTCGAGGGGTCGATAACTGGCGTTCCCGTAATGCCGATCTCGGGAACAATATCGGAAGTCTGCACATCGGCATACGGAACCGTCGTTACGCCATTCGCAGGATTGATAAACGAAACCCTCCAAAGATACCCTTGTGGAGGGTTTTTCCCGTCCGCATCGAACGCATACACGCTGTCATGCTCGGTTGCAACGTAAATAACATTGCGAACACCCTGTCCTGGCACATTGACCTGGGCCTTATATAGCGGCTGAGTATACGTAAAGCCATCCGTCGGGAAGCTGTAAAGTTTTCCAAAAGACTGCTGATTTACGTTTTGTGGGGTCAGGACATATTCGGAGGGATTTAGACCTGTCCGGGCGTTGTCGTATTTGTATGTCAATACATCGGTGGCCTGCGCTGTTCCGCTGCAGAAAAGCGTGAGAAGCGCAATCGGCGCTATTGTGAGTGCCGCGCAGAACCTGCTTCGCGATCGTCCGGTGTGAAGGGGGTGGGACTCGGTCATATTGCTCCAAATGGTTAAGTAGAAATATTAAGATGTTTTTACGAAAGAACGATTACACAGCCATACAGATCCGTAGTTTTGGTATAAAAGTTTACTTTCATCTCGCAGAAACTCCGCGGACACCTCAGAGTTGGGTCTGATTACCGAAACTATAGAGGCTCAAAGACGTTTAAGGCCCGAGGAACGCGCGAAACGACGCGCCAACGAATTCACACCTCAAGCAAGCAAATTTAAATGATCTGCCCGGCAGCTTCTCACAACTGAAAAGGCCGGAAGGAGGGCCACGTTTGTCGGGGCGGCAGCCAAAACTGGTGTGACAACTCTGTTTCATGAATAGCGGTTCGGAAGGTCTGTCATATGGCCGTACATCAACAATCGTTGCAATCCTGATGGAAGATATAGAACCAATGTTTGTCCGAGTTCCCCGAATCCGGCAGTGTTGCGCAGCGGCAGAAACACAAATCAGAATGTCTGGCTGGAGATCTGCAGTACAACCACGCAAATCTTTCGCCACCTGAAACCATTGTAAACGCGAAAACGAATCGCCGTGTTTTAGGACGCTCTAATTCAGATAAAAGTCACACAAAAACTGATTCTAATATGGAAGACTTTGCTCAAGAACGGTTCTGATATGCTCACGATTCCAGCAAGAGGTCCATCAAGTTATATTATGTGTATAACTATTAAATGTATTTAATCATACTTTTTTAGGAATACGCCGCCATCCCGTCTCGAAAGGCATCAGGACGGCGCCGAGCGGTAGCATGGTTAGAACAACAGGATCGAAATCCCGCCACTTCGGCCGTCCTTCGGCTTTGCGGAGCAGATCTCGATGCATATCCCAGACGGCTATCTAAGTCCCTCCACTTGCGGCGTGATGTATGCGTTCGTTCTACCGTTCTGGTACGGAGCCTTAATCCGGTTGAAAGCTGTTTTTTCGACGCGCGCAGCGCCGCTGATATCGCTGTTCGCGGCATTTTCGTTTGTGGTGATGATGTTCAATCTCCCGCTGCCGGGGGGCACGACGGGCCACGCTGTCGGCATGGGCATTGCGACCATCGTTCTCGGCGCGCCGGCATCGATACTGGCTATCTCGATCGCGCTTCTGGTTCAGGCGTTATTCTTCGGCGACGGCGGAATCAGCACTTTCGGCGCTAATTGTTTCAATATGGCAATAGTCGGATCGCTGGTTGCCTACGTCGTCTACCGCGTGATGGGAGCCAGGGCGAGCCTCACCTCAAATCGTAGGGTGGTTGCGGCCGGACTGGCCGGTTATATCGCCATCAACGTTTCCGCTCTGCTCGCCGCCGTCGAATTCGGCATCCAACCGCTCCTGTTTCACGACGCCTGGGGCGCGCCGCTCTATTGCCCGTATCCGTTAAGTATCTCCATTCCCGCGATGATGATTGGCCACCTAACATTCGCTGGCCTCGCGGAATTGATCGTTACCGCTGGTCTTGTCTCCTATTTGCAACGAGCCGACCCATCGCTGCTGCACCTCACCGCTCCTGACGCACCCGATCGCGACGCCCCGCGCGAGCCCGGCGAAGCGGTGCGTTGGCCCGCTGCGCGCAAGCTATGGCTGGTTTTGGCGATCGTACTCGTTCTCACGCCGTTAGGCATCGTCACCGCCGGCAGCGCGTGGGGGGAGTGGTCCGCATCCGATTTCGAAAATGTCGATGCCCGGCGCGAAATGGCGGCGGCATCACGAAATCAGGCTCCGCCTACCCAGCCGCCAAAGGGTCTGCAACGTTTGTCCTCTCTTTGGACCGCTCCGATTTCGGGCTATGCTCCTGGATTCTCAAAGAACGCCTACTTCGGCTACTTCGCTTCCGCGATGGTTGGCGTCGGAATCATTATTCTGCTGGTGCTGCTTCTCGGTCGTATGTTCGGGGCACGTGCACCGGATACGAAACGGCAGCGTGCGACGTTTTTGGAAAAGACTCTGTCCGGTTTCATCCGAGCTACCCAATATGCAATCTTCGCGGAAGATCTGGCGCGGTCCGACGGTTTGCTGCAGCGCTTCGATCCGCGCGTGAAACTCACTGGAGCGCTCGCCCTGATCGTCGCGTGTGTGGCGTCCAGGCGGCTCATCATGCTCGTCGCGCTTCTGTTGCTCGCCTGTTTGCTTGCGATTCTTTCGCGCGTGCCCTTGAAGACTTTGCTGATCCGCGTTTGGCTGGCTGTATTGGGATTCACCGGCCTGATCGCGTTGCCCGCCATCTTTTTAACCCCCGGAACCGTGCTGGCCCACGGTCCTGTAGTTAATTGGCCCATCACCATGCAGGGGCTGAGGAGCGCCGCCTTTCTTATTTTGCGCGCCGAAGCGGCGGGATCTTTTTCGCTTCTGCTGATCCTCTGTACGCCCTGGGTACAGGTCCTGAAGTCGCTGCGTTTCTTTCGTGTCCCGGCGGTGTTTGTGCTGATCGCCGGCATGACGTATCGGTATCTGTTTCTGCTGCTGCAAACGGCCGAAGAAATGTTTGAAGCCCGCCGGGCGCGCCTGGTCGGTGTTCTGCAGGCGTCCGACCGGCGTCGTCTTTTGGCCGGGACGGTGGGCGTCCTTCTCGACAAAAGCCTGCACTTGAGCTCTGAAGTACACGCCGCCATGCAGGCCCGCGGCTATCGTGGAGAAGTGCACCTGCTCGAGGACATACGGATGCTGCCGGCGGACTGGTTACGGCTCGGAGCGGCCGCGGGCATTTCCGTCCTCGCGATCTGGTTCGGTCGATGAACGAAAGGCGGCTGGAATCCCCCGTTTTTCAGGTGGAAGATGTCGTCTTCCGATATGGGGCTGTCACTGCGCTCGATGGATTCTCGTTCAAAGTAAACCGTGGAGAAAGCGTTGCCCTGCTCGGGGCAAACGGATGCGGGAAATCAACGCTGCTGCGTATTCTGGCCGGTCTTTCGTTCCCGGCCTCGGGCCGCATCGACTTCTTTGGCACGCCGCTAACGCCGGAACGGCTTGCGGACATATCGTTTTCAACGCAGTTCCGCAGGAAAGTGGGGTTACTCTTCCAAAATTCCGAGGTGCAGCTTTTCAACGCGACAGTCTTCGATGAATTGGCCTTCGGCCCGCTACAACTCGAATGGCCTCGGGATCGAATCCGCAAAGCGGTTTCGGATCTGCTGGAGCTGATGGGCATAGCTCATTTGAAGGACCGCACGCCCCATCGCCTCTCCGGCGGAGAAAAGAAGCGGGTGGCCCTTGCGTCGGTATTGATTCTCGATCCTGACATCTTGCTGCTGGACGAGCCAACCGCGGCGCTTGACCCCGCGAGCCAGAGCCAGATCTTCGACCTGCTGATTTCCTGGCGAAATAGCAATCGGACGGTTGTCCTCGCCACGCACGATCTCGATAATCTGGAAGACATCGCCGGCCGGTGCGCCGTTTTCGATCGGGGCCGGATCGCCGCCGACGGCGCCCCGCTCGATATCCTCCACGATGTCGCCCTGCTTGAGCGCGTTCAGCTCGTGCGTCCGCACCACCATAAGCATGAACCCGGCGCCTCCCAACCGTATCCCCACCCTCATCTTCATACAGGCGAGTAGCGCGCCGGCGCGGCTATGTCTTCTCCTGCCCCTTCACGAAATGCAAAATGTCGAAACGGTGAACCTCACGGTCAGGGAAGAAACTGTTGATCGCGTCCTGCTCGTCGTCAAACACCTCGAAGATGGTCGACAACTTCGTCAAGACCAGCAACTCGATATGGCGTTTCGATAAATTCAGAAGCTTCAGGGCGCCGCCCAGCTTCTGAATCGTCGTGAAGGACATAACCATCGTGCCAAGGCCGGTGCTGTCGATGAATTCGACTCGCTTCAGGTTAAAAATTATATTGAGTCGTGTCTGATTTGAAACCTCGACGACTCGCTCGCGAAGCAGACTCGAATCCGGCCCGGCCATCAATCGCCCTTCGAGATCGAGGATTGTAATCCCTTCGATGTCCCGCTGGCCGATGGTCATTGCGTTAGTTTACCAATCCGGCGGCGACTTGGCTGCAATGCGGTGGTTGCAATGTAGATGTTGGCCTGCGGACGGCAGAACTCCAGCCGGGATTCGATACACTTTCGCAAGGCCGCGAAAACCATGGCTGGCGCGCCGCGCGTCGGCCCGGCGGAAGGATATCTCAAGATATGCGATCCATTCAACGCGTCGCCGTACTTGGCTCGGGCACTATGGGCTCGCGCATCGCAGCTCACTTCTCGAACGCAGGAATCCCGGTTATTTTGCTCGATCTCGCCGCAGATGGCCCGGACCGCAATGCCCTGGCCCGCAAAGGCGTCGAGAACGCGCTGAAGCAGAAACCAACCGCGTTCTTTGTCCCGGAGGACACGTGCCTCATTCAGCCCGGCAATTTCGAAGATGACCTGGAAGACATTCGTTCCTGCCAGTGGGTGATCGAGGCCGTCACGGAAAACCTAGACATTAAGAGGGAGATCTGGGGCAAGGTGGACGCGTGTCGCGCGCCAGGCGCTATTTTGTCCACGAATACGAGCGGCATCCCGCTTGCCCGAATCTCGCAGGGCTTCGATAGCGGCTTTCAGCGTCAGTTTCTTGGGGCCCATTTCTTTAATCCGCCTCGTTATCTGCACTTGCTCGAAGTGATTCCCGGCCCGCAAACCGACCCCGAGATCCTGCGGTTCGTCACCGAATTCGCTGAAAAGGCGCTCGGCAAAGGCGCGGTCCGCTGCAAAGACACGCCCAATTTCATTGCAAATCGCATCGGCAGCTTCTTCGGTTCCGCAATCGTACGGACCATGATGGAAGGCAGTTACACGATCGAAGAGGTGGATGCGCTCACTGGGCCTCTGATCGGATTGCCGAAAAGCGCTTCATTCCGCCTGTTCGACATCATCGGTCTCGACGTCTGGGCGTTCGTAGCTCAAAATTTGTATGACGCTGTGCCGGGTGACCCCTGGCGCGAGTGGTTTGTGCTTCCGCCATTCCTGCAAACCATGATCGAAAAGGGTTGGATCGGCCAAAAGAGCGGGCAGGGCTTCTATAAACGCGTCGGACCGGATAAGCAAATCCACGCAATCGACTGGAACACGCTCGAATATCACCCGCTCCGCAAGGCCGCTTTTGAATCCATTGACGCCGCACGGCTGATTCCCAACTTCGGCGAGCGCATGCGAAAGCTGACCGGCGGCAAGGACCGCGCTGGGTCGTTTTTGTGGAACGTGCTAAAGAATGTGTTTCTGTACTCGGCGGAGATGGTCGGCGAGATTTCGGATCGGATCGTTGAAATCGATCGGGCGATGCGCTGGGGCTACGGCCACAAGCTGGGCCCGTTTGAACTTTGGGATGCGCTCGGGTTCAACGACGTGGCTGAGCGGATGCTCGCCGAGAAAACAACGCTGCCCGAATCGATACAGCGCATGCGCGCGGAGGGAGCGACTTCGTTCTATCGTCCTGCCGACCGTCTGGACTTCCCCCATACGGAATATTTCGACCTCGCCGCAGCTCTCTATCAGCCGCTTGAAACGCGCCCCGGCGTCATTGTGCTCAGCGAACTGAAGCGGGCCCGGGGAGTTGTCGAGAAGAACGCCGGCGCATCCTTAATCGATATCGGCGATGGCGTCCTCTGCCTGGAATTTCACAGCAAAATGAACGCTATCGGCGAAGACGCGCTGCGGATGATCGACAAAGCTACACAGCTTTTGCCGGAGCGGTTCGACGCAATCGTGATTGCAAACGAGGGAGAAAATTTTAGCGTTGGCGCAAACCTCGTTCTGCTGCTGACTGCCGCGCAGGCGGGTGAATTCGATGAGCTGGAACAGACCATCGATCACTTCCAGCAATGTATGCTACGCATCAAGTACGCGCCCAGACCTGTGATTGCCTCCGTGTTCTCTCGTGCCTTGGGCGGGGGGTGCGAAGTGGTGCTGCAAAGTCACGCGGCGCAGGCATCCGCCGAATCCTATATCGGTCTTGTGGAAGTGGGCGTTGGACTGATTCCCGCCGCGGGCGGCTGCAAGGAAATGACGCTCCGATTCCACGATCCGATGACCGCGTTTGAGACGATCGGGCAGGCGAAGGTTTCGGGCAGCGCCGTCGAAGCTCGCCAACTTGGCTTCCTGCAAGCGACCGACCGGATCAGTATGAATCCTGAGCTGCTGATTGGCGATGCGAAACAGCTTGCGTTACAGATTTCTCGTAGTTACCGTCCCGGTTCGCCCAGGTCGGATATTCCCGCTGGCGGTGACCCGGCTTATGCGAAGATGCGCCTGGCAGCCTGGTCCCTTCGCGAAAGCGGCATGATCAGCGATCACGATTTCACAGTCGGTGAGAAGCTTGCGTTCGTGCTCAGCGGCGGGCGCGTCACAAAAGGCTCGCTGGTCAGCGAACAGAATCTGCTGGATCTCGAGCGCGAGGCCTTCCTGAGTCTCTGCGGCATGCCTAAAACACAGGGGCGGATTCAATACATGCTAAAGAACGGCAAGCCTTTAAGGAATTAGTTATGCAAGACGCCGTCGTTATCGATTGTGTGCGGACAGCGGTCGGAAAAGCGCCGCGAGGAGCGTTGCGTCATACCAGGCCGGACGATCTTGCTGCCTATGCCATCAAGGCCGTGCTCGAACGTCACCCCGACATTCCCGTAGAGGATGTGGAGGACGTGATTCTCGGGTGTGCGATGCCCGAAGCCGAATCGGGGCTAAACATGGCGCGTATTGCGGCCCTGCGCGCCGGTTTGCCCGATTCGGTGCCCGGAATGACTATCAACCGGTTCTGTTCTTCGGGATTACAGGCGATTGCGCTCGCCGCAGAACGGATACAGGCCGGCGCCGCGCAGACCATGATTGCCGGGGGCAGCGAGTCGATGAGTTTACTGCCCCGCGCGGGGCATGCTTTTTCGCCCAATCCTTACCTGGTCGAACACATGCCGGAAGTGTACATGGGGATGGGACAAACTGCGGAACGGTTGTATGGCCGTTACGGGATTACTCGCGAGAATCAGGACGCGTTCGCCTTTCGCAGCCATCAGCGGGCGCTCGCCGCGCAGGCCGCAGACCGTTTCGCCGATGAAATTATTCCGGTCGAAGTGGAAGAGAAGAAGTTCGACGGGCATGGAATAGCGGCGGCGAACTTCGTGTTCGATAAAGACGAGGGGCCGCGGCCGGATACCTCGCTCGAAGCATTGGCGGCGCTGAAACCGGTTTTCCACGCAAACGGCACTGTGACGGCTGGAAACTCATCGCAAACAAGCGATGGGGCCGCGGCAGCGCTCGTCATGTCTTCACGGCGAGCCAGGGAACTGGGTTTGCGTCCGCTCGCGCGGTTCGTTGCGTTTGCCGTAGGCGCCGTGCCGTCGGAAATAATGGGTATCGGCCCGGTCGTCGCGGTGCCCAAGGCGCTCGCGCTTGCCGGTCTATCGCTGAAAGATATCGGCGTGATCGAATTGAACGAGGCGTTTGCCGTGCAGGCATTAGCTGTCATTCACGCGCTTGGGTTCGATGAGGATAGGACGAATGTGAACGGCGGGGCGATTGCGCTTGGCCATCCCTTGGGATGCACTGGTGCGAAACTCACGGCGACTATCCTGCGCGAGATGCAGCGTCGCTCGGCACAGTTCGGAATGGTGACGATGTGCGTCGGAGGCGGCCAGGGCGCCGCCGGGATCTTCGAGTTGTTGTGAAGGAGTCTCGATGTCAACGGCCATGACTGCGGCGTCGCCTGCCGGCGGCGAGTTTCTGTTACGCGCGGTTCAACCGGGCGAAGTTTCGACGCCTGAGGATTTCACCGAGGAGCACCGGGCAATTGCGCGAACAACCCAAGAGTTCTGGGCGAAAGAAGCTGAGCCGCGGCTCGAAGCAATTCAGCACCAGGAACCGGGCGTGGCCGTCTCTCTACTGCGGAAGTCCGCGGAGTTGGGATTGACCAGCGTCGTCATACCCGAAGAGTTTGGCGGTATGGGTCTCGATCTGACCTCGATGATGATCGTGGCCGAGGGAGTTGCCAAAGACGGCTCGTACGCCGCATGGCACGGCGCGCACACCGGCATCGGAACACTACCGCTTCTGCTTTTCGGCACGCCAGAGCAGAAACGCCGCTATCTGCCAAAGCTCGCCAGTTGTGAAATGATCGCGGCCTATTGTCTGAGTGAAGCACAAGCGGGGTCAGATGCCATGGCTGCCCGGACCACCGCCAAACTGGCTCCCGACGGAACGCATTACATCCTGAACGGCCAGAAGATGTGGATTACAAACGGCGGAGCGGCCGATCTGTTTACCGTCTTCGCGAAGATCGACGAAAAACTCACGGCATTTCTGGTGGAAGCCTCATTCGAGGGAGTTAAGCGGGGAGCCGAAGAACGGAAGATGGGCATTAAAGGAAGTTCAACCTGTGCCATCTATTTCGACAACGTGAAGGTTCCGGCCGACAACGTCCTTGGCGAAATCGGTCGTGGCCACATCATCGCCTTCAGCATTCTAAACCTCGGCCGCCTCAAGCTTGGGCCCTTTGCTGTCGGCGGCGCAAAAAACGTGCTGGCGCAATCCATCCGTTATGCAAAAGAACGGGTCGCCTTCGGAAAACCGATTGCCGAATTCGGATTGATCCAGCATAAGCTCGCCGAGATGGCCGCCCGGCTTTATGCGGCTGAATCGATGAGCTATCGTGTCGACGGCCTGGTGAACCAGGCATCGGGCGGCCTGGATTGGAACGCTCCAGATGCAGCCGCGCGAGTCCTGAAAGCGGCAGAGGAATATGCCATCGAATGTTCGCTCGTAAAGGTGTTTGCTTCCGAAATGCTCGATTTCGTCGTAGACGAGGGCGTGCAAATTCACGGCGGCTATGGCTATCATCAGGACTATCTCGTTGAACGAGCCTATCGGGATTCGCGCATTAACCGTATCTTCGAGGGGACGAACGAGATTAATCGTCTGCTGGCGACCGGCATGCTTTTAAAACGAGCACAGAAAAAGCAATTGCCGCTCGTGGAAGCTGTCAAGAAACTGCAAACAGAATTACTGGAGCCTCTGAGTCGCGATTCGAGTGCAAATGAGCCTGAATTTGCGCTGGTCCAGCAGTCGAAGAAGGTGGTACTGCTCCTGTTGGGCGCCGCGTATCAGAAATTTGCAGCGAACATGGAGGAACAACAAGAGGTGCTCGCGGGCATTGCGGACGCGATGATATCGGCCTTTGCGTTGGAATCGAGCGTGTTGCGTTGGCTGAAGGCCAAAAAGCGGGGCGGAGGAGAGATTGCTGGCGCCTATTGCCTGCTTGCGGCAAACCAAACGCTTCGTGAATCGGAGTCCGCGGCCACGGAGGTGATTGCAGCGTGCAGCGAAGGCGACGAGTTGCGTGCTGGACTCGCCATGCTGAGGAAGTTAACGCGCCGTGACACCTCTGACGTCACCGGCATTCGCCGCCAGGTGGCCGGTGGACTATTGGAAGCTGGCCGGTATGTCGTCTGAGGGCATATTCTGACGAATTTACGGCTTGAACCGGAAAGAGATCATCGATTGGCTCGGCACGGGCAAGCCGTTGCGGCTGGCTGGGCGGAAACGGTACTGGCGTACGGCATCGAGCGCGGCATGTCCCAGTAAGGCCGAAGTCGGCCCGTTGTTAGACGTGAGTTCAGCGTCTGTTACCTTTCCTTCGGCATCAATATCGGCAATTATCCGTACCGTCTGCTCCGATGTGACCAGGATCGCAATGCTAGCTGGAATCCGAGGCCGAATCTGCCGAATGACCGCGGGACCGACATAAGCTGCGGTACCAACAGCGGACGACCGGGCGACGTTAGTGTGCAAGCTTTTCTTCCCAATTGGCACGCCCAAGCTGGAAGGCGCCGAAAAACCGGCGAAAACAGGTTCCGTGGATGCGTTAGTCGACTTAGGGAGCGATTCCGGCTTGGTGTGGAGAGCTTTCTGCGGCGCCAGTGCTCGCCGCGCCTCAGGCGTCAGACGAAAGATGGGTTGAGGCTTAGGCGCTCCCGGCTGCATCGCGAGTGGCAGTGCCGCTATCCCTCCAACATCTTGAGCATCCGCGCGACCAGCCCCGGATTGCTTCAAAGCGAAATTCAGATCCGGCCCTCGCTGCGGCTTCAGCGGGCTTGAGCGGCTATCCGTGGCTCGGGCCGCGCGTGCGTTGCCCATCCGTCGCCCCGCCCATGCCTCGGAGGGAAGACCGGCGGTAACGGCGCGAATTGATTCGGAAACCGAGCGGCCCGCGTTTAGAAAAAACTCCATGCGGAACTGGACGTCGCCTCGGCTTGGAAAGTACGCAAGCTTTCCGTTTCGGAGTTGTTGCGAATCTAAATTCAACTCAAGCGGAGCAACGCCGCCAGTGATACTGAGCTTGCCGCCCTTGACGCCGCCGAGCGCCGCTGGATCTCGATTCCAAGTGACGTCCAGCCGACCGCTAGGCGCGCGGTCCACGTGAAGACCAATCCTGTGACTGGCAGAGTGGTCAGGCGGAATTCGAACTCGCTTCTGCAGAAGCAAAAGGCTTGTACAGCCGGCGATCGCACCTACACATACAAGGGCGCCGGCCTGTAAAGCGATCTTGCCCCACTTCCGCGGGTTCTCCGGCGGAAGCGGGAGCGGAGGTTCCGCAGCCTTCGCCATTTCCGCTTTTGGAGCCGCGCTGCCTGCCCGCCCAAGCGTCGAAAGATCCATCGGGCCCGGTTTGTCTCGATTGTTCAGAGACGCCTGAGCGGCGGGGGCGGGCCCGGTTTTCCACGGGGATACAGCCGTTTGTACTTCCGCTGCCGTGCTCTCTTGTTCCGAACGAGTTGCCGCGTCTGGTTGATGAAGTATGAGATCACTCGGCTCAGCTGGATCCGTCTTACGCTTCTCAGGCAAGCCAAACAGCGCCTCTAAATGGCTGAATTCCTTTTCGAGAACACCATTTTGCCAGCAAAAGAAGCCGGCCATGCAAATACCGCTATCGTAAGGCTTGACAACGAGGAAGATCGCGTCAGGATGCCTCAGACGCCCCTCGGCAAATTCACCATCCTCCGCGCTGAGAAATAGTCCTTCACGGATGTGACTGCGAAAATATCCAATATAGGTTAGATCCACCCGTTTGGGAGGCCCATTCAGAGACGAGGTGAGCTTCGCGAGATCCGCGGGGCTCGAATTGAAATACTTGCCACTGCCCGCTACGAACTCCACATCTTCGATCACAATGGACATGCCCGCGCGTTCCAGAATAATGCGGCCCAGCAACAGACCACCAATTTCCGAAGGATTCTCCGACTCGAAGGAATCAAGGATTTGCGCACGCACTCTGTGTTGCTGAGCGGGGTGCATGTAGATGTGGGATTGGCGGAAGGGATGCCGCCAGCAGGCGTATTCGCTCAATTCTCGCGGCTGCATGGGCGCAACTCCCCCGTCACTCTCCATGTCCACCCTCCGAGATCGAATTATACTGCGCGCGGCGACTGCCGTAAACGCCCAGCAGGACTAGCTGGCTAGCGATCGCACACAGATTCAGGTAATCGGTAAACCTTTAATATTCGATTTGCTCCCATCGCGCCGATTTCATCGACTGGTATCCGGCGTCGAGCACGCAGTTTACGATGTAGCCGTCCTCATAAGTTTCCCGCGCCGCGGCGCCGTTCCGAACGCACTCGACAAAATGCTTCATCTCGGCTTGATAACCGTAGGCGAACGCCTCTTCCGGCAGCGGGCGAGTCCATCCGAAGTCGATATCCGCCTTCTCAATTACGTAGCCCGCCGACTTCGTGGAGAAGGACGTGATGGGTGTTCCACGAGTGACATCGGTAAACAGAGAGCCGTCCGATCCGTGAATTTCATTCCGAAGGTCGAGACCGCCCTTCGTCGTCCACGATAGCTCGCAATGGCCGATTCCACCGCTGGCAAATTTGAGGACAAGCAATGCATTGTCCTCTCCAGCGGTCTTGTCGTGATGAACCAGGCGCGCGCCCCATGCCATGACTTCTATGATTGGATCGTGTTTCCCGAAGAAGTAGCGAGCCGCCGCGATGCAGTGACACCCCAGATCGTTCATCGCCCCGCCGCCGGTCTTGCCGACGTCCCAGAAGTGGGGGCTATGGGGGCCGCTGTGCGATTCTCGCGACCGCACCCAGAGAACTTTGCCAACTCCGCCTTGATCGATCATATTTTTTGCTTTAACAACACACGGAGAAAAAACTTCTGTTTCGGCGTAACCGTGTAACGCTCCGGAATTTCGCGCTGCGTCGAACATTAATTTCGCTTCCTGCCGGGTGCGCGCCAGCGGTTTCGTGCAGACTTGATTCCTGCCGGCCTTCGAAAGCGCAAGCGAAACCGGCAGATGCTCCTCGTTGGGCAGCGCGATCACAAATATCTGAATATCTTTGCGCTGAATTAACGAATTGAGGTCTGTGAACGACTCGGGAATCGACCATCGTTTCGCGAAATCCGCCGCGCGGGCTTCCGTTCGCGAATAGTTCGCGACAACTTCCTGCCCGTTCACGTTCGCGAGCCCCTGCATGTAGAAATCGGCGACAAAACCGGAGCCAAGCATGGCAATCGTGACGTTTTTCATAGGAATACTGAGGTTAGCCTGCAAGCGGCGGCCGCTTCTTGTGAAAATCCGTCAGCCGCTGGAACTCCCTGCCAAAACTGAGCAGGGTGTTCTCCGAAAACGCCGGTCCCACAAATTGCAGCCCGATCGGCAGCCCGTTCACGAACCCGCAGGGCACCGACAACGCTGGAAGTCCGCATAAATTCGACGCCTGAACGAGACCGGCGCCTACGCCTTTCTGGGATGGCGCGGGCGGACGATTTTTGCCTTGCGAATCGAAAGGCTGATCCACACGTTCCGGGAAGTGAAACCGGGTCGGGGCGACCAGAACGTCTATCTTTGCGTATATCTCCCGGAAAGAAGTCTGAATCTGCGAGCGGATTCGCATCGCTTTCAAATAGTCGAGCGCAGCGTAGTTGAGCGATGCCTTTAAGCCGTTGATCTGATCGGGATCGGCGAGCGCGTTCACTTGGTCGCTGCGAATGAAATCCTCGAAAACAGAAGCGGCTTCCGAATCGATAATGCAGCCGATAGCAAGCCCATATGGGAAATCCGGCAGCGCCATTTCCACCATCGCGGAGCCGAACGACTTTACGACATCGAGAGCGGTTTGAAACGCCGGGCGCATCGGCGCATCCACCCATTGGTCGAAGTCAATGGAGTTATAGCCGATTTTTAAATCGCGAAACTGGCGCGGGTATTGCGGCGAATAGTAAAAGCTTTTTCCAGCTGAGCTGGAATCTGCATCATCTTTGCCGGCGATGCCATGGAGCGCGAGGCCGCAATCCTCGGCGCTGCGAGCAAGAACGCCGATTTTGTCGCAGGTCCAGGAAAGCGTCATCGCTCCGCGGCGGCTCACGAGACCGTAAGTCGGGCGAAGTCCCGTGACGCCGCAATACGATGCCGGCGTCATGATCGATCCCGAAGTCTCTGAACCGAGCGCATACGGCACGAGCCCAGCGGCGACCGCAATTCCAGAACCGCTGGACGATCCGCCGGACCAGTACGCTTTGTTCCAAGGATTGAGCCCCGGACCCTGCAGCGAAGCGGCGGCGGTGTTGTATCCGCCGCCACCGGCGAGTTCGACCATCGATAATTTTCCGATCAAAACACCGCCGGCGCTACGAAGTCGATTGATGACATGTGCGTTGTCATCGAAGATCTGATTCTCAAACGGTTTCGCGCCCCAAGTTGTCGGATAGTTGCGGACACTCAGCAGATCTTTTGCGCCGTACGGGATTCCTTGCAGCGCGCCGCGAAAGCGCTCACGTTTCAGATCGCCGTCCACTGCTTTCGCGTCTTTTTTCGCGAGTTTATCGAGTGGGAGCGCGAGGGCGT
>JAICLJ010000018.1 GCA_025927575.1 Bryobacteraceae bacterium | reverse complement strand
TTCATTGCGTTGCGGGCCATTGGCCAGAGCTTTAATCTGATGACGCTCGGCGGCCTAGCGGCGGCCGTGGGCTTGGTTATCGACGATGCCATTGTTGTCGTGGAAAACGTGGTGATGCACCGCGACGCCGGGCAGTCTCGCTCGGACGCAATTCGAAACGCGCTTAATGAACTGCGTGTTCCTCTCATCGGTTCCACCGTAACGCCGATCGTCGTCTTCCTTCCCCTGATCTCGATTACCGGCGTGACCGGCACGTTCTTTCGCGCGCTGGCCGTTACCGTCGGCGTTGCCTTGCTCACATCTCTGGCCCTCGCGCTCACCTGGACGCCAACACTGAGCCATTACCTGATCCGCAACAGAAAGGGAGAGCGCCGCTCTGAACACGAGAGCGTGCCACCGCGCCTGATGAGGATCTACGAGCGAGTTCTGCGCGCGACTCTCGAACACAAATTACTGGTAGGCGGACTTGCGCTCGTCCTGATCGCCGGCTCTTATATCTGCTACCGGAACCTGGGCACGGACTTGCTTCCCAGCATGGACGAAGGCGGGTTTGTGCTGGATTACGTGATGCCGGCGGGATCTGCTTTACAAGACACGAATCGCGTTTTATCACACGTGGAATCCATCCTCAGAGCGATCCCCGAAGTGCAAAGTACATCGCGCCGCACGGGCATGCAATTGGGACTAGCCGCGGTTACGGAAGCCAATACAGGCGACATCTCCGCCAAATTGAAGAACAAGCGCAGCCGCGGCATTGAGGAAATCATTGCAGAGGCGCGCGAAAAGATCAATAAGCAGGAACCCCTGCTCGATATCGAGTTCACGCAGACGCTCCAGGACATGATCGGCGACCTGACGAGCGCGCCGCAGCCGATCGCCATCAATCTGTTTTCCCAAGACCCGGCGCTGCTCCGAACGTGGGCGCCCAAAGTGGCCGATGCCATTAAAAAAATCTCCGGGGTGGTGGATGTCATGAACGGCATCGAAAACACCATCAGCGGTCCAGCTACTGTGTTCCAAGTGGATCCCGCGGTCACTGCGCGAGCAGGCTTCACTCCTCAGGAAGTGGAACTGGACGCCAGCGCCATCATGCAAGGCGAGCCGGCGCCACCGCCCGTTGTACTCAACGATCGCGCATACACCATCCGCGTACGCTTCCCCGCAACTACGCGCGAGTCGGTCGCCAGCATCGAGAACACCCTTCTTGTCAGTTCTACCGGCAGGACCGCGACACTGGGCTCGCTCACCTCAATGGTGAATCTGCCCGGGCAAACAGAGATTCAGCGGGATAATCTGCAACGCGACGTCACCGTCACAGCACGGCTCGAAGGACTCGATTTGGGCAGGGGAATTGCCGCCGTACAGAACGCGATCGCGGGACTGCATCTTCCGCCCGGTATTCGTATTGAATATGGTGGCGGATATCGAGAGCAGCAACAATCGTTTCACGAACTTGTTTTTGTTTTGCTGCTGGCGATCGTGCTGGTCTTCATCGTTCTTCTCTTCGAGTTCGGCGGCTTCGCCGCGCCGATCGCCGTGCTCTCGTCGGCATTGCTCTCGACCGCCGGTGTATTTCTGGCGCTTCTTGTGACGAACACGACGTTCAACATTTCGTCGTTTATGGGTCTCATCATGGTCATCGGCATCGTCGCCAAAAATGGCATTCTGCTGCTGGATGCCGACCATAAATTCCGATCCGAAGGAATGACGCCGGAACAGAGTATGATTCAAGCCGGCGAGCGCCGTTTGCGGCCCATTATGATGACTGCCCTCGCGGCAGTGGCCGGCATGCTGCCGCTCGCGTTCGCCTGGGGAGCCGGATCTCAGATGCTGCAGCCGCTGGCCATCTCCGTCATCGGCGGTTTGCTCGCGTCCATGGTGCTTTCCTTGGTGATCACGCCCGCGATTCACTACTATCTAAGTGACAGGAAGCCCAGAGTCGTCAAGGTTCCCGAAGTCGAGCGCGTGTGATCGCGCTGACTGCAGCACCCCTACGAAGTTCCGAAGGCCCGGCGGAACTGGATGGTAACCCAAATCCCGCCCCCATCGCGCAAACATTTCGGCAGAAGCGCTTCCATTCCTGCGCCCTCGACGAACCACGCCTGTGCGTGGGGATTCGATACTGTTGTAAAGCTTAAGCGTCGGCACGAACTTCGGCTAATTTCTACGTTATAGCGCTTTCTTCAGAAAGCAGCCTTGGAGCTTCCTATAGGCGCACGCGGCGGAGAAGCTGCGCATTCGCGGCCACGATGATGGTGCTCATCGACATCAGCACCGCGCCCACGGCCGGCGAAAGGAGCACGCCCCACGGCGCAAGCACACCAGCGGCGAGGGGGATCGCAACGATGTTGTAGCCGGCTGCCCACCAGAGATTCTGCACCATCTTCCGGTAGCTGGCGCGAGAGAGATTGACGATGCGCGGCACATCGCGCGGATCGCTCCGCACGAGCACGATGTCTCCCGCCTCGACGGCAACGTCGGTCCCAGCGCCGATGGCCACGCCTACGTCAGCGGTGACAAGCGCCGGGGCGTCGTTTACACCATCGCCCACCATCGCTACGCGTTTGCCCGCCCGTTGCAATTTCTCGATATTGGCCGCCTTGTCCTCCGGGAGCACCTGAGCGAGTACGGTATCAATGCCGAGGTCACGCGCGACTGCCTCCGCCACAGCGCGCGAATCGCCAGTCATCATCACCACCTCGATACCCGCGTCGTGCAGCCGCCGCACCGCTTCCGCCGATTCCAGGCGCACCGCGTCAGCGACCGCGAACGCAGCGAGCGTGCGGCTGCCCTCGACCAGGTAGACCACTCCCTGCCCGCGGGCGGCCGCCTCATCAGAGAACTTCTGGAGTTCGGGAACGGGCGTTGCGCCGAGGCTGGCGAGCAGGTTCGGACCGCCTCCCGAGAGTTGCCGGCCCTCCACGGTAGCGCGCACGCCACGTCCTGGGATCGCCTGGAAGGCTTCTGACGCAGGCACCGTGAGCCCGCGCTCCGCGGCGCTCTTCACAATGGCCCGCGCGACCGGGTGCTCGGCGTCGCGCTCCACCGCGGCCAAAAGCCGCAACGCCTCGTCTTCGGATAGATCGCCCGCAGTGCGCACCGCGACCACGCGGTGCTCGCCTAGCGTGAGCGTGCCCGTCTTGTCGAACACGACGGTCGTGAGGTTGCGCGCTTCCTCGAGTCCGCGCCGGTCGCGCACGAGCAGCCCAGAGGCCGCGCCGAGCGTCGTCGAGATCGCTAATACGAGCGGTACGGCGAGGCCCAGCGCGTGTGGGCAGGCGATGACGAGCACCGTGACGAGCCGCTCAATGGCCGTGGCGCCGCTCGCGCCGATGAGCAGCCATGCGGCGAGCGTGACCACACCGGCGCCAAGCGCGATCCACGTGAGCCAAAACGCCGCACGATCGGCCAGGGCCTGCGCGCGTGAACGGGAATTCTGCGCCTGCGCTACCAGACGCATGATTCCAGCCAGCGCCGTCCGGTCGCCGGCGCCTGTGACTTCGACGCGGAGCGAGCCGGTACCGTTGATTGTGCCGGCGATGACCTTGGCGCCCTCCTTTTTCTCGACGGGCGCCGATTCGCCGGTGACGAGCGCCTCATTCATCGCGCTCTGCCCCGAGAGCACGACGCCATCGGCGGGAACGCCGGCGCCAGGCCGCACGAGGACGACGTCCCCCTCGCGGAGATCCGATACCGACGCCTCTTCGATACTTTCGGCGCTTCCTTCGCCCGTCACCCGGAACGCCGTGCTCGGGAGCAGCTTTGCGATCTCGCCCAAAGCGCCCTGCGCCTGCGAGATCGAGCGCATCTCTATCCAGTGACCGAGCAGCATAATCGTCACGAGGGTCGCCAGTTCCTCCCAGAGCGGCATGCCGGGAAAACCGAGCGCCACGGCCGCGCTGAACGCGAACGCGACGCAGATCGCGAGTGCGATCAACGTCATCATGCCGGGCAGGCGGTCCCTAATCTCGCGAACTGCGCCCTTCAGGAAAGGCGTTCCGCCGTAGACGAACACTGCCGTGCCAAACACTGCTGGAATCCACGCGGAGCCCGCAAAGCGAGGCGCCGAGTAGCCGATTGCCCCTTGCAGCATGTGGCCCCACACGAGCGCCGGAAGAGTCAGCAGGAGCGACACCCAGAACTTGTCGCGGAACATGGCCACGCTGTGTCCGGCATGCTTGTCATGACCAGCGTGGGACTCGCTTTCCATGCCAGCTTTCCGACCATGGTCCGTATGGCCACGGTGTATAGCCGACGTGTTTGCGAGCTCAAGCGCCATGCCGCACTTGGAGCATGTCCCTGGGCCGATTTGCCGAATTTCCTTATGCATCGGGCATATATATTCAACATCGGCCGGACCTGAAGATGCTGGCTTAGTGGATTTAAGCATGTCGAAACTGCTCTAGAGACCGGTTGCCGCGGAACTAATAAGTATTGCCGTCGTTCCCGGCTGCGTCGCCGCTCTGAACGGATCGGCAGCCACCATGGGGACGCAAATAAGCACAATCAATTACAAGTATCGTAATCGAGGCCTCGGGTTTCAGACAACATCATGTTCTTTGCCTGTCTGAACAAGGTTAGCGATAAAGCGACCTCAACCAGACAAGCGCCCAAAGACGGACCTCCACCTATAAACCGGCTCGAATTGTCCGCCTCACGTTGTTTCGTGACCCAACCGCGGCGACAACACCCGCGATAGAGTAGACAGAATATCCATGCGTTCCCATTCTGCGCTTCTCGTCGTGTTAGCCGCGTGTGTAGCGGCGCCAGTGTTTGCCGCTCCGGCTTATGTCCGGATGGAGCAGCAGGGAAACCGCTGGCGCATCGGAAACGATTTCATCGAACGGACCGTATCGTTTTCGGAAGACAACGGGCTGCGGACCGAGTCGCTCGTCCGCAAGTCGAGCGGCACGGATTTCACGGCTTACGGCCGGCAAAAGAATGAATTTGGACCCGAATTCAGCTTTTCCGCAAACGGCAATCACCTGGACGGCCATCGGTCGTTCCGTTTCGGAAGTGCCGAAAGCATCGCAATCGATGGAGGACGAGCGCTGCGCGTCGTGCTGCATGATCGCAAGGGCATGCTGGATGTGACAGTGTATTACGCGGTGTTCGACCGTTACCCCGCGATTCGCAAATGGATCTCGATGACCAATAAGAGTAAGAGCGCCATCACGCTGACTCACCTGTGCTTTGAAGCTCTGAGCCTAGGCGCGGGATCGCCGGGAGACTTGCAGCTTTCGGCAGGCTACGGCGCGGCGCCGCAAGCACTCTTTTTCACGGGGCGCGCTTCCGATGCGGGGATGTTCCTGCGAAATTCGCGGACAGGCGAAGGCGTGAGCGTGATCAACGAAGCGCCGGGATACCTGAAGCGCACCGAAGTGGGACAAGGTTGGCGGGAAGGGCTGAAGGTGATGTACGACACCGATCTTTTCCCGTTCGAGCGCAGCGTGCAACCGGGCGAGACGTTTGAGTCGGCAAAGAGCTCCCTCGTGTTCTTTCAGGACAACCATGGATTTGAAGATCCGCGATGGGCAGTGCCGGGCTATATGTCGGACGTCGTCATGCGGCGCGGCGGGTCATACAAGCCGGTGTGGCTCTATAACACCTGGGAACCGTTTACGCGCAGCATCAACGAAAAGACCGTGGGAGAGTTGGTCCCGATCGCGGCGCGAATGGGCATGGACATTTTCACGATTGACGATGGATGGCAGCAGGAATATGGAGCGAACGAAGACAATAAAACGAATTTCCCGGACGGCGTAGACGGCGTGGTCAAGCTCCTGAACGGCAAAGGGATGGGCCTGGGCTTGTGGGTTCCGCTGGCGGCGGTTAGCGTGAAGACGCCGGAATACCGCCAGCATCCCGAATGGGCGTGCCGCGATCGCGAGGGCCATCCTAAATTTACCCAGACGGCGTCTGGCACGCAAGCCGTGATGTGTCTCGGCAGCGGGTATCGGGATGCCGCATTGAAGCGGTTGAACAATTTGGTGGAGCGCTATCACCCGCGCTATTTGAAAGTGGATCTTACGACGGTTTTCAATACGTATGGCGAGGAGCCGGGGTGCAACGCCCCAGGCCACCTGCACAAGAGTTGGGCCGAGTCGCTGGATCGCATCTATGAAGGCTTGCAGTATATAGGTGTGCACTTCCATGAGGCCCATCCGGAAGTGCTGGTGGATTATACGTTTGAGCTGTGGGGCGAAAAGCACCTGATCGACGCCGCCCTGCTCGGCTGCGCCGATTTGGACTGGCTCAGCAATGTTTCGGATGCCAGCGAGGACGACGCCGGTCCGGTGCAGGCTCGCACGTTGTTGTACGAACGCGCCCCTTCGATTCCCGTTGAAGCCATGTTGATCGGAAATCTGCGGGCGCCCACGGGTTCGCCCGAGGAACGGTTAGGTGTAGCCATGGGATCGGGCCCGGTGTTGCTTGGCGACCTGAGACAACTCAGTGAGACTGAACAGGCTTGGTATGGAAAATGGATTCGCTGGTACAAGGAATTCAGAAATCGCGTGGCGTTGTCCGATTCGTTCTTTCCACAAGGATCGTGGCGGCAGCCGGGAAAAGGGCGTTGGGACGGCTTTGCGAGGCTGAGCCGGGAATCGGATGGTTTGATCGTGCTGTTCCGGAATGCCAGCAGCGCATCGACTGCTGAAGTGAAAGCCGTGGCTCCTTCCAGCGCCAGATACGACGCGCTTTCGATTCTGGATGGACGAAAACTGGGTGAAGTCAACGCGGCCGAACTCGCGGCGGGCTGGACAGCGCCATTCGACACAAACCGGAGAGTCACGATTGTGGAGCTGAAGCGCAGGCATTGAGACGCATCCCGCTACATTCACGCAGGCGGTTGGAAGGAAGCGTGAAACGTCAATTCTCTACTTTGCCCAGCAAGAACTCCCGGATTACCCGAACGACGAATGCCTGATCACTAATGTAGAAATAGTGCGGAGCATCATGCAGTTGGTAGGCGACCGGCGTAGGTTTACCGCCATTCGCCATTCTGAACGTTTTTAACGGTATCTGCGAACCATCGAACAATGGCGGCTCGCCTGAGCTGAGAGACTCGCGTTCATAGCTCATTCTTTCGCATCGCTTCTTTTAAATAATCGCAGGATCGCACGGCAAGCGACATAATCGTGAGCGTCGGATTCTGGCAGCCCGGCGAATTGAAGCAGGAGCCATCCATCACAAATAGATTCTTTATATCGTGAGCCTGCTGGAACTGATTGAGCACCGATTTCTTCGGATCGCTGCCCATGCGAGCCGTCCCGACGTCGTGATTGGCGTCGCCGGGAAGATGAAGTTTAGATTGCATTTTGATATTCTTCATTCCCGCAGCTTCGAGCATTTCGGCTGCTTGCTCGCCGGCATCTTTGACCAGGTTGCGCTCGTTGTCACCCCAGGCGATGTGCATGCGGAGCACAGGGATACCGAAGATGTCGCGAACCTTCGGGTCGAGCTCAACATAATTTTCAAAACGCGGGAGTGCCTCGCCGTAGCCGAGAAAACGGAAGGTTTCGACCGGCTCTTTCGCGGCCTTCTTATAGGCTTCACCAAATCCGGGCGCGGCCGCATTGAATCCGACTCCGCTGCCGCCCTGCATGCCATAGCCGCGTAGAAATCCTTTCATTTTCGAGCTGCCCGGCACATTGCGAAAACGGACGACGTAGATGCCATCGGGCCGCTGAGGACCATCGATGGAAAAGTTTTTAACGGGATCCGGAACGGTGGCTTCCGCTCCGCCGCCTTTCAGACTGTCGGTATAGTAATGCCCGAGAACACCGCTCGAATTTGCCAAACCATTCGGATAGTGGCGAGTTGACGAATTCAGCAGGATGCGCGTCGATTCCAAAGCGGCTGCTCCCAAGATAACGATCCGCGCATGCACCTCTCTGGGTTGCTTGGTCTCGCGATCAATGTAGAGAATGCCGGTGGCGCGATTCTTTTTAGAGTCCATCAGGACCTTGAACGCCATGGCATTTGTAAGCAACTCGCACTTGCCTGTCGCCAGTGCATCCTTCAAAGTGGTGAACGAGGAATTGAAGTACGAATGAGTGACGCACCCGCGCTCGCAGGGACCGCAGTAATGGCAAGCCAGGCGGCCATTCAACGGTTTCGTTAAATTAGCCGAACGGCCCAGCGTCATCGTACGCCCGAACTTTTGTTTTGCGACGTCGCGCACGCGCCATTCAGCGCAACTCATTCCCATGGGCGGGAGATATTGTCCGTCCGGCAGCAGGTCATTGCCTTCGCGCATTCCGGTGATGCCCACGTAGCGCTCGACCTTGTCGTAATAAGGCGCGATATCTCTATAGCTGATAGGCCAATCCTCGCCAAAGCCGTCGTGAGACGCGGCCTTGAAATCGAGATCGCTCAGGCGATAGCATTGCCGGCCCCAGACATTGGTTCGGCCGCCAACCACACGCATGCGGCCGAAGTAGCTGTAGGGCATGTTCTCGGCAGTCGTATACGGTTCGTCGTGATCGTTGGCGAACCACTTATAATTCCACTCGGTGCAGGCGTAGCATTGTCCCTGAATGGGCCGCGTTTGCTGGACGATCGGTGAAACGGGTTCGCGAAATTTCACATTGCGGTAGGGCAAGTGGTAAACGGGTACATGCTCGGTGAAGTTGGCGTCGGCTTGAGGCCGGCCGCAATCGAGCACAAGGACATGGGCGCCGCCTTCAGAGAGCACTTTCGCCGCCCAACCCCCGGATGCGCCAGAGCCAACCACAATGACATCGTATTTGGTTTCGGCCATCACTTCGATGATATATTGCTGGTCGTGGGGACTATTCGCGACTCGGAATTCAGCAGGCGTGACTGGATGCTTGTTCTTCTAGAGACGACTTCTATTTTGAGCGTCGCAATGCCTGCCGCCGCTGCCCAGCATGATACCCATGCCACCGCGACCTCCGGTGAAACTGCCGCGGCGGCGTGGGCTCCCCGCTTTCTCAGCACGGAACAGAATGAAACGCTGATTGCCCTGGGCGAGCGTGTCATACCGGGAAGCGAAGAAGCGCAATGCAACCGCTTGATCGATTCGATACTCGCGATCGATTCGGAGAAAAACAAGCGGGAACTTGTCCAGGCGCTTGCGGCGTTTGACAACAAGGCCATGCAACTTCATCAGCGGCAGCAGTTTCGACAGCTCAACTCCACGCAGCAAGATGAAATCCTCGCGGCTGCGTCGCAAAGCGACAACCAACTGCACGCCCAGTTCAAAATCGTGAAGGAGTGGGTGGCCGATGCATATTGGTCGTCCCTCAAGGGAATGCGTGAACTAGGGTCGACGGGACGTTTGGCCTGGGACAGCTTCCCAGGCTGTAGCAGCGATCATCCGCACAACTAATAACGTCGAGTATCCCTGCACGCAAAGGAACGCAGCGGCCTCGACGCGAGAAACGATCACGACAAGGGCGAAGGCCGTGTAGCGCCTTCTCGCGCTCCAATCCCACCCCCCAGGCTTCTGGGGCATCGCGACAACCCTTCATCGGATGTTCTTGACCATCCTGGCTACGCAGCCTTTAGTGAGCGGTTTTGTCCAGCCGGACTACTTCTCCGTTATCCAACTGATACTCCGCCTCGATTACCGTCAATTTACCTTGTTCTTTGGCGTGTCGCAAAACGTCGCTGTGCGCCAGCACGTCCATCGCGCTCTGGTGCACATTTTCCTTGATTGCTGCTTCGACTAGCGCGTCCCCCGTTGCGGAACCCTTCACCTTCTTCACCGCCGGATGAATCTGGTCCACCAGGGCCTGCAGATTCGCCGTTGGCATCTTCTCGCCCGAGCAGGCGGCGGTGACCGCCCCGCACTTGGTGTGGCCCAGCACCACCAACACCGTGCTGCCGAGGTGATCGAAAGCATACTCCATACTGGCGAGCCCCAACGGGCCCGCGATATTTCCGGCCGCGCGCACAACGAACAGGTTGCCTAAGGTCTGGTCGAAGACCAACTCCGGAGGCACGCGACTGTCGGAGCAACTCAGCACGATGGCTTTCGGGTGCTGTGACTTTGCCAACGACTCGCGAACAGTGACCAGAGCTCGGGCTTTTAGTTCACCAGCGACGAAGCGCTTGTTGCCCTCCATAAGGTCCGACCATATCTTGTCCGGCGATTGCGACGGATGGGCTGCGTGTCCGTGATGCGGCGCGGCGGATTGTTGGGCGACCGCGAACATCGCAAGAAAAGGGATTATCGTCAAGTACGCAAATTTAGTGCGCAAGCTGCCTCCTGGGGAGGACTGAATATACCACAGGGAATGATTACAGGGAAAGCGGGACGGAGCACTCGTATCGAGGTCACCGCCAGTCTCGTCGCCTTGTCAGCTTAATAGCTGCCGGCTTGCCGCAGCATGCCGCCGTCGATGAAATAGGTCGATCCGGTCACATAGGAAGCTTCATCCGAGGCGAGATAGACCGCCAAACCCGCGACCTCGTCCGGTTGACCCCACCGGTTCAATGGGATTTCGGCCATCAACAGTTTTTCGAGTTCGGGTTGCGCCTGGATATCGGCGTCGATCGGCGTGTAAACGGCGCCTGGTCCGATATTGTTCACAGTGATGTTGTGTTTGGCAAGCTCAACAGCGATCGTTCTGGTGAGCATTCGCAAGCCACCCTTGGCCGCGCAATACGGAGCGTTAGTCGGCATTGGCAGATCTTCATGAACGGAAGAAATATTGACGATCCGCCCACCGTGACCCTGTTTAATCATCTGCCGGGCCGCTGCCTGCGCCACGATGAGGGGTCCGACGAGATTTACGTTAATGATTTTCCGCGCTTCGTTTAACGGAAAATCGACAAAATCGTGCTTCGTTTCAATGCCGGCATTGTTTACGATGATATCCAGCTTTCCGAACGATTTTACGGATTCGGCAATCAGGTTTGCGACCTGCTCGGAATCGGAAACGTCGGCACGAACCGCGATCACGCGTCCTCCAAATGATTCGATTTTGGCAATGGTCGCCTCCGCGACGCTGGCCTCGCCGATGTAATCCACAACCACCACGGCGCCTTCTCTGGCGAAACGAACTGCGATGCCCTGGCCGATGCCTGTGGAGGCGCCTGTTACGATGGCAACTTTCCCCTGTAAGCGCATGATCTACTCCTTTAACCGATTTAACCTTATCGGGTGGAGCTTGGAGCGGATTGGCTGTTGACGTTGGAACCTTGGTCTGGAATGCCGCGCAGGGAACTACTGCTGGGTAAAGCATGAGGCGACCTGTCAAGCCGCCACAAACCGGAGCCCGCCGCACTTAGCGGGTCGGAGAAGTTGTGCGTGAATTAATGAATCCGGTGGCCGGACGGCCCTAAAACGGAAGCCTGCAGTGGCGCACCGTAGGTTTCCGGCAGGGTAACCGTCAGAAACCAAAAATCCTCAATGGCTCGCACGACGCGCTGATATTCTATAAGATCGATCGGCTTTCGGATATAACAGTTCGCATTTAGACTGTATGCCTGGGCGATGTCGTCCTCGTCATAAGAACTGGTCATCACCAGGACCGGAATCTGCTTCAGATCCGGATCGCCCTTGACTTCCATTAATACTTCCCGGCCGGTCTTTCTGGGGAGGTTCAGGTCCAGGAGGATTACATCCGGCAGCGCAGAATGTGCTTTTTTACAATGGTAAAGATAGTCTGTCGCCTCAACGCCGTCCCGCGCCACTGTCATGTGGACTACCATTGGCGCTTCGCGAAGCGCCTCACGGATCAAACGCACATCGCTCGGGCTGTCCTCCACGACTAGGATTTTGACCGTTTTCATGACATTCATTGGATCCATACTGTCCGGTTTTCCAGTTGCAAATCCCTATCCAAACTGTAAGAGACTGATTTCTATAAATAAGTTTCCTTTTAGACGCAAGGGCTCTCAGTAGAATCAGGTATTTTTGTCTCGGAGGCCCAAGCAAAAGCTACCGGGACCAATGGGCTTTGAAGATCGGGCGACTTTCGTTGACAAGTCGCTAACTTCCTTATTATCATCGGGATTGGGACGCCGCACTCACCGGCGGATTAGAAAACCAATCTTGAAGCTCGGGGAGGACGCTTGATCAAGCTCGACATCATTAACGAGGTCGTAAACCGGACCGGGATAACCAAAACCAAAGCGGAAATGGCCGTAGAAACCGTTTTCGACACAATGAAGAAGGCGCTGAGCGAGGGCGACCGCATTGAATTACGCGGGTTTGGCATTTTCAATGTACGTCCACGGAAAACGGGTATCGGCAGAAATCCACGGACCGGCGCAGAGGTAGCCATTCCGCCGGGTAAGGCGGTTCGATTCAAACCGGGTAAAGAACTGCAGACACTACAGTAATCTTCGTGTCTGAGCCTGGCTATTTCCGGCCACTTCCTCCTCTGAGTCAAATCCGGGAAGCAGAAGATCCCGCACGCTGGCATGGGCGATGGTGGGTTAACGGGCTGCTGCTGCTTTTCACGCTTGTGACGACCACCGTCTACGGGGCAGCGATTGCCGCTTGTTTCTACGCCGGGGAACCATTCAACGCAGATTTAATCTGGGCCGGCTATCCACTGCTGTTTGAAGGAAACACCGCCGTGCTCAGGGGGCTCATGTTCTCACTGCCGCTGCTGGTCATCCTGTTGGCGCACGAACTAGGCCACTATGTCGCATGCCGGCGATCGAATGTCGACGCGACACTGCCGTTTTTCTTGCCCTCTCCACTGCTGCTGGGGACCTTCGGAGCGTTTATCCGGATCAAGTCGCCCATTTTTACTCGCCGTACTCTCTTCGATATCGGCGTTTCAGGGCCCATCGCCGGGTTTGTGGTGCTGGTTCCATTTCTTGTGGCCGGCATCGCGCAATCACGGGTGATACCGCATATCGCGACCAGCGGCGATTTCACTTTCGGGACGCCCTTGCTGATGCGATTTGTCGAATGGCTCCGGTTTCCGGGCACGCCTGCCAGCGACATCGCGCTTCATCCATTCGCCCAAGCGGCCTGGGCCGGCTTATTGGCCACCGCCATCAACCTCCTGCCCGTCGGGCAGCTTGACGGCGGACACATTCTGTACGCGCTGTTCGGCCGTGTTCATAAGATGGTGTCGTGGTTGTTCCTGCTGCTGCTTTTGCCGATGGCTTACTTTTCGCTCAGTTGGTTGTTCTGGGCAGTGATCCTATTCATCTTGGGAATCCGCCATCCTCTCGTTTACGACGAAACGCCGCTCAACGCCAAACGACGGTGGATCGCGGCGGCGGCATTTGCGATCCTGGTTATCTCGCTATCTTTAACGCCTGTAAGCATGCGATAGAGTGCAAGGGCTGGTTCGGCCCGGGCAAGACCGCGCTGGATGGCGATTATGCCGCTGAAGATCTCCGCAACGATCATTACCTATAACGAAGAGCGCAACATCGCCCGTGTCATCGAGAGTTTGCGGTGCTGCGATGAGATCCTGGTGCTCGATAGCGGGTCCATCGATCGTACGGTGGAAATCGCCTCAAATCTTGGCGCACGCGTCGTCGAAGCGTCCTGGCACGGATACGCCGCGCAGAAAAATATTGCGGCCGAGCTTGCTCAGAACGACTGGATCTTATCGCTCGACGCGGATGAAAGCTTGAGTGAAGCGCTCGAGGCCGAGATCTGGCAGATCAAAAAAGGCGGTCCTCAGTACGACGGGTACACCATGCCGAGGCTCGCGCAATACCTGGGGCGCTGGATCCTGCACGGCGGCTGGTACCCGGATAGAAAAGTCCGGCTGTTCGACAGGCGAAAGGCGAGATGGGTTGGCGAATTCGTTCACGAGAGCGTGATTGTTGAGGGCCGCATCGGACATCTTCAATCGAATATTCTGCACTTCACCTGCAGCTCTATCACGGAACACGTGAAATCAATGGATCGCTATACCACGCTCGCAGCGGAGCAGATTGTTTCGAGCAGGGGAAAGATCACGCTCGCCCGGCTGCTGCTGGATCCACCCTGGACGTTTTTCCGCACCTATGTTTTGGGCCGCGGATTTTTGGACGGCGCGGAGGGACTAACCATTGCCTACATGGCTGCCTTCTACAATTTCATGAAATATATGAAGGCAAGGAACATGCAACCGGGGCGCGATGCGTAGTGTACGAGCCCGAGGCAAGCCTCGACACGAGTGTCGGGGCGTCGGGCTGAGAGTCTGCGCCACGCTGAACCCCGAAGCGCGCGGCATGCCTCGCCCCTACATCGAGAATTCTCGTAGGGTCCGGGTATGCCCGGCCAGAGCTTGCCTGTATTGGAAGGATGGCAGCAGGTGAATATCCTCCATATCGATATCGGAAGTGAAATGCGCGGAGGCCAGCATCAGGTACTACTTCTCATACGCGCGCTTGGGAAGCGGGGCCACGAAAATCTATTGCTCGCCTGTTCCGGCAGCCCGCTCTTTCAAGCAGCCGTGGCCGAGAACATCCCAACCCGCGTCGCAGATCTTAGCAGTATCTGGCGGTTTTCGCGCAAGTGCGACATCGTACATGTACACGACGCCTACGCCCACACTGAAGCGGCCGTGGCGTCGAGAAAGCCGTTTGTGGTTTCGCGCCGTGTCGCCTTTCCAGTCCGCAGGAGCGCGATCTCCCGCTGGAAATACGCGCGCGCCACACGGTATCTGGCGGTCTCGAAATTCGTCACCTCGCAACTGATCACCGCCGGCGTCCCACCGGAGCGTATCGATCTCGTCTACGATGCCATCGCGCCCGCGCCACTCGCTGAATGGAGCAGCGGTGCTCCCGCGGTCGCCCTGGCGTCGAGGGATCCACTCAAAGGACGCGACCTGATTGAACAAGCAGCCTCGTTCACTCCCGTCCCAGTCCATTTCTCCGACAATCTGACTCGCGACCTGGCACGAGCTTCGATGTTCGTTTACATCACACGGTCCGAAGGGCTTGGGTCGGCGGCTCTACTGGCGATGACGATGGGCATCCCCGTCATCGCCAGCCGCATAGGCGGCCTGGCGGAAGTTTTCGAAGACGGAGTCTCGGGGCTGTACACAGACAACGATCCGGAAGGAATTGCTTCCGCTATGACCGAGCTATCCCGCAATCGCGATCTCGCGGCCGGAATCATTGCCGCCGCGAAGATCCGTGTCGCCGACAAATTCTCGATTGGACGTCTGATCGACGGCACTCTAGCCTCGTACGAAAAAGCGCTAAGTGGCTGATATGACCGGCATTTTTGTTTTCATCGCCGGCGTGTTCGGCCTTGTATTCGGCAGCTTTCTGAATGTCTGTATTTACCGTTTGCCGCGCGACCTCTCGATCGTCGCGCCCCGCTCGTTTTGTCCGTCCTGCCAACGGCAGATTCGCTGGTACGACAACCTTCCGCTGTTGAGCTACCTTCTGCTGGGCGGCCGCTGCCGCGCTTGCAAAGGGCTGATAGGCTGGCGCTACCCGATTGTCGAGGTCATGACCGCGGCATTGTTCGCGAGAACCATCGTCCAGTTCGGACTCACAACGGCCGCTTTGAAGTGGACCGTATTCGGCTGCCTGATGGTGATCCTCTTCTGGACGGACGCCGAGACTCGCCTGCTGCCCGATGAACTGACGCTCGGCGGCATTGTCGTCGGCCTCGGTTTTTCTTTGTTTGTGCCGCTCTTCGACGGCCCGGCTGCGCTGCTTGCGCCGCGAGCTGGCACGCTCGGTGTCTCTCTGATGAACTCTGCGATAGCGGCTTTCCTCCTGTCCGTGCCCTTTGCGGCTTTCGCATACGCCTATACACGGCTGCGCGGCATTATTCCGCCGGGCTGGGGAGACGTGAAGCTGCTGGCAATGCTCGGAACCTTCCTCGGACTGGGGCAAGGGATCCTGGCGATGATGCTAGGCGCCCTAGGCGGGGCGATTCTCGGCGGCGGTTATATCCTGGTTAGGAAGAAGGACCCGCGAACCCACGCCCTGCCTTTGGGCACGTTCTTGTGTATTGGAGGGGTTGTCGCGGCCTTTTGGGGGCCTCGCATCATTCAGTGGTGGCAGCGCCTTAACGGCTATTAACACGCATCGACTTGGTGTACGATAGGACTTTACGACATGAAGGAATTGCTGCAGGCGTTGACGCCTGAGGAGCCCGATTGGCGACTTGCCATCCAAATTGATCCGAAGCGGCTGCCTTCACATATCGCCATCATCATGGACGGGAACGGGCGTTGGGCGCGCCAACGTAACTTCCCGCGAATTCTCGGCCATCGCGCCGGAGTCAGCGTAGTCCGCACAACGGCGGAAACGTGCGCGCGGATGGGCATCGAGACGCTCACGCTTTACGCATTCTCGGTCGAGAACTGGAAAAGACCGAGGCACGAGGTGGAAGGGCTGTGGCGCTTGCTTCGGTATTACCTGCGCCGCGAACTAACCACGTTGATGAAAAACGATATTCAGCTGGTGGCCATTGGCCGGGTTGAGTCATTGCCCACGCCCGTCCAGGACGATTTGCAACGCGTGATGGATACAACCTCGCACAATCGCGGCATGCGCCTGAATCTCGCGATCAATTATGGCGGCCGGACGGAAATCGTAGATGCCGTAAACGCCATGATCGACAACGCGCGGCTGGAAGGCACACTCGAGTCGCTCGAAGTGACCGAGGACACCATCGCTTCCCACCTGTATACATCCGGTCTTCGAGATCCCGATCTTCTCATCCGCACTTCGGGAGAAATGCGCATCAGCAATTTCCTTCTCTGGCAAATCGCCTATTCCGAGCTCTATGTGACCGACACGCTATGGCCGGATTTTACGCGCATGAATCTCCTGGAAGCCGTCCTCGATTATCAGAATCGCGAACGCCGCTTCGGGGGCATCATGCGGCCCAGCCCCGTTACGTCCCTGGACGAATCGGAGCTAATCCTGGAAGCACTGGAAGTCCCATCTCGCTAAGAGCGATGAACGTAACGCGCCGTCTATGAAGCGGGTGATCACCGGGGTCCTGCTTGCGCTGGCCGCATCCTACGTCATTTTCCTTGCGCCGCTCGTAATTTTCAAGATCGTCGCGCTCTATGTTGCGCTGACGTGCTACTGGGAGTACACGGGCATCGTGGCAGCACACGGAATCCGCCGCCCTTCGCTTTTTGGCGCCCTGGCTGGTGTTCTTTTTCTCTTTGCGCCGGGTTACGTTCCCCTGGGCCTGAGCTTGCTCGCCATCCTTGCTCTGATTGCTGCGCTGCGCGACGATAACTTACGCGATGTGCTTCCGGCGGTTTCGGCGGAGTTCCTCGGCGCCATTTATACATTTCTCCCGTGGCGTTTCGCCGAACTGCTGAGAATCAAAAGCGTCCACTGGATGTTTTTCGCCGTCGCGCTGAACTGGGCCGGCGACTCGGCCGCCTACTACACAGGCCGGGCCTTCGGGCATCACCGCATGGCGCCCGTCGTAAGCCCGAAAAAAAGCTGGGAGGGAGCGGCCGGCTCGATTCTTGGTTCACTTGTATTTGGGCTCATTTACATGGGCTATTTTCAGCCGGATGTCGCCTTGTGGAAGGTCGCAGTGATCGCCGTGGTGGCAAACATCGCCGGTCAATTCGGCGATCTTGCCGAATCCGCTATTAAGCGCGGCGCAGGCGTGAAGGACAGTGGGAAAATGCTGCCCGGACATGGCGGGATGCTCGACCGTGTCGATAGCAGTTTATTCGCTTTGCCCGTCGTGTACGCGCTGACGCTGCTGCTCGGTTAACTAAAGTTGGCGGAGCGCACGCCTCGAGGCTATTGCCTTCAACCTGGATGCGGCGTTCTTGCGCGAGTCCGCACCAGAATCTCCAGCGCAACGTCTGCATCCGGATCGCTACGGTAACGCACCGTAACGCGCTCCTTCGTCCGAAGATCTTTGCTCATCTTCGTGGTCGATTCGATGAGGAAGGTTCTATGCTCGGGCGGGCGGCCCAGCACGCTCCGCGAAACGGTGATGTGGGTAGAGTCGAGTTCGGTAACCGTACCAGCAAAGAACTGCGGGTGCGGATGCGCCGGCTTCTTCGGAGCATCCTGCGCGCACGCCAGCAAGCTGAGCAGGATAGCCGGCATTAGCAGCCGGACAATTCGATTCCTCATGATCGTTGTAAGGACGAGCAGGATTCCTCCTGTGTAACACACATGCAAGGCCCAGTCGGCCTCTTGCTAATTTATGACGCTAGAGCACCATCATCGGGTGATACACATTAGGGAACTTTAACTGGCCGATAGCGATGAGATCGCCCGAAGATGAAACGACTTTCACAAACGGCGCCCCCAGCCGCACCGCGAATGGAGATGCTCGAAATTCCCTGCCCTGCCGTATGCGCATCTCGCCGATATCGTCGACGTGAACGCAGGGGAATGCGGGGAGAAGCTTAGCGGACGGGATCACCGCCTCCTCGAGGTTCGCGGATGCCGACATCTGCTCGAGCTGCTCAAAAGTCCAGGAGTCCTCCACATTGAATTCTCCACTTGTGGTCCGCCGTAAAGAGGTAATGAGGGCTCCGCAGCCGAGCTTTTCGCCAAGATCGTGGGCAATGCCGCGAATATACGTGCCGGCGGAACACGTGATGGTGAAGCGCACCGTTTCGCCCGCTATTTCGCGTAGATCGAGTTGCTTCACTTCCACCTCGACCGGAGTGAGAAGGACCGGTTGCTGTTTCCTGGCCAGCTTGTAAGCGGGGATTCCGCCAATCTTTTTCGCCGAGACCGGCGGGGGCACTTGCATGATCACGCCGCGGAATCCGCCAAGCGCTTCGATTATATCTTCTGGGGCCGGAACCGGCCTGTTCGTGGCCGTCACAGTGCCGTCTGCGTCGAAAGTGTCGGACACAAATCCCAGCCCTATTTCGGCTTCATAGGTTTTGTCGTTGCTTTCAAAAAACTGCGCCAGGCGAGTCGCCGTCCCGGTTACGAGGACTAAAAGACCGGTGGCCAGGGGGTCGAGTGTTCCCAGGTGTCCCGCGCGCTTCGTTTTTGCCAGCCGGCGCCAGCGGTTCACGACGTCGTGACTGGTGCAGCCGGAGGGCTTGTCAATTAGAACGATTCCGTTCATGGTTCCGCAAAAGGAGGATCCCGGGGATATGTACGTTAGTCTGTAAACGAGGGCTCACGAGGACGCAAACTTGGAAGAAGAAGTACTAGGGAAAGCGTACGACGGCCGATTGATGCGGCGGCTGCTTACTTACATGCGGCCGTACCGCGTGGTTGTGGCCGCATCTCTCGTACTGCTTCTGTTCGACTCACTGCTGCAGATCCTTGGACCGCTCCTGACGAAACTCGCTATCGACCGCTATCTGGTCCCCGCTACGCATACTATCAAAACACCCATTGACGCGTGGCTTTCGAGCGATCCCTGGACGGGCTTGACGCAATTGACCGTCTTGTATCTGGCTGCAATTGTATTCGGGTTCGTTTTTAATTTCGGTCAGACCTACCTCATGCAATGGACCGGCCAGAAGGCCATGTTCGATCTGCGCCGGCAGCTGATGGCGCACCTTCAGACGCTCGACATTGCATTTTTCGACAGAAATCCCGTCGGGCGCTTGGTGACTCGCGTGACAACGGACGTGGACGTGTTGAACGACTTGTTCGCTTCCGGGCTGGTTACCATCATCGGCGACATTTTCATGCTGTCGTTCGTAATTCTGACGATGTTTCAGCTCAGTCCGGGCATGACCCTGCTGATGCTCGCGGTGATGCCTCTGGTGGTACTGGTAACCATACGTTTCCGCAGGGCGGCATCCCAAAGCTACCGGCGCATTCGCGTAGCGATCGCCAAGATAAACGCGTACATCCAGGAACACATCGCGGGCATAGTAGTGCTGCAACTGTTCAATCGCGAAGAGCGCAGCAAGGCCGAATTTGAAGAAATTAACCGCGCGCACATGGACGCATTCAAAGACGCCATTACGGCCTACGGATGGTTCTATCCTGTGGTTGAGTTTCTTGGCATGAGCGCGCTAGCTCTGCTGCTGGCATACGGCGGCTTCCGCATCCGCGCGGGAGCCCTCACGCTCGGCGTACTGGTGGCGTTCTTCCAATACGGATTGCGGTTCTTCCGGCCTATTCAGGACCTTAGCGACAAATACAACATTCTGCAGTCGGCGATGGCCGCATCGGAGCGCATCTTTAAGCTGCTGGATACGAAGCCCGAGATCGTTTCACCGGCCGCTGCCCAGCCGTTTCCGGAGGGATCGGTGGGAATCGAGTTCGACCACGTCTGGTTTGCGTACAAGGGTGAAGATTGGGTTCTGAAAGATGTATCGTTCGAGATCTCACCAGGCGAAACCATCGCAATCGTCGGCCACACCGGGGCAGGCAAAACAACGCTGATCAGCATCCTGCTTCGGTTTTACGACATACAGAAGGGATCGATCCGGATAGGCGGCTTCGATATCCGGCAATATGAGGTACAGGATTTGCGGCGTCATTTCGGCGTTGTGCTGCAGGATCCGTATCTATTCGCCGGCACCATCGCCAGCAACATACGGCTCGGCACGGAATGGATCACCGAAGAGCAAATCGCCGCCGCGGCCGGCCGTGTGAACTTCCTCGATTTCGTGGAGACACTTCCCGACGCATTCGATCAGGTTGTACGCGAACGAGGCAGCGGCTTTTCAACCGGCCAGAAACAGTTAATGAACTTCGCCCGGGCGCTGGCGCACGATCCCCGGATTCTGATACTCGACGAAGCCACATCCAGCGTCGATACCGAAACAGAGTATCGCGTGCGCGATGCATTGAGCAGACTTGTCGAAGGGCGGACCTCGCTCGTTATTGCGCACCGACTCTCGACGATACAGCGGGCGGACCGCATTCTCGTGATGCACAAAGCGCAGCTACGCGAGATTGGAACTCACCAGGAGTTACTCGCATTGCGCGGCATTTATTGGAAGCTGTACCAGCTTCAATACAAGGAGCAGGAAGTTCCCACCTTTCCGGCCGGAGGCGGCTCCGTACTCCGATTGCCCGAATGAGCGGTAAAAAATCCAAACGCAAGCTAACGCTTCCTTGCCCACTCTAGTGAGTCAGCGGATTAATCCGAAACGACTCCTCAGCACATAGCGGCTTTTTTCTCAAACAGAACCTCAGTTGAACCGGTACATCCGTCTTCGAGGTTCAGCGCAGAGGCTGCAAGGTAGAGGAGCCACGTACGATAAGTCGCTTCGCTCACGAGCATCCGGCACGCCTTGGCATTCTGCTGGAGCCGGGCCACCCAGGCGCGGCAGGTTCTGGCATAATGCTTCCGAGTATCGTGCATCTGAATCGGCTCAAGACCGGCGATCTCTCCCTCGCGTATCACGTCCGCCAGGTGAACTAGTTGGCCTCCCGGAAACACGCTCCTTTGGATGAAGAGGGTTTCCGCGTCATCGCTGGCGCCTTCTGCGCGGATGAGTCCGCGGTTCAAGAACAGCCCTCCAGGCTTGAGAAGGTCCTTTACTTTCTTGAAATATCCAGCCAGAAGGGGTTGGCCGACATGCTCGAACATCCCAATGGAAGCGATCTTGTCGAAGCTTCCATTCAAATCGCGGTAATCGATTATGTCCACCGACACTCGGTCTTCAAGACCTAAAAAGCGCACAGCCGCCGTTGCAAACTTTAGTTGATCCTGGCTGAGCGTGCAGCCCTTCGCGCGCACGCCGTATCGCTCCGCCGCATGGATAATCAAACCGCCCCAGCCACAGCCGATATCGAGCAGCGTGTCGCCGGGATGCAGCCTTAACCGCCGGCATATTCCGTCAAGCTTTTCGAGTTGAGCTTCTTCGAGCGGCTGACCCGGACGAGAAAAGTGGGCAGCCGAATACTGCATGCGCGAGTCGAGGAACTGGCGATAGAAATCGTTCGAGCGGTCGTAATGAAATCGTATGCTGTCCGCGGCCGATTCTCTACTTCCGAGGTGCGCAAGCACGTTGATACGTTCAAAGCGCAGCGCGAGTGTGATCCAGAGGTCGCGCAGGCGAGAATGCGGCCGGCTCGTAAAGAAACGAATAGCCTCGTAGATATCGCCCCGAATCGAAAACTGTCCCTGAACAAACGATTGAGCGGCCGAATAAGCGTTCTGCTCGAAAAACCTTTGTGGGTTTGCCCCGTTACGAGCGACGACGGCAAACTTCGCCCCTGGTCCACAGAAAAAATTGGCGTGTCCGCCCGGTTCGTCTACGGTACACAGAACTTCATCAACCGGGTCAAGCTGCTTCGTCTGAGTGCGCATATCGTTCACCTGCCCTAAGGAGCTACGGCAAAGCGAGACGGCTAAGACGTTCAGCTTTCAGCGACCAGTATCCGCTCCCCGTATGGCTAGTTCAGCTGCGGAGGAGCGAGGGGCGTGATAAGCGATTTAAAATGCTGCAGTTGCGCTATAGACGTCCGACTACTGCCAGCCCACAATCTAGGTATATCGTATTCCCGGCAACTTTGTGACCTGCCAAGTTTTCTGGAACGTAAGCGAAAAGAGACAGGAACGCCCCGAGTCTAGTACGAAAGCGGTAGAGCGGCCACCCGGAACCAGAACTGCTCGATCCGTGTGAAGAGCGCCGTGGCCTCTTCCACAACCTGTGGTTTGGGCAGCACACAATTCACCTGGCAACGATACAGATTTTCGACGTAGAGATCGTCCCCCGGCTGCGCAAGCGCGATCACCGGTATGTTTCGAGTTTTCGGGTTGCCCTTCAGCGCGCGGACGATTTCGAGGCTGCACTCACTCCTCATCTCGCAATCGAGCAGAACGAGATTGGGCTTGTGAAATGTGCCCGCGAGAAAGTCTTCGAGCGCGGTACCTCCACCGCTTGCCATGTGTACCTGCACATCCACAGCTAACTTGGCCGATTCCATGGCATGCCGGAATCTGTGCAGATTTTGAGCTTTGCAGCCGACGATCAAGATCGTGAATTGAGGGATGTCGGCGCCGTCCTGGTCGAGTCCGAGAGTACGGTAATTGCAAACGGAGACAACGGCCGGGCCGTAATCCGCTCTAAACGAACGCGTTGTGTCGGTGGGACCTTTGCCGGTGTTCATTCGATTTTCAACCGTGGAAAACAGGCGACTGGCCGGCAAACCTGGCCGCGTTGTGCTCGCTGCGCAAATCTTCAACGTTGCGTTCGTCGACGTATTTCTCGGAGTAGGGACTGAAGCTCTCCGACTCGTGTCCATAGGTTGACGCGCAGGAGCAGGAAGCGCATGCCTTCGTGCTTATTGCGCGCGGTCTTGTGGCGTTAAGAAACCCCGCAATCGAATCGCTCCATCCCAGCGGCCCCGGCCGGGCCGGCGATTCTGCTTCCGGCAGTGCCTTCCGCATGCTGGAAGAAAACTCTGAAGGCATGATCACGGATCGTTGCATCAACTGCAGAAAGCCTATGTCGCTGGGCGCATCTCCAATACCGATGCTGTCCACTTGTCCAAACGCGCGCTCATAAAATTTAAGCAGTATCCACACGGCGGATGCTTTGTCGCTCGGGCCGAAGACATGATAGAAATGCGTTCCCCGCGACCATCGTTTTCCAGTTTGCTCCAAAGCACAGAGCAACTCCGGTGTACGCTCAGGATCTAGGCTGATGAATGGCTCATCGAACTCTCTGGCGTTCGCGCGATCGGCTTCCTCGGGGTCAAATCCGGTGAGTTCGCAAATATCGTTCCTCGTCAGATCACTGAATCCCCGGACAGGAACGCTGGATTTTTCAGATGCATGCCGGAGCGCAGCGACAGCGTGCTCGCGGCAGCCGCCCAGCTTTATCGCTTCAAAACGATTGCGCCGCTGCACTCCGGGAATGGAGAATGGGAAATAGCCGCTAGGGATGAGAATAGCGCCACCGTTTTCTACGATAACAGGATGACAAGGCAGCTGACCGCGAAACAGTTCGAATTGAGCGCTGGTTCTGCTCGTACAAATAACCAGAGGCATGCCCGCGGATTGAACGGAGTGGATCGCATCGGACGCTTCTGCTAAAGAGTAGTCATGCGGATCGAGCAGGGCGCCGTCTAGGTCCGAAAAAATCACACGCATATGGATAACCCCACAGTAGTCTCTAGCGGGATTCTAGGGAATCCGGTAAATACCGGAGAGCGGGCCGCCACCCCCGCAGCCGAACCGGTCGATGTTCGCGTCCGGTACGTTCTATTACTGGCGGTTGCGTTCGGTGCTCTGCTCGTCCTGGTGGGGCTTTCGGATCTCCTGGTAATGTACAAATCGAAGGAGTTGTACGCGCAGTTGTTCGAGATGAACCAGTCGTATCGCAAGGTCGGCATGAGCCTTGAACAAGTACGCTCCGGTATACATATTTCAAATGTCTTAATTCGCGATTTTCTTCTCGATCCTTCTTTCATCCGCGCCGATTCCTACCGTTCAGAGATGTTGACTCTGCGAAAGGAAACGGACAAACACCTCGACGATCTGCAACACGCCTCAAGCACTGTGCGCGCGCCACAGCTCGAAACGCTTCGGGTGAAAGTGTATGCATATTGGGACTCTTTGAATCCGGTTTTCGAATGGAATCCGGCGGAGAAGCGAGCCTCTAGCTATATCTTTCTACGACGCGAAGTGATGCCGCGGCGCGACGCAGTTCTCCAACTGGCGGACCAGATCCAGCAATTCAGCGAAACGTCGCTAGCCCGCGAGCAGCGCGATATTCAAACAAGCGAACGCGAGTTCAAGACTTTTGAAAAACGCATGATGGCGGCATCGCTCGCGCTCGCATTGGTGCTCGCGTTCGTGTGCCTGATTCGCGTTCGGATGCTCGAGAAACTAGAGCGCCGTCAATATCAGCGCGCGAACGAATCGAAGCGGCGCGCTCTGCAGGCCGAGGACGATATGCGTCAGCTTTCGCGGCAATTGGTCCAGGCCCAGGAGGAAGAACGGCGTTCCATTGCGCGCGAACTTCACGACGAGGTCGGCCAGATGCTCACGGGATTGCGCATGGAACTGAAGTCGCTGCAGCGGCTGCAGTCGTCTCCGAAAGAACTATTCGATGCCCGGCTGGACAAGACGAAATCGCTCATCGAGAAGACCGTGAGATCCGTTCGCGGCCTGGCCATGGGACTACGGCCATCGATGCTCGACGATCTGGGCCTCCGGCCGGCGCTCGAATGGCAGAGCCGCGAATTCGAGCGTCTATACGAAATTCCAGTCGCGTTGACCTTGAGCGAATCGATCGATTTCCTTCCGGAAGATCATCGGATTACGATCTACCGCATCATTCAGGAAGCGCTCACCAACTGCGCCCGCCATGCGCAGGCGAAAAACATAGATGTAGAGGTTCTCGACAAACAGGGCACGATTCAAATCACCATCGCGGACGATGGAGTGGGCTTCACGCGCTCTTCGCGGACCGGACCCGGCTTGGGATTGCTCGGTATCCAGGAGCGCGTGCACCGCCTTGGCGGGCTTTTCGAAGTGAAACCCCGCGAGGGAGGCGGAACTGTTCTAGTGGCGGAAATCCCCAGCGAGGACATGGTGATCGGGTATGCCTGAAGCACGAATTCTGGTGGCCGACGATCACAGCATCGTCAGGAAAGGTTTGCGCTCCATCCTCGAAGATGAAGCTTCTTTCGAAATCGTCGGCGAGGCGTCCAACGGCCGTGAGGCTGTGAAACTGTGTGAAGCGGAACAACCTGACGTCGCAATCCTCGATGTCGGGATGCCTCAGCTCAACGGAATTGAGGTTGTCGTTCACCTGCAGAAGGTTTCGCCTCGAACTAAGGCACTGATGCTTAGCATGCACTGCGACGAGACTTACATTCTGCGAGCTCTGAACGCCGGGGCCCGCGGCTATCTGCTAAAGGACACGGCGGAGGATGAAGTGGTTCCGGCAATAAGAAATCTTATGCGCGGCGCGAGCTATTTCAGTCCGGCAATTGGACACGCTTTTTCGGAAGAGTATTTACGCCATTTGCGCAAACGGGGACTGCAGGATTCTTATGACACACTGACAGACAGAGAGAGAGAAGTTCTACAACTGCTAGCGGAGGGCCGCAGCAACAAAGAGGTAGCTTCCATGCTCGACGTCGGCGTGTCCACCGTTGATACACATCGCATGAACCTTATGCAGAAGCTGAACCTGCACAGCACTGCCGAGATCGTGTTGTATGCGGTGCGAAAGAAGCTGATTACGTAGAATAGCTACGCTCAAGAACCGTCGCGCTGCGATTTCAAGTTTCGGGAGACACCATGACACAATACGACGCGATCGTCATCGGAACGGGCCAAGCAGGCCCGCCGTTGGCGAGTCGGCTCGCCAAATCCGGCCTGAAGGTGGCGATCATCGAGCGCAACCTTTTTGGCGGCACATGCGTGAACACAGGCTGCATTCCGACCAAAACCCTTATTGCGAGCGCGCGTGCCGCCGCCGTGGCGCGGCGCGCGCCGGAATATGGCGTGCTCGTCGACGGGCCGATTCGAATCGACATGAAGGCGGTAAAAGCCCGGAAAGACAAGATATCGGGAGCCTCCCGAATCGGCCTGGAGAAATCGCTCAAGTCGATGGAAAATTGCACGGTGTACGAGGGGCATGCGCAGTTTGAGTCTCCGCGAGAGATCAAAATAAATGGCGAATTTATCGGCGCCGAGCGCATTTTCATCAATGTTGGCAGCCGCGCCATCGTGCCCGATATGCCGGGCATAGACCAGATTTCGTACTGGACGAACAGTTCGATGATGGGGGTCGACTTCATTCCGGAGCACCTCGTCATCGTAGGAGGCAGTTATATTGGCCTCGAGTTCGCGCAAATGTACCGGCGCTTCGGAAGCGAAGTCACCATTATTGAAAAAGGGCCCAGACTCATTGGGCGTGAAGACGCTGATGTGTCGATGGCCATTGCCGAGATTATTGAGCGTGAAGGCATTGATGTGCGCCTGAATGCGGAGTGTATCCACTTCAAAAATGATGGCAATGAACCTGTCGCTGGTGTCGATTGCACCGACGGTCCACCCGACGTGCGCGGCTCGCACGTTCTTCTCGCCGTGGGAAGGCGGCCGAACACGGACGATCTGGGATTGGAAAAGGCGAATATCGCGACCGACGGGCACGGGAACATCACTGTCGACGACCAATTGCAAACCAATGTTCCCGGCATCTGGGCGCTTGGCGATTGCAACGGACGCGGCGGCTTTACGCATACATCCTACAACGATTTTGAAATTGTCGCGGCCAATTTGCTGGATGGAGGCTCACGCCGCGTCAGCGACCGCATCACCACTTACGGGCTGTTTATCGATCCGCCGCTCGGCCGCGCCGGGCTGACCGCGGCGGAAGCAGTCCGCGCGGGCAAACGCGTGCTCGTCGGCAAGCGGCCCATGACGAGGATTGGGCGAGCGATCGAAAAGGGCGAAACCCAGGGATTTATGAAGGTACTGGTCGATGCGGATACAGAACAGATTCTGGGCGCAGCGATCCTCGGAACCGGGGGCGACGAAGTGATTCACTGCATTCTGGATGTTATGTACGCCAAAGCTCCCTATACGCTTTTGAAGCAGGCGATGCATATCCATCCGACGGTGTCGGAGTTGGTTCCAACAATTCTCGGAGAACTGGAGCCTTTGGCCGCGGAGAGTTCGCAAGCGGCAAAGCCGGTGTAGTGCGCTTTAGTTCTTAATGTTGATGGCCCATTGCCGCGAAGCGCCGGTCGGATTCCTCATGCGATACGTCTTCGATGTGCGTGGCAATCCACCAACTGTTTCCACATGGGTCTTCCACGCCACCGCTGCGATCGCCGTAAAACTGGTCTTTCGGTTCGCCAAGTGACTTTCCGCCCGCCGCCACCGCGCACTGGTATGTCGCATCGACATCGTCGACGTAGACATATACGGCGCAGGGGCGCGGTTTCCACGTCTCATTACCTTGCCCCATCATGACGATGGAATTTCCGACCTTCACTTCCGCATGAATGCTTCTGCCATCCGGCAGAACAGAGCGGTGAAGTACTTTCCCGCCAAATGCCTGCTCGAGAAAAGCGATCTCTTTCGCGACACTATCCACTTGAAGATATGCGTTGACGGTTTGAAAACCGTCTGGAATGGATTTGACGTTGGGTTTCATGTGCCCATTATGCGTGAGGGCGGGCCAGTGCGATTGCAGAATTTCGACCGTCAGCGGAACAGCAGCAAACGGGTGATGTATTCGTCACCCACCACGAAAAACGGGAAGGTTGCCTTCTTTTCCCAGAGCGCCCGGAAGTTGGCGTCCCGCGAGAGCATGTAAACGGCCAAGCTTGGGGTTGAAGCTTGGCTTACAAATCAGCGGACGTGCGGTGCTCGACAATCATGCCCAGCATCGCTTTCGACAGCGCCTCCTCAAAAGGCAGAAATCGATTGGGAAGGCGCCACGGTAGGATCGACATCTGAAACAAATTTCCGTGCTGCGAAGAGCCGGCGTGAGATCCGCGCCGATCAGCCGGCACAAGCCTTCGAGCGCCGCCTTGTATTGATATTGCGCCTGTATGACATCGCGGCGGCGCACGACGCTCCTTGATAGAACTCATGAATTTTAACTACGAGACGCCATTCTACGACGGCCCCTCCTTTAAAAAGTTCCCAGCCGAGCCAAAAGGCCGTAAGACTAACTCACTGCGGCCCTGGCTCCGGCCGGTATTGCTCGAAAGTTGCTTTCCCGGCCATTCTTTGGCAATTCATATAACTCCCTATATATTCAGCACTTAGAAGGATCCGCTCAGAAGCCGCAACATTCTTTTGCCGCAATCACTCATCCATTGGCGTCTACAATTTAAACCATGCGCCGTCGACTCATCCTCGTCCTAGCCGTTATCGTGGCAGTTGTCATCATCATCCTGCTGATCCTGCCTTCGCTGATCGATATCGACAAGTACCGCCCCCGCATTCAGGCGGAGGCGCAAGAAAAGCTCGATCGCCCAGTCACGCTTGGCAAATTGACGCTGCACGTATTTCCACTGTCGGTGGGGATCGCCGGCGTCACGATCGGCCAAGCTCCCGGCTTCCCCTCGCAGCCGCCTTTAGCCACAGCCAGCAATGTCTCCGCAAGCGTCGCATTCTGGTCGCTTCTGCGCGGCGAGCCTCAAATTAAATCGCTCCAGCTCACGCGCCCACAAATTGAACTAATCCAAAACGCGAACGGCGTCTGGAATTTTTCGAGCACCAAGGCCCCTGCACAGACTCCTGCGCCAGCGCCTCCGCCCGCGGCGGGCAAGCAGCCAGCCGCTGCTCCCACCCAGTTCACGCTGGATAAAGTGACCATCACCGACGGCCAGATCGCCGTAACCGATCTGAAAACAAAACAGCCGCGTGCGGTGTACGACCACATTGACGCGAAGCTGACCGACTTCGCGCCGGGCCAGCCCTTTAATCTGAATTTGTCCGCGCATCTACCCGGACAAGGCAAGCAGCTGCTCTCGCTCGACGCAAAAGTTGGGCCGCTACAAACCGGAAACGCTGCAGCTACGCCTATCGATGGACATGTTGCTCTCGAGGAGGCTTCTCTGGCGAGCCTGGGACACTTCTTCTCAGGAGCCATTCCGAACAAAACGGATGCTGTGATGTCCGGAAAGGCCGATCTGAAATCCACAGGCAATTCGATCACATGCAAAGGCGATCTGACGCTGAAACAGGTAGTGATCCGGGACTCGAAAATCAGCGATCCGATTCAAGCAAACTATGACCTCGCCATCACCCGCCCGCAGGACCTCGTACAGATCAAGGCGGGCGAACTCAAACTCGGGACAATACCGGTGTCGCTTTCCGGCACGATTGACGCCGGAGCGACTCCATCCAACCTCAACGTTCGTCTGAATACACAAGGCGCGCCTTTGTCCGACCTCGCTCACCTCACAGGCGCATTTGGCGTTTCGCTGAGTCCCGGCACGCAAGTCAAAGGAACGCTGAACGCCGACGTAATGGCGAAAGGCCCGATGAGCGATCCGCAATTCCTGGGATCTCTCGCATTGAAGAATCTCGATATCAGTGGCGGCTCGTCCAACGTGCGCGCCCCCGATCTCAACATGCAGCTGCACGGCGGGGCCACTATTACTGCGAGCAGCATTACCGCGCAAGATATTGTATTGAGCAACGTCCGCGCGGAGGCTAAGCTGACGGACGGCGTAATTCGGTTATCGCCTTTGACGGCCGATCTGTTCGGTGGAAAAGAGAGCGGCACGTGGACACTCGATACACGACCGGCTACTCCGTTGTGCACGGTAAACGCGAAACTGACGGGCGTCGACACCAACAAGCTTTTGTCGGCAACCAGCTCGCTGAAGAATACCTTATACGGGAGCCTGGCGGCCGACGGAAATCTGTCGTTCGCACTCAGTTCCAGCACCAATCTGGCCCGCACGCTGAACGGCACGGTCGGCTTCAATGTCGCCGATGGCGAACTAAAAAATGTGAACATTCTAAAGGCACTCTCCGCGGTCGGCAGATTCACCGGAACGGCTGCAGCTCAAGGAAAATCAGGTACGCCACTGAAGCGCTTGTCGGGCAATCTGAATATTCGAAATGGCGTGGCGAATACCAATGACTTGGTCGCCACTCTAGACGAGGGCTCCCTTTCAGCCAAGGGGGTGGTCAACCTCGTCGATCAAGGCGTGAACATGCATATGACAGCCGTCCTTACAAGCGGCATCAGTAAGCAGGTTGGCGGTTCCGCAATCGGCGGCTATCTGAATTCGGCGCTGGCGAACAACAAAGGTGAACTGGTGATACCGGTGCTTGTCACGGGAAACCTGTCGAATCCCACGTTCAGTCCCGACGTAAACGCGATCGCTGAGATGAAGCTGAAGAATCTCTTGCCGACGAGCGGAGATCCGGGCAAGCTGACGACCGGCATCATCGGGTCCGTTCTGGGCAACAAGGCCGGCGGCTTGGGCGGAGTACTCGGCGGGATTGGGGGCAAACGAACGGAAGGCGATAAAAAGCCGCAAAATGCCATCGATTCGATCCTGGATACTTTTGGCAAGAAGAAGAAGAAACAATAGCAGCTATCGCTAGCGCTGGCTGGCATCGCCGGCGGCGACTTTGGAGTTGAATTGTGCGGACTGCCCGCGAGGTACACTGAGCGACTTCCAGTTACTGTGGCGGAGGTGCTTCGCCAGAAATACGATCTGGCCGCAATGGTAGGCATAGTGCGCCGTCTGACGATTGATGGCCTGCATCACTGAGTGGGCTTCTCCCCGGATCACGACCGTCCGGTTCATATCGGCATCCGTAAGGGGCCCGAGCGCGGCGAACATGGCGTTCCACCCATCGCTCCAGGTTTGCATCAGCGACTCACGTGTCGCCGGCGGGTCGACAAATTCGGTGTCGCGATTGCGGTCAGGCTTCTCGCCATCCGTCGTCAGAAAGTCCGTCCAGCGTGAGCGCATGTTGCCCGCCATGTGCTTTATAACTACGGCGATCGAGTTCATCTCGTTATCAAGCGTTGTGAAGAGTTGCTCGTCGGTCACCTGGGCGATAGCGCCCTCGGCCATTTTCTTGTAATGTCGGAAGAGAGCCAGCGAGTCTTCGAGGTAGGAAGTAGTGAATTTCAGCGCCATACCGACATCCTCTCACTGGTTTCGCAGGGCTGCGCCGGCCGGAACTCTGAACTCCTCGTACACTTGCATCAGCTTCCGAATATCTTCAACATCTTTGGACCGGCAATTCATCAAGGGCGGCCGGACCGGTCCCGCGGGCATGCCGAGTGCCTCCATAGCCTCTTTCATCACAGCCACTTCGTAGCCGCGCGATCGTTCGCGAATGGCATACAGCGGATGAACATACCGTTCCATCAGTTTATTCAATCTCACGAAATCGCCGCCGGCCCCCGCCTCAGCGAGCGCCAGCGAAAGCCGAGGCGCGATGTTCGAAATGCTTGACGTATACGCCTGCACGCCGATGGCGAAATAGCCCGGCACGCAATCGTCGCCCAGGCCGCCGAGCCACGCCAACCGGCCGCCGTTATGGCTCATGATGCGCTGGTATTTGCGGACATCCCCTTGCCCGTCTTTCCAGGCAACCAGCGTTGGGACGCGCTCGGCAAGCCGCGCCACCATTTCCGGTGTGAAGGCCGCCCATCCGCGGCTATAGACCACCAACGGAAGCGGAGTCGCGGCACCAATCGCTTCGTAATAAGCGAACAAGCCCTCTTCCGGCGCTTCCGAGTAATAGGGTGGAAGCGCCAGGATGCACTCGGCTCCGGCCTTTTCCACCCGCTGCGCGATTTCGACGCCTATCGAAGCATTAAATCCAGTACCGGCAACGACAGGCATGCGGCCATTTACGGCTCTTACGGTCGTCGCGACAACGAGTTCTATCTCTTCCATCGAGAGCGAGTACATCTCACCGGTTCCGCCCGCGGCCACCATCGCGCAAAACGGATACGCCGCCATTTCGTCTACATTGCGTGCGAGCGCGTCCAAATCGAGGGAAAGGTCGCGCCGAAAGGGCGTGACCGGAAAACCAAAAACGCCGCGAAGCCGCGATGCAAAAGCGCGAGGAGTCACGTGCTCAGTATATAGAGATTGGCTTTTTTTCTTCACTCGCAGCACCGTTGCAAAATCTCTCAATCGAATTCGGCCTGCGCGGGGCGCCCCGCCCGGCTCCTCGACAATCCCGCAAGATCCGAAGAGCGCGGCGGGGAGCCGCGCGCAGACGGAGCGTCTGCCCCACCAAAACTAAGTGACATTGGCCTGAGAGGCCGTCGCGGAGCGAGGCTCTGCCCCACCAGGGGTGTTCGAAACAGGAGAAACGAAGTAGAGTAAACCTATCGCGCTACCAGCGCGGCAGCACCCGTTTCCAATTCGGGTCTACGTGCTTGCGCATTTCCGCTTCGTCATCGCGTTTGCGGAACGGAATCTTCTCGTAACGCTCGCGCCCTCGGGCAAGTTGGTCGTAGTCCAGTCCGACGCCAAGGCCGGGCTTATCCGGAATCTCGACGGCGCCGTTCACAAATCGAATGCGTCCTCCAGCGACCATTTCATCTTTCGCAGTCTGCCACGGGTAGTGCGTATCGCAGGCGTACGTCAGGTTCGGGCAGGCAGCGGCTACGTGCGTCATCGCCATGAGACTCACCCCCAGATGGCTGTTTGAATGCATCGACAGGCCCATGCCCAGCACTCCGCAAAGATGCGAAAGATATTGGACCTGCCGCATTCCGCCCCAATAGTGGGGATCGGACAAGACAATCTGTACCGCATCGCACGCTTTGGCCTCAGGAACCGCTGCGAAGGAGGTGACGGCGACGTTGCTCGCAAGCGGCGTATCGATTCCTTTGGCGAGAAGTCTCCGCCGCACTTCGCCCATACCTGACAGTCCTGGGCACGGGTCTTCCAGATAGCCTCCACCCGCGAGTTCTTCGCGCAAGGCTTGGCCAACGTTGACAGACGTGTCCACTGACCATGCGCAGTTGGGGTCGATCCGCAGCGGAAGGCTTGAGCCGAATTCGCGCCGAAGGGCCCGTATGGTCTCGATCTCAACCGGCGGATCGAGAACACCGCCTTTGAGCTTGATTTCGTGGAATCCATATTGGGCGATCATCTGCCGGCATTCGCGGACAGCCGAAGGAGCGTCGAGTACTTCGCCGTATTCATCGGCGTACGTACCATCACCTCCGCCACCCGCGTGCTTGTAAAAAAGATAGGCGGAAAAATTGACGCGATCGCGCACGCGGCCGCCGATCACGTCGCACACCGGTTTACCGGTCGCTTTGCCGATGAGGTCAAGACACGCAATCTCGATCGCGGCGAATGTCCGGTTGTTTCGATCGAGCGGGTTCTCACCCGGCACGAGCCACTCCTGGCTGCGCCCGCCCGGCACGCTGCCGTCGGCCACGCTTTCGCGGTTGATCTCCTCGTAAAGCCCAGCGAGTTGAAAGGGATCCATACCGACAACACGCTCGCGTATGCCTTCGAGTGCCGCGCGCGGGGCCTCGCCACCATAGGTCTCGCTCAGGCCCCGAATGCCGTCATCTGTTTCAAGTTCGACGACAGTCCGCAGCGCCCATGGCGCATGAAGGCCATAGGAACTGCGCAGAGGCGGATCGGCAATCGCAATGGAGTGTAATTTGAGGGCGGAGATTCTCATGTCTGATGTCAGGGTGTCCGCCCTCCTGACGGTCGCAGTTCGATGCTCAATTCGGCTCTGGTCCCAGGGAGCAGACGCTGGACTTCGACTAGCGTATCATCAGCTCCGCGCCGGCGGATCTAAAGGCTACCACTGGATAATGATTGAATGAAGGTTCTTGCACTTCTTGCGGCAGGAGCGATGATCGCCAACGCCCAATCGCCATTCGACCAACTCGTAGACCAATATTTCAACGAGCACTTCGAGTTCTCGCCTTCTGAAGCGACTGCCGATGGATTCCACCAGTACGATTCGAAACTGGAGGATTATTCGCGGCGCTCAATGCAAGCCGAGGTGGCGATGGATCGCAAGTATCTCGCAAAGTTCGAAAGCATGCCCCAATCGGATGACCGCGACTTGGTGCTCTCCCGCATCCGGGCAGAATTGTTAGCCACCGAAGATATCCGCGGCTGGGAAAAGAATCCTGACGACTATTCAAGCGGCGTAACATCAAGCATTTTTTCGTTGATCAGCCGCGAGTTTGCGCCGCCTGACGCACGCCTCAAGAGTGTCATCGCCCGGGAGAAACTCATTCCCCGCGTTTTCATTGAGGCGCGTGCAAACCTGAAAAACCCGCCGCGCATTTACACAGAGATCGCGCTCGAGCAACTGCCCGGCATCGAGAGTTTCTTTGCGCATGATGTTCCGGACGCTTTCTCAGGCGTAAAGGACCCGCAACTACTTGCCGAATTCAAGGCCAGCAACGCTGCCGTTATTTCCGCTTTGCAGAAATATCAAAAGTTCCTCAAGACGGATCTGCTGCCGCGCTCGCACGGCGATTTCCGCCTCGGCGCCGAGGACTATCGCAAGAAGCTTCTTTATGAAGAGATGGTCGATATCCCGCTCGACCGGTTACTGAAAATCGGGTACGACGACCTGCACCGCAATCAGCAAGAGCTTATCGCTGTCGCCCAAAAGATCGATCCTACGAAGACGCCGCAGCAGATTGCGGAAGATTTGGAGAAAGATCATCCCGCGCCGGACCAACTGTTGCAGTCTTTTCACGATACGTTCTCGAGTCTGAAAGATTTCATCCAATCGAAGCACATCATCAAAATTCCGCCGGCGCCGGCGCCTACTGTTGAAGAAACGCCTCCGTTCATGCGAGCCCTCACTACTGCCTCTATGGACACTCCCGGACCTTATGAGAAAGTTTCCACCGAGGCATTTTTCAACGTCACGCTGCCGGGGAAGAATTGGCCTGCGCAGCGCATCCAGCAATTCATGACGGCGTTCAACCGAGGCACCATCGTGAGCACTGCCATCCACGAAGCTTACCCCGGACATTATGTTCAAATCCTGTGGTTCAAGCAGGCGCCTTCCAAGGTTCGCAAGCTAACGATGTGTGGTTCGAACGTGGAAGGGTGGGCGCATTACACCGAGCAGATGATGCTTGACGAAGGCTATGGCAACCACGATCCGAAACTGCGCCTGGGGCAACTGCTCGATGCGCTGCTCCGCGATTGCCGGTACATCGTTGGCATCGAGATGCACACAGGCCAGATGACTTACCAGCAAGGCATCGATTTTTTTGAAAAGCAGGGCTACATGTCGCATGATTACGCCGAACGCGAGACGAAGCGCGGCACCAGCGATCCGACGTATCTTGTCTATACGCTCGGCAAACTCGAGATCCTGAAATTGCGCCACGACTACCATGAGAAGACCGGGGCGGCCTTCAACCTCGAACAATTCCATGACAATTTCGTAAAGCAGGGCGGTATCCCGGTCAAGATCATCCGCAAGGAGATGCTCGGCAACGATTCGCCGGCGTTATAGAAGCGCGGCGGAGTTGAAGCGGGAGATATGCCTCGCCGCTCTGACTTTCGGGTGGGGGGACGGTCATGCCCGTCCCGAACGTGATTCTGGATTTTCGAGAGAAAGACCCCGCCCATGAGGGTGGGTTATCGATATCTGAAATTTTGAGGCCTACTGTCTCTCGAATGTAACGGCCGTGCTATCGTAATCGCCCGTCAAGTTAAACTCGATCCCGTGATTCATCAGATAGGAGCCACTGTAGGTTTCGTGTTTATCGACTAACTTGTCGTCAATCCTTTTCACACGGTAAATGGCGTTCGCATCGAGACCTCGCAGGTGCACTGCCGGCATCGGATTGCGAAACTGCTGGGAATGCAGGAAGGCGAAGACCACTGCCTGCTTTCCATCTCGCGCGACGGATTCATTCACAGTAAACTCGCCTTCACGCGGCGAGAACAGCCGGTAGAGACTTCCCATCTGCACCGTTTCGCGGATGCTCTTGTAATAAGAGATCATCTTCGTCGCCAGATCAAACTCCTCCGGCGACCACTTGTTCAGGTTGGCTCCAATTCCGAGCGATCCCTGCATTGCGACCAGAAAGCGAAACTTCAAGGGCGTGCTCCGGCCATTAAAATTCGGAACGTCCGTCACCCAGGCCATCATCACTTTAGGCGAATACGCGTACGTAAAGCCTTCCTGAATCTTTAACCGGTCGAGCGCCTCCGTATTATCCGAAGTCCACACTTCGTCCGTACGCTTCAACACCCCCAAATCGACCCGGCCGCCGCCGCCCGAGCAGGATTCAATCTCAAGCCCGGGGTGTTTCTGACGCAGGCGATCCATGATGTCGTATACGTTGCGGACGTACTTGATCCAGATTTCCTTCTGTTCGGCTATCGGGACTTCCGGCCAGCCCGGCTCGGAGAAATGCCGGTTCATATCCCATTTGATGAACTTGATGTTGTTCTCCGAAAGCATTTTGTCGATCGCGTTCAAGATGTAATCTCTCACGTCGTCGCGCGCCATGTTCAGGACAAGCTGATTTCTCGCTTCGCTCCGCGGGCGGCCCGGGAAATTCATCACCCAGTCCGGGTGCTTACGGTACAGATCGCTATCCGGATTCACCATCTCAGGCTCAAACCAGAGTCCAAAATCCATGCCCAATTTGTTCACATATTGAATCAGCGGTCCCAATCCGTTCGGAAACTTCTGCTTGTTCACCACCCAATCGCCCAGACCCGCATGGTCGTTGTTCCGGGCGCCGAACCAGCCGTCGTCCATCACGAACCGCTCGACACCGATCTTCGCGGCTTTCTCGGCAAGCGTCTTCTGGCCTGCCTCGTTCACGTTGAATTCGGTCGCCTCCCAGGAGTTGTAGAGAACCGGACGGACGTGGGGATGCTCATGGTCCGGCAGAATCTCGTTCAGCTCTAATCGATATAGTGAGTTCGATGCGCCGCCGAAGCCGCCGTCGCTGTATCCTGCATAGTACTCAGGTGTATCGAGATGTTCGCCGGGCTTTAGCGGATAGCTGAAATCAAAGTCGTTGTAGCCTCCGGTGATACGCACCTGGTGCATCGGCGTCTCCTCGACGACTATCTTCCAGTTGCCGCTCCAGCCGAGCGCGCCAAACCACACTTGCCCATGCTGCTGGCCGGCGCTCCCGCCTTTGTCGATCGCAAACCAGGGATATAGCTGGTGACTGGTATTGCCGCGCCGGCTTTCCAGCACGACTTTGCCTTGCCGGATGGGTTCCTGCTGCAACTGGTCTTCGCCGGCCCAACGGCCCGCCGCATAGGTCAGCCGGTACTGCTCGTTGCGCGGCAAATACCACACGCCCGACTGCGCGCTTTCGAGTGTCACAACCTGCTTCGTGTGGTTCTCAATCGTTGAACTCTTGCGGATGATGTCTTCGTCCGGATAGACGCGATAGATGAGCGTGACGGTCAGATCGTACTTGATGTCCTTGCATTTCAGCCGCAGCGTGTTGCCTTCGATCTGCTGGCTGTCGTATTTCAGCACGAGATCCCGCACGCCGTCCGCAAGCGTAACCTTCAATGAAGGTTCCGTGTAGAGACGATCTCCCCAACCCGGATATTCCAAATTGGTCGTGGTTGCGCTCGAATCGAACGACGCCCATTCCGGATTTGAATGCGCGGGAGCCAGATCTTCATCCCGCGTCAGCTTCTCCCCCCAATACATGCTCTGCAATTCGCCGTTTTCGTTGACTCCAACGACATACGTCGTGCGGCTGGTGTCGAGAAACCATGCCTTCTGAGTGGGCGAGTAGTGAACGGCATCGGCCGCATTCGCCAAGGAGCAGACGCCCAGAATCGCGGCAGTAAGGACGAGAGACGATCTTGATAGAAAGAGCTTGTTCTTCATAGCAGAGACGGCTTCGTCTATCTTACTCGTGAGCCCAAACAGAGCCGCTAAATGAGAATGGCGACCCAATCGTTTGGGCCTCCTTTCCCGACTCCTGGAAACTCGCTACACTCGAAGTATGGCGACTCCTTCAGCAGCTCGCCCTTCTCTCTTCGGCAGCGACTAACCGTCTTTCCTCCCGCGGCCATTTCTCTTCGCAACAAATACTCGAGGTGAACAGTTATGTCGATGCGTATCGGTATTGATCGGCTCCTGCCGAATCTGGTCACGCCGCTCCCGGGCCCGAATGCCCGGAGTATCATCGAACGCGACGCGAAAATCATGTCCCCTTCCTATACTCGCGGCTATCCGTTTGTCATGGCCCGCGGTGAAGGCGCCATTGTCGAAGATGTGGATGGGAATCGATTCCTGGATTTCAACGCCGGCATCGCCGTCGTCGCACCCGGCCACGCGAATCCCCGTATTCTTACGGCGGTTCAAGAGCAGGCGGCGAAGTTCCTGCACATGTCGGGCACCGATTTTTATTACGAGAACATGGTTCAATTGGCAGAGAAGCTCGCCACCCTCGTTCCCGGGAATGGTCCGAATCGCGTCTACTTCGGCAATTCCGGAACCGAGGCCATCGAGGCCGCCATTAAAATGGCGCGCTATCACTCTGGCCGCGATAAATTCATCGCGTTCCTCGGCGGGTTCCATGGCCGCACCATGGGCGCTCTGTCTCTCACTGGAAGCAAGGTTGTTCAGCGCAAAGGCTTCGGCCCCATGCTGCCGGTGCACCACATTCCGTACGCAAATTGCTACCGCTGCGCTTATGGCCAGCATCCCGATGCTTGCCATGTTGAATGTGTGCGGGTCATTGAAGATCAGCTTTTTAAGACGATCCTGCCGGCCGAAGAGGTCGCCGCCATCGTCGTCGAACCCATCCAAGGAGAAGGCGGCTATCTCGTTCCACCAGCAAAGTTTCATGAAGAACTCCGCCGCATTGCTGACAAATACGGCATTCTGCTGATTCACGACGAAGTGCAATCCGGCATGGGCCGCACCGGCCGTATGTTTGCCTCCGAGCACTTCGGCGTGGCGGCCGATATCGTCGCCATCGCTAAAGGCATTGCCAGCGGCCTCCCTTTGGCGGCGACGGTATCCAGGGCCGACATTATGAATTGGCAGCCGGGAGCGCACGCATCCACGTTCGGCGGCAACCCGGTGGCGGTCGCAGCCGCTCTCGCCACTATTGAATTGCTGGAAGAGGACTTGCTGCGCAACGCAACCGAAATCGGCGCGCACATTCTCGACCGCATCCGCGACTGGCCCCGCCGTTTCCGCTACGTCGGCGACGTGCGCGGACTCGGGCTCATGATCGGTTTCGAACTGGTCAAGGATCAGGCAACCAAAGAGCGCGCTCCGGACCGGCGAAATCAACTGGCACATCTCGCCTTTGAACGCGGCCTGCTGATTCTCGGCTGCGGGCCGAACAGCATCCGCCTCTGTCCACCGCTGGTCATCACCAAAGATCAAGCCGATTTTGCCATCGACACGCTGGAGGGATGCCTGGAGGTTCTTTGAACAACCAGATACCGCCGGTCAGCTTCCTTTCGAATGGACGGCGGCGCTAACGCGCGCGCTTATCCGCTTCCATGCGCTCACGAAGAATCTCATTAATCCGGGACAGGTGCCCCTCGCCTTTTGATTTCAGCCAGGCCAGCACGTCCGCGTCGATGCGGACAGTTGTTTGTTTCTTGATGGGCCGAAAGAATTCGTCGCGGCGCATCGCGTGTGCCCACTTTTCCGGTGGAAGTGCCGGCGCGTCCGGATCACTGTCGAGATTGCCATCCCGCTCTTCGTACAGCTTCCGGGTGCTTTCGCTAATTTTAATTCCCTTCCTAGAACTGATCGGAGTACGCACTCTGCTCATAACGGTCTGCCTTTCGTGCTGAAATGATGTGGATAATCTCGCTCCCCTCTCTCGATCGATCTACGAAGACAACGAGCAGAAGAAGCTCGAAATCGGCATAGCCGATGGCCTGATATCGCATTTCGCCCCTTTCATCTTCTCGGTCTTCGAGGATCACCAGATAGGGATCCGAAAACACCTGCTTGGCCGCTTCGAAACTGACGCGATGCTTCGCGAGATTGCGCCTGGCTTTCTCCGGGCTCCAGGTGAATTCGACATCCACTTTTTAATATTGTAGCTACAAATGTGTAGCTACGCCCAAAAACTTGATCATCTGCATTGCCGTGAAGCGCTCCGCCACATATTGGCCCCAATCGCTACACTAAAGCAGTGCCTCAGCACTCTGAAGCAATAGATACAGCACTTTCCAAGCTGCCCGTACTCGACGTCGGCTGCGGCATTAACAAGTTCCGGGGTGCGATTGGCCTTGATCGCAGCCCGCGCACGAAGGCCGATATTGTCGCCGATCTCGACCGTTTCCCCTATCCGCTGCGCGACAACTCCTTTCGAGAAGTCCGCGTCATTCATGTCATCGAGCATGTCGGCGATGTCATCCGGATGATGGAAGAACTCCACCGGCTGCTCGCGCCGAACGGACGTGTCATCATTGCCACGCCCCACTATACGGATTTCAGTTCGTTTTGCGATCCCACGCACCGCTGGCATCTCAATAGCTATTCGCTGCGCTATTTCGGCGAGAACCACGGCGGCTTCGGGTATTACTCCGCGGCGCGATTTCGTGAGATTTCTGTCCGCGTCCGGCTACTTGCATTGTGGCGGTATCTCGGATTTGAATTCCTGGTGAACCGGTTCCCTCATTTTCGCCGGTTTTGGGAGTTTTATCTCTGTTATGCGATCCGCGGCAAAGTCATCGAATGGGATCTTCAGGCGATCAAGGAGGCGGGCGTTTCCTCCATCCACGACAGCTCCTCTGGAAGCTGACCGATGCAACCCGCCAATTCCGCCAGCGTCAGCTATTGACCGCCGATCAGGCCCTGGGGCGACAGGGAGAGGATATTGCGCATCGATACCTCCGCAGCAAGGGCCTGCAGATCATGACGCGCAACTTCCGGCTGCCGGATGGCAGCGGCGAAATTGATATCGTCGGCCGCCTTGGCGAAACACTTGTTTTTGTCGAAGTGAAAGCGAGGCGCAGTTCGGCCTACGGAGCCCCCGAACGCGCTGTGGATCCGGAAAAACAGAAACGCATCATTCGCGCGGCCCGCTCGTACGTGCTGCGCTGCGGCGCCGATTGGAGCCGGGTCCGGTTCGATATAATCTCGATTGTCTTCACCAAGCCGCCGTCCATCGCGCACTACGAAGACGCGTTCTTTCCCAAGCGAACGATATAATTGCGAGTTCTGTGTCACTTAGAAGTTGATTCCCGCATACTGGCTGAGGTTTAACGGAGATTGCCTGAGTTTCGAAAAGAACCGGTCACCGGTCGATGGGTCATCGTGTCGACGGATCGCGCCAAGCGGCCACGCGATTTCATCCGCACGCAAGTTGTCGTCCAGAAGAAGGGGGTTTGTCCTTTTTGCCCCGGAAATGAGAACCGTACGCCTCCGGAGATTCTCGCGTTTCGCACGCACGGCGCTCCAAACGAGCCGGGTTGGACCACGCGCGTTATTCCGAACAAGTTTCCCGCGCTGCGCGTAGAGGGCGACTTCGATCGCGAGCCCGACGGCCTTTACGACCGTATGAACGGAATCGGGGCACATGAAGTCATCATCGATTGCCCGGAGCATGTGGCTTCACTTGGGGAAACTAGCGACATGAATATCGCCAACGTATTTTGGGCCTTTCGAGAACGCCTGCAAGACTTGAAAAACGACGTTCGCCTTAAATACGCGCTTCTGTTTAAGAATCACGGGGAACCCGCAGGGGCCTCGATCGAGCACAGCCATTCACAATTGATTGCACTGCCGATTATCCCGAAGACAGTTCAGGAAGAGTTGGAAGGCGCCAAGCGCTACTTCGATCTCCATGACCGCTGCGTTTTCTGCGACATTGTCCGACAGGAGCGGAGAGACGGCAAACGAATTGTGCATGAAGACGAAGATGTTATCGTGCTCGCGCCGTATGCCTCTCGCTTTCCATTTGAGATGTGGATATTACCCCGACGGCACGCCTCGCATCTGGAGTTCTCCCCAGCCGGGATTTATCACAGCCTCGCTTCGACGCTCGGCAGATTATTGCGCAAGATCGATCGCGCGCTCGAGTGCCCCGCCTATAACTTTGTCCTTCACAACGGCACAATGAAAGAATTCGATTCGCTCAGCTACCATTGGCACCTGGAAATTATTCCGCGCCTGACTCGCGTTGCCGGCTTTGAATGGGGGACCGGCTTCTATATCAATCCAACTACTCCCGAAGAAGCGGCCGGGTTCCTGCGCGATACCATCGCCTAACACCATCCACTCCCAGGCATTGGCGTTTTGAGCACCGTTCGGCGAGGAGCGGGCCTTTTTCTTCGAGAGCAGACGTTTGACATTTCTGAAACGGGTCTGCAACACTGCGCGTGAACTTGCCGCGTGGCGCTCCGTCACACTACAGACCGAATACTGCGATCTGACGACATGGAATCCCCCACGTGGCGTATTCGATTCGTCGTCGAGATTTCAATTCACTTCCCGAGTGAAATTTGAAAAACAAGCTCATCACCGATCCTGACACGATGGAAAGCGACCGAAAAAGGCATGTACCTGGCGGGAGTGATCGTTGCCGGGACCCACACAAATGAGATCTTCATCGAGAACGGGCGCTTTCACGGCAAGCTGATCGCAGAAGCAATCGAAAAGTCAATACAGTATCATCCGGCGATGACGTGATAACAATCCGGCTACAGTGGTATCGATGTCCAGCATATCCGAACAACTGCGATGGGATCAGCGCTACCGCGCCGGCGAGATTCTGTTCGGCGAGGAGCCGAGCCTCTTTCTTCGAGAGCAGACGTTTCGATTCGTCCCAGGCATGAAGGCCCTCGCTGTGGCGGACGGCCAGGGCCGCAACGGCGTATGGCTAGCGTGCCGGGGACTAGACGTTTTGTCCGTCGACATTTCTGAAACGGGTCTGCAACACGCGCGTGAACTTGCCTCGCGGCGCTCCGTCACACTACAGACCGAATGCTGCGATCTGACGACATGGAATCCGCCACGTGGCGTATTCGATCTCGTCGTCGAGATTTCAATTCATTTCCCGAGTGAGATTCGAAGGCAGGTACATCGAAATCTAACGGATGCGTTAAAGCCGGGAGGGCTGTACCTCGTCGAGACTTTTCACGAAACTCAGTGCGGCCGCGCCTCCGGTGGACCCAAAGACCTCGATATGCTGTCTAGCCGCGTCAAACTTCAGGAGGACTTTCGAGAATTTTCCATTCTGGAATTGATGGAAGGGACGGTCCTGTTGAACGAGGGGCCGAGACATCAG
>JAICLJ010000115.1 GCA_025927575.1 Bryobacteraceae bacterium | reverse complement strand
TACCAAATCACAAGTCTCCAATCTGGCAAAGTGTTGGATGTGTACGGAAACCAAACAGTGAACGGAACGCCGGTCGATATCGCACCATCTTATGGCACCGATAATCAGGTTTGGCGAATGAACGTTGACGGTGCGTCGACGCTGCCGGTCGAAGAGGATTCTCCTCCTCCCGTTCTCGGCGTTTCATCGGTCGCCTATATTGACGAAACGCATATCAGTACATATTCCGCCACTGACGTGGACTACACACTATCTGCGTATTACGATTCTTACGTCGAGAGCTGCTTGTATAAGGATGGATCGCAGTTGACATGCGGCAGCGCCTACGATAACGGAGGCGGGACGGCAGAAGGATATTTGAATTTGGCTGCGGCTGCTGGTTCCTACTACCAGTTGATCACGGATCATTACGTCGTGTCGCCTATCATCGTCTTCGTTAGCGGTATTCAATACTACTGGAATCCTTACGGATTGGGTTATGCGTCCGGCGACGGTAGTTACGATACGGATATCTATTATTCGATTGGTGCTTACGCGTATTTGACGGCACAATACACGTACCTGGGGTCCACCGGGATCGAGGCGTATACGCCGCTGACAGCATTCAATCGGGGAGATCTACAGGACGCGGCAACTGACATTCAGTACAACGGAAACGGAACGTATCAGATTACGCTTACCGGTCCTGGTTGGACTACCGGGCTCGAGGACGGCTTTATGGATGCCGCTACAATTAACGATCTTCCGTATTGCCCGATCATCGAAAATCCTCTTTGCGATATATACGACGGAGTGAAGGTACTCGTCAGATACGGTCCGATTGTCGGGTATACGGTTCTAGAACTCTGGAACAGTTTTCATCGGGAAATCGACAGCCCGCTCGGGTGGCCGGGCAATGACCCGAACGTGGGCCCGGCAGGATGGACATCGGAGACGCAAAATGGAAAGCCGTACTACGAAAGCCCAGATAAGACGAAGAGTCTTTCCCCTGACCTGAACAATGCAAAAGAAGGTCCGCACTGGGATTACAACGATGACTATACGCGAGAGAAGAATTGGCGCATTTGGCCGAATGGCAAAATGACTCCGAAGAGAGGGCCGAAGTAATCCGTGATTAGGCGCATCCGGTTGGGATCTGAGGGGCTGGCGTTCGTAAAGGAGCGCCTTGGACATGGAGATCATCTCGCTAACGCCGTAGCCAAGATTGCGCTGGACCAAGGAACTGTTTTCACATTCCTTCCTGAAAATGTAGATCCGGCCGCGCTATCTCTGCAAGATGGAGGACTGAGCCATTTCGAATATGACGACAGGCTGATGCCGCCCATTATTGATCTCGTGCGGAAGCATCTCAATCAGATCTCCAATGTGGCAGTGGCTGAAACGAGAATCGTCCAGACTCAGCATATTCAGCGCTTTTTCTCGATGAAAAAGTTTCCGATGTTTCTTGTGGAATCGAGCTTGGTACGGTCGTATCATTCTGATACCAAGCAGGAGATTCTTCCGCTGATTGGACTGTATGGGTATCTATCGGGAGGACAAACTGCGACTGATCTCATCCGGAGCTTGATTGAAGATAGCAGCCCGCTGCCAATATGGCTCGTGGTACTCACCTCGTGGCCACCCGGCGAAACCATCGTGCCGGGCCAGAAGGTGGAAGTGGATTTTCTTGGGCGCCTCGCCGAGAGGGCCAGCCACATCATCTTAGGCGCATATGATGACGAGGCTTTCGTCGTTTGGAGCAGAGATCCCAGATAGGGTCAAATGTACTCACCCCGATCTGGACAACCCAACGGAAGGCCCGCACTGGGATTACAACGATAAGCTTACGCGAGAGAGGAATTGGCGTATTTGGCCCAATGGCAAAATGACTCCGAAGCAGTGGCCCATGCTTAAACGGTTTGCCTTAGGAATTGAGGGTATCGAGTTCGTGAGGGAGCGCCTGCGGCACGGAGACCTTCTTGCGGCTGCTCTCCTCAAGCTTCCGATCGAACAGGGAGAAGCCTATGCATTTCTTCCCGAAGGAGTAGATCTCAAGGAGATATCTCTTCAGGAGGGTGGTCTAAGTCGATATGCGTCGGGAGACGACGTGAGGACACCTATCATCCAGCTCGCTGAAGAGCAGCTGCGGAGCCCTTGTAACTTAGCAGTCGCCGAAACGATGACGATTTCGGAAAATGAACTGCCTGACTGGTTTGCCGCCCGGACCGCTTTCCCAGTCTTCATGGCGCGACCTAGCTTAATCCGAATGGTTGATCCGGTGACGCGGCAGCTGTTGCCACAAACCGGCGTGTTTGGTTATCTTTCGTCGGGCAACGGTACACGAGAACGCATAAAGAATCTTATAGACTTTAGCGGCCCGCTGCCGATATGGCTCGTGGTCCTCACCTCGTGGCCACCGGATGAAACCATCGTGCCGGGACAGCGGGTGGAAGTGGATTTTCTTGGGCGCCTCGCCGATCGGGCCAGCCACATCGTTTTAGGCGCATATGACGACGAGGCTTTCGTCGTGTGGAGCCGGGATCCCCACGAGCCGTCCTCGCTCGATCCAATAGGCGCGGGTCAAACAGAATAAATAGAGAGGCAATTGTGAAAAGAAGCTTGTTTTCAATTTTCATGGTGGCGGTCCTGAGTTTGGCTGCATTCGCTCAGCAAAACTCTGGCGCCGCGCATGCGAGCGCGATGCAACCGCGAATCGTACCGATGGAATTTCTGTACCGTCATTTCTTTGCGCATGTTGCGCAGTTGGAGCAAGAGGCCAATAGCGCGGATAGAGCGGGACAGAATGGAACGGCCTATCGGAACTACTATCAAAAACAGCTTGGTTTTTCCGACATCGAGTTTTCACGAGTACGATCAACGGCGCTTGAAACTCACAACGAAGTGGAGCAAATCGATGCGAAGGCGCGGGACATTGTGAGGGCGTTTCGGGAGCAACTCGCCGGGCGTGAGATCCTTGGGCAAGCTGCCCTTCCACCCCCACCCACTGAACTGAAAGAACTTAAAAAGGAACGGGATGCACTCATGTCGGCGGCGATTGGCAAATTGAAGACATCCTTAGGCACGGATGCGGCCGCACGCTTGGACTCTATGGTTGCGGCTAAGTTTACAGTGCAAGAGAAGCCGCAAACGGCGCTTGCTCAGACTGCGGAACATACTCCGAACCTGAGCGCGCCAGCCCTCGAAAGAGTTCCGAGGCTGCCGGATTCCAAGCAATGACGGATCGAGCCTAGCAATAGCGTACCGTTAGATCGTATTTCGCCTGCTGTACTTCAGAATCGTCGCCACGCTGCAGACCTCCGTAATTTCTCCGCTCATTGCCATCTCTATGGCCTGCTCGAACGGATGCCACGAAGTGACGATTTCTTCGACCGGATCTTGATCGACGCCGACGAAATTCAACTCGCGCGCGACAAACAAATGCTGTACGTCGGTCGTGACCCCGTTACATACGTCGACAGCGCCAAGCTCTTCCCAGCGCCGCGCCTCAAATCCCGTTTCCTCGCGTAGCTCGCGCCGGGCGACGCCAAGCATATCGGTTTCACCTTCCGCCGATCCACCCCGCACAATCTCATAGGTATAGCGGCCAAGGGTATAGCGCCACTGCCCTACAATCGCGACCTCCCCCTTGCCGTTGAACGCGAGCACTCCGACGGACGGACGGATCTCAACTACGCCGTAGATGCCCGGCTGCCCATCCGGGCGCAGCACCTCATCCTCGCGAAGACGCAGCCACGCGTTCTCGTAGGCAATGCGCGATCGCAGGGTTTTCCATGGATTGCGAACGGCCATCCGCCGATTGTATCGTCCGTGAGCTTTGCAACTTACGAAGGTCCGAATATCCGGATTGCGTATTCGTTTATATCTCCGAATTGGGCTTTTCGTATGGCTTCACGAGATATTTCGCGGCTTCCTTCTGGGCGTCCGCCGTGTCGTCGTGGGTTCGCATCGCCTGACGGTACTCGTTTACCGCCCGGCTGCGCTGCCCCGTAACGTCGAAGAGTTTCCCGAGATTGATCCGCGACCAGACCTCTACCCATCGGGGTTGCAGATCACCATCAATCGCCGCGCGAAATTCATTCGCCGCCGATTGATAGTTGCTTTGCTTGAAGAACAATTCCCCAATGCGATAATGCGCGAGCGAACTCGTCTTGTTCACGTCCAGCGCTTTCTGGTATTCCTTCAGCGCATTCGCAAAATCGCCGACCTGCACAAACTGCTCCCCGCGCCGGATCGCGACCGAGACGCGCATCGTATTATCCATCCGTAGAATTTTGTGGTCGGGATCGAGCGTGATGGATCGCGGCTTGCCGAACGTGTCCACGCTGAACTCGCTCGCCGTGCCCGTCACTTCCACTTTCTTGTTCTCGGGATTGCCTTCCGTTTCGATGCGTAGGTCGACGGGCATCCGGAACGTATCCATATCCTGCGCCACTTTGCCCACCACGCGGAATCCCTTTTGCGTCCGGAAAACCGTATAGGACAGCTTGAACTCCGGAGCGCCGCTGGACTCGAGCCATTGCAGGAAGAAATACTTCAGATCCTGGCCAGACGCTTGTTCCATGACCTTGCGAAAGTTCTCCGTAGTGGCGGACTTGAAGCTGTACTGGTCCATGAAAGCCTTCACGCCTTTGAAGAAAACCTGATCGCCCACGACGCCTCGCAGCATGTTGAAAACGGCCGCCCCTTTCGCCGCGGTCAGCGCCCAGAACTCCGGTGAATAGTCTTCGAGCCGCGATGCCTGAATCATGGGCGGATCGGTCACGGTGAGCGCCTCGACGTAATCGTTATGCAGGTCGTTGTCGGCCGCTCCCGGGCCGCCGAGATGCTGCAGATAGAGAATCTGCGAATACCGTGCGCCGCCGTTGGTGAGCCAGAGGTGGTTTCGATTCGATGGCGAAACCAGCACACCCCACCATTGCCGCGCAATCTGATCGGCCAGAACTCGCTGGTTCACCTGCGTGCCAACGGTCGAGGGAGAGAGAAAAACGATGCCTGGCGCAGTGTATCCGTTCGGCGCTCCATCATCGGTTTCGACCAGCGTCATGTTGGCTTGCGGAGCCAGGCCATAATCGCTGGTGAAAAACGCCATCATTTTGCCGGTTTCCTCACCGTAGTTCTGCGCCACATTCGCGTGGTCCCGAAAATACACCTTGGTCGAGATCCCTTCCGAAGAGACGGTCTGTGGATCACCCTTCACGATCGCAAGACTGCCGGGAAAGCTCGCATTTTGCGTGTAGGAAAACGAAGAGAGGTTGCGGTCACCGCCGAGCTTTTCAATTTTTTCGTCACCGCTCGCGATCACGCGATAGCCATCCGGCGTGGTGATGCGCAGGTCTGCTTTAAAGCGATTAACCGTGTACCCGCTCACGGGAAACCAGCGCGAAGGGTACAGCAGGAACCCAATGTTCGGTTTCAGTTCGGCGAACGTGATGCCGTAAACCGGAGAATCCTCGCTACCTGTGAACTGACCTTCATAGGTGAACGTAAGCTGTGCCGGTTGGTTCTTTGGCAGCGGCTGCGAGAAGGCCACGCGAACCCCAAGATTCTGCCCATCGCGATTCGCCTGCAAGGGCTGACCGCCACCATCGACGACTTTGTCGATCTTCAGCGCGTTGTTCAACTCGAAGACGGCGCTATCGGCGTCGTCAAGCGGCGTGAAATCGACTTTGGCCGTGGCCGTCAGCGATTGCGTGCGAGGATTGATGTCCGCGTCGATCGCATAATGCTGCACTTCAATCCGCGCGTCTTTCGGGGGTTCCTGCGCCAGTGCGCAAACGGTAAGGGCACAGAAAAGGCAGGCCCATCGGATGCTCCGCATGAACTGATTGTCTCCTGTCACGCTTAGTTCCTGGAATGGCCGAGTTCGGCAGCCATTAGCAGAGCCGCACGCTCGAAGGGATCGAATTGCGCTGTCAGCTTGGCTTTGATCGCAGCAAGATCGCGCCGCATGTGGGCTGCGCTCCGCGGATCAGCCAGCAACGGCGAAGCGGCATCTGCTAGTTTCTCCGGTGTCATCTCGTGCTGGATGAGTTCCGGAACCGCCAAGCTACCTGCGATCAAGTTCACCATGGAGAGATAAGGGACTTTTACAAGGCGTCTGCCGGCCCACCAACTGGCTGAAGTCACTTTGTAGTAAGTGACCATGGGCGTGCCCAGGACGGCCGCCTCCACCGTCACCGTTCCACTTGCCGCGAGCGCCAGATCGGCATTAGCCAGAACGTCCCAAGTTTCGTCCTCAATTACTTTGATGGCCAACTCGCGGATGGGTTCCCGAAAAGTTGAAAATACCCGCCGATCCGCGAATCCTTTGGGCGTAGCCAGGACAATTTGCAAGGAGAATCTCTGGCGAAGAATTTTAAGAGCCCCGAAAAGGTCCGGCATGTGACGCACCGCCTCGCCGGCCCGGCTTCCTGGCAGTACCGCAACCGTTTGTGCACCGACATTGAGCCCGTGCCGGGCGAAAAACGCCTCTTTCGTCCAAGTGGGTCTCGCCGCTGTCGCCAGGGGATGGCCTATATAAGTTGCATCTACGCCGCGCGATCGGAACCATTCCTCTTCGAAAGGAAACAGGCAGAATAGTTTGCGGACGCGTTCTCGAATCTGCCGCACTCTGCTTTGGCGCCACGCCCAGACCTGTGGTGCCACCAGATAGAACACAGGCACATTCATGGCTCGCAAATGGCGTGCGAGGCGGAGATGAAAATCGGGGCTGTCGGTGAGCAAGGCGGCATCCGGCGGATCTTCACGCAGATAATGAATTAGCTTCCGGTATTCGCGGTAGATGCCTGGAAGATGTCCGGCCACTTCAGCCAGCCCGACAACAGACAACTTCGCGGAATCGACTATTGTCGCGACAGAAGCTTCTTTAAGCCGCGGCCCAGTGCATCCGAAATAGCTCGCGGACTCGTAATGCTTATGGAGCGCGGCGACCATTCTGGCGGCGTACATGTCGCCCGACGGCTCCCCGGCAGAAACCAAAATCCGCACGTTGGCCTCAGTGTAGCAGTCAGTTAGGCGGCTGTTTGTGAAAGTTCGTCTGCTAGAATCGTCTCGAAAGTAGATGCCAAGCTCACGAGAGTCGGTCCCTATCAATCCGGCTCAGTCCAATTCTCCTCGCGTCAGCGTAGGGCAGTTCGCCGAGCGGTTTCGCACCGAAGCCATTCCGCTCAGCAACACCTTCAGTTACTTCTGCGCCTCAGTACCCATGAGCGACGAGGTACTGAAGGAGTATTTGGAAGAACCTATTGCCGCACTGCCGACGAAAATAGCGGCCATGCTGCCCCGAATCTCTATTTTGCTGGTGCCTTACCTGGAGCGCACCAACCTGAATGGAAGTCCGAAAGGGACGGGCCGGCGCGCGGTTTTGCAGAAAGCTCTAGCCGAATTTGTAGTGTCGGAGCGCCCTGCCGAAGGCCGGATTTCCTGGGTGTCGCAGGTCAGTTTCGAGAATGAAACCGTCCTGGTGTTCGCTTTGAAGGAACACGATGTCGCCGAATACCACTACCGCCTGTTCCGCCATCTGGCTGTACTGGTCGCCGATAAGTGGGAGCCGGACACCAGCACCAAATATCTCGCGCTAATACGGGAAGAGCTGAACACGCGCGTGCACGGCGAAGTGGACGAAGAAAGCTGGCAGGCGAAGCAAACCTTGTTGCGCCGGCAAACTAATGTGAAGAAAGAGACGGCATCTTTCCTCGATTACGCGCGGCTATCGTTCATCGATACATTGACTTTGTACTTGCACGGCATCTGTTGCGACATCGACGTCGAGACCGGACCAAGGCAATTGCCGAGCCGCTATCTGCGCAAACGCCTGCAACTCCTGCGAGGCCTGTATCCCGCGCCGGGCGGCTATGCAGTCTTTCCGGAGGACATGGAAGGCGCCACGGCGCGTAAGCCGTAAGGACGATTTTCACTTTGTTGGGGGGGGCGAGGCACGCCTCATCCGAGCAAGCTTTTTCCGAAAGCAGCGCCTCCAGCATCGTACGTGCATTTTCCTTCCCCGACTCCCCCACTTCGCCGAGCGGGCCCACACAGCTCGGACAGCCAGCCTTGCACGGGCAGGAACGCACCAGATCCAGCGCGCCTTTGAGTAGCCGCTCGCGCGCCGTGAACAATGGCTGGCTATGGCCGATGCCGCCGGGATAGTTGTCGTATAAAAACAGATCCGGTTCCCAAATGCTGCTCGCTTTGGCCGTATCGTCCGTCAGCGATAGTGAGATATCGCGCGCGTCGCACATCAGCAGAAGCGCCGCAATCGTTTTCATGAGGTTGCCGGCGGCGACCAGCGAGTTCTGTATCTCGGCGGCTGAAAGCTGGGGGAACGTTCTGAGGAATTCGGCGGGGAAGCGCAGCCAGAATGCGGTTGTATGCATTTCCTGCTCTGGTAGAGATAGTTGGCCGGCGCCGACGTTTTCGAGCGTATAAAACTTGATCTTCTTGAAGCCAACCACTTGCGATTTCACGCGCACTTCTCCATGTAGCGCGTTCGCTCCGCGCGACAAATCGGCCCCGTCGAACGAGGCAATATCCCGCACTTGCGTGTAAACGATGGCATCGGTGAAATAGTCCGAATCCACTTGCCGCACGAACGCTTTCCGCCCATCGTAGTCAAATTTCTCAACCTGGTATTGCCGCGATTCGTGCAGGTAAATTGCCTTTTCGTGCAGCGTCGTCAGCGCGGTGGGGAAATCCACTTCAGCGACAATCTTGTGATCGCGGGTGACATCCACCACGACGAAGTTATCGCTGCTGACGGATCTTAGGCTGACCGCATCCGCCGGATAGCTGTCGCTCACCCAATGCCACGCGTCGCCCGAATGATGCAGCAGTTTCAGATCGTCCGACAGAAACTGGCAAAGGTTCGTAACGTTGTGCGGCCCGAAGAGTTCGCCGTCTCGTATAGGCAATTCGAACGCGGCGCATTTCAAGTGGCTGAGCAGGATCTCCAGATTGTCCGCGTTAATGTAGGCCTGTTCCGGGTTCTGCCCGAAGAAATATTCCGGATGCTCGACGATGTATTGATCGAGAGGCGCGCTTGACGCGACCAGCACCGCAATCGATGCAGCCTGCCGCCGCCCGGCCCTTCCTGCGCGCTGCCACGTGGATGCGATGGTTCCCGGATATCCGGCCAGCACCACTGCATCGAGCGATCCGATATCGACGCCAAGTTCGAGCGCGTTCGTCGCAACCACCGCGCGGATCTCTCCATTGCGCAGCCGCTTCTCCACCTCACGCCGCTCTTTGGGAAGATAGCCGCCCCGGTATCCCCGGATCGCTTCGTGCGAGAACGGAAGCTGGGAACAGGCGTCTTTTAAATACGTGAGCAGAACTTCCGTCGCCAGGCGGTTGTTAGCGAATACCAGAGTCTGCTGGCGCTGGCGGATGAAATCGAGGGCAATGCGCCGGGTCTCGTGCAGATAGCTGCGGCGAATGCCAAGCTCACGATTCACGATCGGCGGATTGTAGAAAACAAAATACTTCTCACCCGCCGGAGCGCCGTTGTTGTCCACTAATTTGAACTGTTCGCCTGTGATCGCTTCCGCCAGTTCTCTAGGATTGCCGATCGTGGCGGAGGAACAGATGAACTGTGGCTTCGATCCGTAAAACTCGCACACTCGCTTGAGCCGCCGCAAGACGTTCGCCAGATGGCTACCGTAAACTCCGCGGTAGTAGTGCAGCTCATCAATGATGAAATACCTCAAATTTTCGAAGCATTTCGCCCATTTTGTATGATGCGGCAGGATGCCCGCGTGCAGCATGTCGGGATTGGTCAGCACCACATTCGCGCGTTCTCGAATGGAGCGGCGCGCGTCCTGTGGCGTATCGCCGTCATAAGTGTGGCACGTGATGCCGCCTTCGAGCTGAGCGGCAAGTTCTTGTAATTCGTGGCGCTGATCTTCCGCCAGAGCCTTTGTCGGGAATAGATAAAGAGCTCTTGCGCTCGCATCGCTTAGCAGCGTGTTTAGCACGGGCAGGTTGTAACAAAGCGTCTTGCCGCTGGCGGTCGGCGTCACGATCACGACATTGCTGCCTGCGAGCGCATGGCGCACTGCTTCCGCCTGATGACTGTAGAGCCTCTCAATGCCGCGCGTTTGTAGCGCGGTCCGCAAATTCTCATGGATCGTCTCAGGCACGCTTTCGTAGAGTGCGGCTTTGGCCGGTTCGTGCCGGATCGCGCGTATCGACGAGCCGTCATCTTGCATAGAATGCCGAAACGAAGCGAGCGCTCCTTCGATGCCTCCGGCCGGCTGCAGCGCGGTCGAACCCGAGTCGTCGAAGCTTAAGCTGAGATTCATAGTGATTCGCCTTTTCTTTGCTAGAGTAGCGCGGAATCTTTCGCGTCACAAGGGCCATGCCAACGAAAAGGTTCGATGAGGTTTTTATCACGAATGCGCCGTGGGCACACTTCGTCGGTTGCCTCAGATCTTTCACTTACCACGTACTTACTAGCACGTATAACTTAGGTGCGGTAAAGAATTGTAGATTACCCGAATTTGTTCTGGAAAAGCCCGCTTCTCGAATCCTTAAGCGACTTTCATTCGTCACAACAGTGGAAATCAATTGAGTTTGATGTTCCATGAGGCAAGCGCCTCCGCCCGGCAAGTGGTGAAGCATCTTTCCGGACGCTCTTCAATAGATCGGCTCATCGATCGGCGAGCTCCAAAGCTATCGTCTCTTCGAAGCTTGTCGATTGTTGAGAAGCTCTGTCATAGGAGGTTATGTTATGCGACGGTATTTATCTTTGGCCGCTCTGGCGGCTGGGCTGTTGTTCATTCTTTCTCCATCAATGAAAGCAGATGAATGGAATAAAATGACCAAAATCTCAATCAACCAACCCGTGGATTTCCAGAATGTCGCTTTGAGCCCAGGCCATTACGTCTTGAAGCTGCTGGACAGTTCCTCAGATCGGTTTGTTGTCCAAATATTCAGCGCAAACCAGCAACACTTGCTCACAACGATCCTTGCACTCCCGGCTTTCCGGATGAACCCAGCCAGCCACACGAAGTTCGGCTTCTATGAGTCGGCTCCAGGGCATCCCACGGCCGTCCGCACATGGTTCTATCCTGGCGATAACTTCGGTTTTCAATTTACCCCGCCGCCCAACCTAAACGGCACCGTTCCAGTTAGCCAATCCTACCTGAACTGGAACTCGCCGATTTCCGCGATAGGCGAGTAAATACATGGCGAGCGTGGCGGCTGCCGGGCATCATAAGGGCAGCCGCAGCTCTCGCTTTCCGACGTGTTTGCAGCATCTCCTCGCGCAGTTCTGATTCCCGCCCGCGCTCTTCTCAAACCGTTCGTTCGACAATAGAAGTTTCCCTGCAATGCTCGAACGAATCACGGTGCATGGCGCCCGCCAGCACAATCTGAAAAACATCAACGTCGAAATTCCGCGCAATACGTTTACGGTTATCACCGGTTTGAGCGGTTCCGGAAAGAGTTCGCTTGCGTTCGACACAATCTATGCCGAGGGCCAGCGCCGCTATGTCGAAACACTCTCGCCTTATGCGCGGCAATTTCTCGATCAGATGGAACGGCCTGAAGTCGATTCCGTCGACGGGCTCAGTCCGGCAATATCCATCGAGCAGAAGACGACCAACCGAAGTCCGCGCTCGACCGTCGGCACCGTGACCGAGATCTACGATTACCTTCGATTGCTCTATTCGTCTATCGGCATCCCGCATTGTCCCCTGTGCGGAACGGAAATCACGCGGCAATCGCCCGGACAGATTCTGGAGCAGGTGCTCGCCCTCAGAAAGAACGAGCGAATCATGGTGCTTGCGCCGATGGTTCGCGGCCGGAAAGGCGAATTCAAGAAAGAATTGGAGAAGCTAAGTAAACAAGGCTTCGTGCGAGCGCGTATTGATGGTGAACTGCGGCCGCTTGACGAGCCGATTAAGCTCGACAGGCGCAGAAACCATACCATTGAAGTGGTTGTCGACCGGTTAGTGGTGAAAGCTGGAATTGAACAGCGTCTGGAGAACTCCATCCAAACGGCGCTGAAACTTGCCGAAGGCTTGGTTGTCATTGCAGTGGTGGGCGGCGAAGAGCGGCTCTTTTCCGAGAAGCTTGCCTGCTCCAACGACGGCACAAGTATTCCCGAATTGGAACCGCGCTCGTTTTCGTTCAATAGTCCATATGGTGCGTGCGAAGCATGCAATGGCGTGGGCTACAAGTGGACATTCGATACGAGAAAAGTGATCGTCGATCCTTCCAAGCCGTTGCTGGACGGTGGTCTGGGGCCCGGGGCATCCTCATCGTTCATGCAGGCGCGGTTGGAGGAGGCGGCTGAACTTCTGAAGATCGATCTTGCCACTCCGTTCGAGGACTTGCCGAAGAAAGCGCGTTCCGCTCTGCTTGAAGGGAACGCATCGTTTCCCGGTATTCTGAGCTTGCTTGAGGAAACGTTTGCTGAGGCGAGCGAGGGCTATCGAGACTGGTTAGTGGAGTTCATGTCTTCGAGTGAATGCTCCGCGTGTCAGGGGCGGCGGCTGAAGCCGGCCAGTCTGGCGGTTCAGGTGAAAGGCGTGTCCATCGCTGAGTTTGCGGAAATGCCGGTTTCGCGGGCACTCGCACTTGTGAAGAGTTGGGTCTTCTCGGAACGTGAATCGCAAATCGTGGGGCGCGTTATCGAGGAAATCAGAAATAGACTCCAGTTTCTTGAGGCCGTCGGTCTCGACTACCTCAGCTTGGCGCGTTCCTCCGCCACGCTCTCCGGCGGCGAGGCGCAGCGTATCCGGCTGGCCACGCAGATCGGCTCAAAACTTAGAGGCGTCCTGTACGTGCTCGACGAGCCTTCCATCGGGCTGCATCCCCGCGACAACGCGCGACTTATCGATACGCTGCACCAACTGCGAGATCTGGGCAACACCGTTCTGGTGGTGGAACACGATGCGGAAACCATCGAGCGCGCCGATTATGTGATTGACCTCGGACCGCGAGCCGGACGCCTTGGCGGCGCGTTGATGGCGCAAGGCAGCCCGCGGCAGATTAGGGAAGCGCCCGATTCCTTGACAGGCTCTTATTTGTCGGGCCGGCGAAAGATCGCTCCTCCCCTCGTGCGGCGGCCGGGAAACGGCCAGAGCGTATTAATCGTGGGAGCGCGCCACCATAATCTAAAAAACGTGAACGTGGAATTTCCGTTGGGCACGCTCACCGTGGTTACCGGGGTTTCGGGCAGTGGCAAATCGACTCTTGTGAACGACATCCTCTACCGCGCGCTCGCGAAAGCGATCTACAAATCGCGCGCGGAACCCGGCGAGCACGACGAGATCCGCGGCCTGGACCATCTGGATAAAGTGATCGAGATCGATCAGTCTCCGATCGGCCGTACGCCGCGTTCGAACCCGGCCACCTACACCGGCGTGTTCACCGCCATACGCGAGATCTACGCAATGCTGCCTGAATCGCGCGAACGCGGTTATAAAGCCGGCCGCTTCAGCTTTAACGTGAAAGGTGGCAGGTGCGAGGCATGCCAGGGTGACGGCTTGAAGCGCATCGAGATGAATTTTCTGCCTGACGTTTACGTTACCTGCGATGTCTGCCGCGGCCGCCGCTACAACCAGGAAACACTTCAGGTGAAATACAAGGGCCGCTCCATTGCCGACCTTCTCGAATCGACCGTCGAAGAAGCGGTGGACATCCTCGCGAATATTCCGCAAATTCAAGCGAAGCTGAAGACTCTTGTGGACGTCGGACTTGGCTATATTGGTCTGGGGCAATCCTCGACCACACTCTCTGGCGGCGAAGCGCAGCGCATCAAGCTGGCGAAGGAACTGAGCAAAAGGCAGACCGGTCGGACGTTTTACATTCTCGATGAGCCGACAACCGGCCTCCATTTTGAAGATGTGCGGCATTTGCTCGACGTCCTGCAGCGCTTGGTGGATCTGGGGAACACGGTGGTGGTCATTGAGCACAACCTCGACGTAGTTAAAAGCGCGGACTATATCATTGACTTAGGGCCGGAGGGCGGCGAGGAGGGCGGGTACATCGTCGCTACAGGCACGCCCGAAGAAATCATGCAGAGCCGCAAGAGCCATACGGCCGCATCGTTAAAAAAACTCATCCACCCGGAGAAGGTCGCCTGAACGACAACGAGCCATTCGACAACAGAATTGCCGATACCACCTCGCCTGAAGCTGCGAGGCAAAAGCCATTCTGGGGATACGCCGACTTCGCTCTGTTTTTCGGCCTGGCGGTGGGCGGGCTGTTTGTCATCATCATCACGCTTGCTTCGCTGATTCATCTGGTCCCGGAACTCACAAAAAGCCAGCAACTGCTCGCGCTGCCGGCCCAATTCGTCTTGTACGTCATTCTCTATGGCGCCGTATGGGTCATCTTCCGCGTGAAATATGAGCAGCCGGTCTGGCGCTCGCTTGGCTGGACCAGTTCACGTTTTCCTCCGTGGCAGGCCATCGTGGGCGGATGCGCGCTGTCATTTCTGATTGGCTTGCTCGGAGCGGCCCTGCGGACTCCTCAGGTGCATTCTCCGTTCGAGCAATTTCTACGTTCTCCGGCGTGGATAGCGATCTTTGGAGTGTTTGCGGTACTGGTCGGGCCGGTCGCGGAAGAGACGATATTTCGCGGATTCTTACAGCCCCCTCTGACGCGCGACCTTGGCGCACCCGCCGGAATTGCCATTACAGCCGGCGTTTTCGGTTTGTTGCACGGCCCCGAGTATTCAGGAGCCTGGCAGTACGTCATCCTCGTCGGGCTCGCCGGCGCATGCTTTGGATGGGTGCGCTATCGCTCCGGTTCGGTGATTCCTGCCGTGTTGATGCACGGCGGATTCAATGCCGTCTTTTTTGTTTCCTCCATCTTTGTTCAGTCACAAATTCACAAATGATTTCTCCTGCCCTAGTCAAGTATTCTGTTGAGACGATCGATTGGACACCCGCCGGTGTAGTCATGATCGATCAGACGCGGCTGCCCCGCGAAACCGTTTATGTGACGTGCCGTAGCTACGTTGAGGTTGCGGATGCGATCCGAACCATGATCATTCGCGGGGCTCCCGCCATTGGCGTCGCCGCCGCCATGGGTGTGGCTATCGGCGCCTTGCAGGCACGCGATCTAGAAGCCGAAATGCCGGCCATCTGCGAGACGCTCGCAAAAACACGGCCGACGGCGGTGAATCTGTTCTGGGCGATTGACCGGATGCGAAAGCTTTACGAATCGCTGCGCGGCCAGCCACTCGATGCGATTCGCGGGCGCCTGGTGCGGGAAGCCCAACAGATCAAGCTCGAAGACATTGCCATCAACCGGGCTATCGGCGCGAACGGCGCGCCACTGGTGCCCGACGGTAAGACGGTGCTCACGCATTGTAATGCGGGGGCGCTCGCCACCGCGGGCTTCGGCACGGCTCTTGGCGTGATCCGCGCGGCACTGGAGGCCGGCAAAAAGATCGACGTATTCGCCGATGAGACGCGGCCGTTTCTGCAAGGTGCGCGCTTAACCGCTTGGGAACTGCAGCAGGACGGCATCGAGACGACGCTGATCACCGACAACATGGCGGGGCATTTCCTGAAGAGCGGCCGTATTGGCTGCGTCGTCGTGGGCGCGGACCGCATTGCCGCGAATGGCGACGTCGCGAACAAGATCGGGACTTACAGCGTCGCTGTCCTCGCCAAAGAAAACAACATCCCTTTCTACGTCGCCGCGCCAATTTCCACGCTGGACCTGGCGCTCGTCTCCGGCGACCAGATACCCATTGAAGAGCGCTCTGTCGCGGAAGTGACGCATGTGCAGGGCGTCCACGTTGCGCCGGATGGCATACGCGTGGCGAACCCCGCGTTCGACGTGACACCGAACCGTTACGTAACCGCTATCGTCACTGAACGCGGCGTGGCGCGCGCCCCGTTCGAGGAAAGCCTGCGAGCCCTGACAGGGAAATAAGCCTTCCCAGACGTCCACGATCTCCTACGGAGATCGCTCCTGCGTGGGAGATGTGTTCCTTAAAGTCTGTTGAATGTCTTGGCCGTGCAGCCGCCCTATACTCCGTCGCGCATCACCGATGCCGCGACGCAGGCGAGGGTTGAGCGCGCGCTGCGTAGTCCGGCGGCGCGGCCCTCACTTAGACCAGAGGCTTCACTCCGGCTCGCCACCACGCGGATTAAGTCACCCGCGGGTGCCGTTTGCGCGATTT
>JAICLJ010000166.1 GCA_025927575.1 Bryobacteraceae bacterium | reverse complement strand
GGAGATGCTTCGGCGGCGGTGAGAGGCGACCGGCTTCTCCTTCGCCAGGCATTGGTGAACATCCTTCACAACGCGACGAAATATTCGCCGGCCGGCGGAACGATCACCGTCTCGACCGGTATCTCACGGCCTGGTTGGGTTTCGATCGCCATCTCTGATTCCGGGCCGGGTATCGCACCCGAACACCGCGACAAGATCTTTCGGCGGTTCTATCGAATTGACGAAGGCCGAACGCGCGAAGCGGGTGGGTCGGGCCTCGGATTAGCCATCGCTCAATGGTCGGTCCAGGCACACGGCGGGGAAATCGCGGTCGAGGATTCGGCGGAGGGCGCAATTTTCGCCATCACGCTCCCGGCTTACAAAGTAAGCGCCTAAGTGCTTGGATGAGGAAACTGACTAAATTACCAGCGGTTTTTGCTGCCGCCGAAATCCCGCTGCTGGCCGCCACCGCCGCCTTGGGAACGCTCTCTTCGCTCGGGCGGGCGCGCCTCGTTTACCACCAGGGCACGGCCCATCAATGCCCTTCCATTACAAGCCTGAATCGCTTGCGTCGCGAGGGCGTCGTCACTGATTTCGACGAATCCGAATCCCCGCGCCTCTCCGCTGAACCGGTCGCGCAGAATGTTTACGGTGTCAACGTGAACGCCCGCCTCTTCGAAGAACGCCTGAATGTCCGCTTCGGCCGCTTTGTACGGCAAGTTCCCCACGAATAGCTTTGTCATTGACAGTCTCCTAACTGTTGTTCGGAAGGATAGGTCATCTGAGTTGGGCGAATTACCAGAAAGTCACTCCAAGCGTGAAAACCGAGCTCCAAACTGACACCTCCATCGTGCCATAAATTGCGTTTTGCACCCAAGAGGCCGTGGGTTTATTCAGCGGAATTCGTTCCGTGTCACCGAGGAGTAATCAACCCGCCAAGCTTTTCTTCTTCGCCCGCGGTGTTCCGCGGAAAGCGGGTTCCATACGCCTCCAGGTATTTGTAACCGGATCCTGTGTTGTAGATGACTACCCGCTCTCCCGCCTTCAGAAAGCCGTTTTCCGCCAGTTGCCGGGCCGCAGCGACGCAAGCGCCGCCTTCCGGAGCGGCGAAGATGCCTTCCTTAGACGCGAGGTCGACACCAGCGTCCAGCATGTCGCTATCGGATACGGAAACGGCGGTTCCACCGCTCTCACGCACTGCCTGAAGGACGAGAAAATCGCCGAGCGCCTTTGGCACTCGAAGACCGCTGGCGACGGTCGACGCGCCATCCCAAAATTTGCTATCGGCCTGGTTCTGCTCGTAAGCGCGAGTGATCGGGGAGCATCCGGCCGCCTGAACGGAAATCATCTTGGGCCGTTTCGGACCGATCCAGCCCAGTTCCTCGAGTTCCGCGAAGGCTTTCCACATCCCGATAAGACCGACGCCGCCGCCGCAGGGATAGAGGATGGCATCCGGAACTTCCCATCCGAATTGCTCCGCAACCTCATACCCCATGGTCTTCTTGCCTTCGATTCGATACGGTTCCTTCAGTGTGCTGATCTCAAACCAGCCTTCTTCCGCCTTCCGCTGGCCCACAATCCGGCCGCAGTCACTGATGAGGCCATCTACCAGGGTGACCTTGGCCCCGAACGCCTTGCATTCGACGTAGTTCGCTTGAGGCACGTCGTTCGGCATGAAGATGTTTGCCTCGAGGCCCGCTGCAGCGGCGTAGGCCGCTAGAGCACCAGCTGCATTTCCTGCCGAAGGGATAGCGAGCTTGTTCAGGCCGAACTTCCTGGCCATGCTCACCGCACACGACAGTCCCCTCGCTTTGAACGAATCCGTTGGGTTCCGTCCTTCATCCTTGATCCACAAATCCGAGAGGCCAATGGACTTCCCGAGCGAAACCGCTTTCTTCAGCGGAGTCCAACCCTCCTGAAGCGTCACCGCTTCGTTTGCATCGCACGGAAGAACCGATTCGTATCGCCACATGCTCGGGATTGCAGTCTCGAGCTGACGCTTGCTCCAATTCCGGCGAACGGCGGCGAGGTCGTACCGGACAAGAATCGGACTACCGCAACTGCACAGATTTATAGGTTTTCCGGGATCGTACGTAAGCGAACAGCGGCTGCAAACAAGTTCAGAGGCTCTTCCCATGCTCCGTCCATCCTAGCGTTCGCTCCCTTGCCACTTCTGGCCTAGCCTTTGAGGGTATAGGACGAAATCGCGTCGCGGCCGGAGAAAAATTTGTGACAGAATAGCCTCAAACGAAACAATATCTTAGGAGCAACGTGCGGTACCCATTGAGCCGGGACGAACACGCCGCCATGGGGAGACACGTGGGCGGAATCAGGAAGCAACTGCAGGAAATCTCCGATCTATTCTCGACGCGCTATGGAAAGGACAGCAGCATCGCCGAAATGGCCGTAAAAGCTCTCGTCTCGACCACCTTGCTCGAACATGAGCTAACTCTTCTCGAGGATTCCGGAGCCACAGTCTCGCCCGCCGACGATTTAGGCCGCCAGGTGTCGTGATCCATGCGCGTTCCCCTGTTCGCGACGCTTCTCAGTCTTCTCTTAGTCTTCGACGCTCACGCGCTCGAGCTTGTCCATCTCAAGAACGGCTTCACGCTCGAAGCAGATTCGCACACAGCGGCCGACGGGACGCTCGAATTCCATAAGGGCAGCGGAACCGTCACGGTTGCCGAGAGCGAAATCGACAGTATCGAAGCGGTGAGCCGACCGGGGGAGCCGGCACGCGACAAGACCGGGGCGAGTGCATCACCGGATAAGCTGCTGGCCGACGCCGCCCAGGCGTATGGCGTGGACGCAGCCTTCGTCCGAAGCGTAGCTCAGATCGAGTCCGGTCTGCGCCAGGCGGCGATTTCCCCAAAGGGCGCGATCGGGCTGATGCAACTCATGCCTGCGACTGCGGCAGATCTTCACGTAAATCCCAACGAGGCGAGCGCCAACGCATCCGGAGGTGCACGCTACCTACGCGAATTACTGTTGCGCTATCACGGCGATTCCGTACGCGCTCTGGCGGCCTATAACGCTGGCCCCCGAGCCGTTCAGAAGTACAACGGCGCGCCGCCTTTCGAGGAAACTCAGCGATATATCGTCAAAGTCCTTGCCGAATACAAGAAGCAATTGCGTGCAAATGGGCTGACGGCGAACGTCGTTTCCCGAAAGCCGGGATTGCAGCCTAGTAAGCCCAGCGCCACAGATTAACCCCGGCCGTGTACCCTGCGCCGACCGCGGCATATAAGACCAGATCGCCTTTTTTCAGCCTGCCACTTTCGACGGCATCCCGGGTGGCGAGCGGAATGGTCGCAGCGGTCGTGTTCCCATAGCGATCCAGGTTAATCACCACCTTGCTCTCCGGCAACCCCAGGCGCTCGGCGGTCGCCGAGATGATTCGCTTATTCGCCTGGTGAGGAATCAGCAGAGTAACGTCCGACGCGGATAGTGAGTACTTTTCGAGCGCCTTCTCGCAAAGATCGGACATCTTCCTCACAGCGAACTTGAACACCTGCTGCCCCTCCTGCTTCACGAAATGCAGGCGATTTGCTACTGTTTCCGCCGATGGGGGCATCCGGCTTCCGCCTGCCGGCATTTTCAGGAAATTCGCACCGGACCCGTCGATCTCATTGAGGAAGCCGATATAACCTAGGTCTCCGTCCTCCGACGGCTCGATCAGAAATGCTCCTGCTCCGTCGCCAAACAGTACGCATGTTGCGCGGTCAGTGTAGTCGATGATACGGGACATCGTGTCAGCACCGATCACAAGCACCTTTCGATGACTACCGGCCATCACCAGGTGTGCGGCCGTAGTGAGTCCGTAGACAAAGCCTGAACAGGCGGCGCTCAGGTCAAAGCCCCAGGCGCCCGTCGCCCTCAATTGCTCTTGCACCAGGCAAGCCGTCGAAGGAAACAGCATGTCGGGTGTAACGGTGCACAAAATGATCGCATCGAGTTCCGAAGCTTCGATGCCGCGCTGCCGTAACGCTTCCTGAGCAGCTCTGACTGCCATATCCGAAGTCGCCACGTTTGCGTCAGCAATATGACGCGAGCGGATGCCGGTACGCTCTACGATCCAGGTATCATTTGTATCGACTATGGTGGACAGCTCATCATTCGTCAGGATCCGCGGTGGGACGAAACATCCTAAGGAGCTGATTTTCGCTTTCATTTACTCTACCTTTACGTGCGAGCCGGTCCAGCCGAAGGCTGTTTAGCTCTGCCACACCATGGTACAGTTGGTCGAAATCAAGCGTGCAGACCGCGATTTTCTTCGAATCAATAGAGGAGATTTACGGCCGCATCTACCGCTGGCTGAACCCCCGCGCCAATCTCCAACAGGTATCGGTCCGCTTCCGCAAGTATGCCAATGCGAATAGCCGGATCAGACTGGATCGCGACAGATTAGCCGTCGATATCAGCGACATTCTGCAAGGGGCGCCAGCCCCCATCCATGAAGCTTTGGCAATCCTGCTCATCTCCAAGCTGTTGCGGCGGAGACCCGATCCGTCATCGGTTGCGCAGTATCAGCGGTACGTGAATACGGCCCAAGTGCAGCACGCCGTCCAGTTGGCCAAACGTGAGCGCGGCCGGAAAGCGATGCAGCACCCTTCCGGAGCCTTTTTCGATCTAAATCAGGTTTTTAAGGATCTGAACGGTCGCTATTTCGAAGGCAGATTACGGAAACCGACGATCGGCTGGAGCTTACGAAGTTCACGCTCCACCTTAGGGCATTATGACCCTGCGCACGATGCCATCGTCTTATCCCGGGTGCTCGATTCAGCCGAATCGTCGTACCTCATGGTGAGCTACGTTCTGTTCCACGAGCTTCTCCACACGGTTCACCCTGCCGAATCGCGCAGCGTACGACGATGCGTGCACACGGTGGAGTTCAAAGCGGCGGAAAAACAATTTGAGGGCTATGATCAGGCAATCGCCGCGCTCAAGAAATTCCTCGCGCAAACCTCTTTGTGCTAGGCCGTCTCGGGTTGGGCGACACGCACGAATTCCGTACTCATCTCTTCGAGGCGGGCTAGCATTGCTGTGGCGACGATCGTCTTGACTCCCATGCAGCAAAGCAGGTAGCTGCACTCGGCGGAGAGCACGGAGAACATAAATCGGACCCGAAGCTTCATCAGCTTTACCGCCAGTTCCGAATGATCTTCTTCCTGATGGGAAATAAGGGTTCTGGTGGCCGTATACAGACGATTGAAATCTACAATTAAACGGCGCAAGTACTGACGGAAGATAAGCAACCGTTCCCGCTTTAATTTCCGGTAAAGCGACAGATCAAAACCGGGCTGCCGGGCCAGGAATTCGAAATCTTCGTCAGACAAGAGCCGCCGCATGGGGTAGTAAGAACTCGGAGTGAATTCTTCTAGCCATTCTCGAGTAATCTCGCTAGAAGAGCAGGGTTGAAACAAACGGAAAACAACCGGGCCCAACACTGCCACGCCAAACGCGAGGATAGCGAATAGGAGAACGATCAGGGCTGCGTGCATCGTATCCGTACGTCCAAGGTACTAGAGATATTCGTCTAATTCAAGATTTAAGTTTCAGCTTGCCTGAAAGAACACGTTTTTTTGTCGCCCGGTATTCCGACAATTTCACGATTCGTCTCCGTCGGGTTTGCGCCGTGCCGCTTCTACGACCGACCGATCCAAAAGTTCCAACTGTCGAATTAAGCGCTCCTTATCCACATGTCGCCCGGGCAGCCGGAATTGCAAGGGGGCCGTCTCGCCATTAGGACTGATTTTGATGATCCAGTAAGCGAAGCACGAGCTTGAAATGATGGTGATGCAGGTACTTACAATCCGGACTGAGTGCTCAGACCAACCCGCCCTCGCCAGTAGAACGAACGTCTTTCCAGCAAAGTAAACGAGTAGCCCAAGCGTTAGCGAGGCCACATTTTTAGAGACGGAAACTGGAAACCAGAGCAGAAACGCAAGCACCGACAAAAACACGAGGAGCGCAATGCTCGCAACCATACGAGAGACAATAATTCCGCCTGCGGTCAAACCAATCAGCACCCGGCGGGAGTCCCAGACACCACCCGCATCAGATTCGATTACCGCGCTGATAATGCCTATAGCGGAAGCGATGAGACAGGTGCGGTTCAGGTACTTTCTTGACAGTTTAGCTATACCTGGAAGATTCACAAGGATCTTATCCATGTGGGTATACGCCATAAAAACCGTCAGGAACCAAACTGGGAGACTTGTGGAAAGCCAGACGATCCGATAGTCGATGGAGTGAAACGCACGTAAAAACATCAGGAGCCAGGCATACGAGCTCGCCAAGCTAAAAAGAAAGAAAAGACAAAAGATGCGGTACGTCCTAAACAGACCGGAAAACCACAGTTTGGCGATCATCGCCGTACCAAGCACGGTATCGACAGTTTCGACCGCATATTCCCAGTTCATTATTTCTGTCTGCCGACATAAAGCATAGTATTAAAACCACGATTGGACGGCAACTTCCACTCTGGACAAATGCTTGGATGCGCTTTAGAGTTAAGCATGCGAGCTGCACTGGGGTGTGTTGTTGCCGCTCCAGTGCCGCGGCGACGCGCCGAGCATACCAGCTGTCGTTTGGGAATTGAGGTAAAGCCGGATGACTCTAGAGCAGCCGATTCCGGGTCTGCTGAATCATCTTAGACCGTCATGGCACACTTAAACGCGCTCAATTCGGGTCTGTCAGACTGGTCTGGCACTGGGATCGGAGAGTCGAACGCCGTCAATTCGGGTCTGTCAGACTGGTCCGGCACCGGGATCGGAGAGTCGAAGCCTGCGGCTCGGCAGCGCACGGGGCATTCCGGCGATCCTACGGCCACAAAAGTTACAGCCTTCGTACCCCGCTCGAGCGGTAAATATGATGTCAGTCGGGTGAACGGAGATGAAATTGGGCGTGACGCAGCAGCTGAACCGAGCGTTGCCAAAGTTGCTAATGAAAGCGCTATTACAGAGATAGTTCTACGCATAAACCATTGATTCCTTTGGATTTACAGAATTTATAGATCCTACTGTAAAGTAGCCCAGTAAAAGCGCAGTTAGGGTTTTGGAATTTAGGTTTTTTCCGGCAACGGAACGTATTAGTTTTGAGTACTAGTAGATCTTGAAGCCTATTTCATAAGCGTGGGAGAGTATTCTATAGCTCCGATGTGGTCCCCCGGATACGGCGTTAACGATCGTGAAGTTCTCCAGGCGACCTGGACCCGCGAGTTGACTGAAATCGAGTCAGCTTACGGGCAACTGGTGTACCTTGCCAGCCTGCGAAATTGCGATTCGGGCCGCTACGAACATTACGCGACAGAATGTTCTTCTCGGAAGAGTGCACATCAAGACATTCTTCGTCTTCACGAAGCAATCTTTCGGGAGTGGGTAAACTTCACGCTCGAACGGAAAAAAGCGGAAATAGAGTCATATATCCACGGCTTGGACTCGATAAACCCCGCTGAATTGGTTGACGCGTGGCTGAGGCTAACCCCCTACAAGAACCTGGTGCCGGCTGCCATTCGAGGTCCAGAGCGTGAGAAGCACATCTCAGACTTTGAAGCGATTCTGGGCCTGCTCAAGAACGTGTATGGCGTCGCTTCCCCAGATCTAACCGCATAGCGATCCCCACCACCTGTCCGATCACCTCTGCTTCCCCCGGAAGAGTGAAAACGCACGGAGGCTCTGAGCACTGTGAGTGCGCCTGAACGTATAGCTTCCCATCATGCTGCGTACACCAACCGCATCTGAAACCCTCGCGGGTTTCGAGGAAGTATATGGGCCGGTCGTGTTCGGCCGTCCAACCATCGCGAACAACCTTTCGCTTTTCGGTATCGATCTCGATGAACGATCCTGGTGGTATCCGCGGGTACATGCTCCAGTCCTCCGTTCCGATGAAGGCATAGCGATGGCGGTTGTGATCGAGAGCGTTCAGCAAGCTAAGAGACAATTTGCCCCAGCGCTGGAACTGGCGGCTCAAATAGGATGTCGATTTCAACTCGAAACCGCTATCGACGGCCGGAACGTTCACTTCGCTGTGACTGGGCGGCCCGAGATCAAAGGGATAAGTCTGGCCGAGCGGTGAGCGTAGAGCATCTATACAGAGGGCTTGTAAATCGATGCCATACCACGTCAGCACTTTCTCAAACGGAATCCTGTAAACCGCGCATAGAGAATATAGCCGGAAAAGCGATGGCAGCGTGCCGCGATTCTCGATGTCAGCAAGCCGGCTGAGCCCAACACTGTATTCATAGTTACTGTGCACTTGGGCAATTTTTTGAGTGGCTGTTTCGACGTCGCGATATGTCAGCTTTAGCCGTTCGCGCACGCGCCGCAATTTTTGTCCGGCATCTTCCATGGCGGTTTTGATTCCTTCGTCTGGTTACCGGTCACGCTATCTTCGGGCCGGATTTGTTCTGAATTCAGAACGAGGATATCCGGAAGAAGTCACCGACGCAAGCCGCGCCAGAGAATCAGGCAGGATTTATCAGAAACGCAGGTTTAATTCAGAAGAGTTTCAGCATAATAGCTGACGAGCAAGATCAATGCGTAACGCCCACCGTCAAAAGGGCCCGAGGTGGCATCATGACTGAAACATCATCTCCGCATGAAAAAACGATCCATCACCGTCGCTTTCCAGGGCGCCCCGGGCGCCTTCAGCCACCGGGCGGCCCAGCAGTTGTTCTCCGAGGAGGTGAAAGTAAAGCCTTGTCAGACGTTCGGTGAGATTTTCGACGCGGTGTCAGACAACACAGCCAGCCATGGCGTTATCCCCATCGAGAACACTTTGCATGGCAGCATCCATGAAAATTACGACAATTTACTTCGGTACAGACTCAGCATTTTTGGGGAGACTACCGTCAGAATCGAACATCACCTGATCACGCCTCCGGGAGTAAGCTTTAAATCTCTGAAACGGGTGTATTCGCATCCTGTGGCTCTGAATCAGTGCCGGGTGTTCCTGCAGAAACATAAGCGACTCGAACCGCTCTCCTACTACGACACGGCCGGAAGCGTGCAGATGATCATGAGCGAGAGGCCGCCCGAGGCGGCCGCCATTGCTTCAGAAACGGCCGCCAAGATCTATGGAGCGGCCATATTGAAGCGCAATGTAGAGGACAACTCGCAGAACTTCACCCGATTCTTTTTAGTGGCAAAACAGGACAGCAGTGGCCTGGAACCGTGTTCTGAAACCGGAACTTGGAAGACTTCTATCGTTTTCGCCGTCAAAAACTCACCTGGAACCCTATTCAGGGCCATGGCGTGTTTTGCACTGCGGGATATCAATTTAACCAAAATTGAGTCCCGTCCTAATCGAGAAAAACCCTGGGAATATATGTTTTACGTTGACATTATGGGCCGAAGCAACGAACCAGGCGTTCAGCGAGCCTTGACCCAGTTGGCAGAGATTTCCAGCTTTTCGCGAATTTTGGGCAGCTACTGCCCGCGTACTCGCTAGTACCCGTTCCTCTCCAGAGACAGATTCTACACTATTACGTGGCCGACTCAAACGCACGCCCTGCGGGTCAACTCAGTCTTCCGCTTGCGCCCGGACGCCGGCTCTTCAGCGTCCGCGAGTTGAACGCGGCTATTCAGAGCCAACTTGCCGGCGAATTCTCAAATATCTGGGTTGCCGGCGAGATTTCAGGCTGCCGTGTGGCCGCAAGTGGGCATTCCTACTTCACCCTGAAGGACGCGGATAGCCAGATCAGGACCGTGTTGTTTAAGAGCGCATTGCGCCTCTCAAAAGTTCGCCCCCAGGACGGCTTAGCCGTGCTCGCGCGCGGCCGGCTGGAGGTGTACGAGGCTCGCGGAGAGTATCAGCTTATCGCGGAGTTCCTGGAACTGCGTGGCCTTGGCGCGCTTCAGGTGGCCTTTGAGCGCCTGAAGACCAAGCTCGAGCGAGAAGGACTCTTCGACGCGGCGAGAAAGCGTCCGTTACCTCCATTTCCGACTCGAATCGCGCTTGTTACGTCTCCCGCGGGGGCCGTTCTGAGAGACATGCTCCACGTACTTGAGAGAAGGTTTCCGGGTCTGCACATTCGGCTTTTTCCCGCCGCAGTGCAGGGCGAAAACTCCGTAGAGCAGATTTGCAAAGCCATCGAATACTTCGGCCGGAATCCCTGGGCGCACATCTTGATACTGGCCCGGGGCGGCGGCTCGCTCGAGGACCTCTGGAGTTTCAATGAAGAGGCAGTCGCGCGGGCGGTCAGCGCGTGCACGGTGCCCGTCATCTCTGCCATTGGCCACGAAACGGATTTCACGATCGCGGATTTCGTGGCGGACCATCGCGCCCCGACACCGTCCGCGGCTGCCGAAATCGTGATTTGCACCCGTGACAGTCTCCTCGATCAGCTGGAGGCGTACCGGACCAGGGCAAAACAGGCTCTCCGCTACCGTGTGCTGGTCCTTTCCCGTGAACTGACAAGACGGGCTGGGGATCGTGCGAATGCGCTCGTACAAAGAATCATCTCGCAACGAGCGCAACGGGTGGACGAACTCGACCGCCGACTCGTCCTGAGCAATCAGCGAGTGCTGCAGAGCCGGCGCAAGAAGCTTACCGAACTGTCAGGGCGGCTCGGAGAGAACAACATGGAACTGAAGCTGGCCCGCAGTCGTCACCGCCATCGCCTTCTGTCGGATCGCCTGGACCGGTGCTGGGAAGGTACCGCCGCAAGGCTTCAGACGCGCCTCACGAGGGCACAGACCCAGTTAACCAACCTGAGTCCCCTGGCTGTCTTGCAGCGAGGCTACGCGCTTGTCCAGGATGCAGACGGGCGGCTTCTGCGCTCCTCATCCCAGACGAAAGCGGGCAATCACCTGACGATACGGCTGAATCAGGGCCGACTGCAATCGACCGTTACGGCGATCGATCCGGAATCCACTCCCAACTTATAATTAAGAGTGCAGCACCACGGAAGCGACCGAGCTGTCTGCCTTCTCAGCGGCGGACTTGACTCGACGACGTGCCTCGCAATCGCCCGGCACCAGGGACTGAAGTGCCACTGCCT
>JAICLJ010000069.1 GCA_025927575.1 Bryobacteraceae bacterium | reverse complement strand
GTAACATTAAGAACGCCCATAATGAGTGTGCGTTCGCCAAGCACGATTTCGCGCTGTTTGAGTTTCCAGTGATAGCGTTTAGCCATGAGTTGCGCCGTTGCGGCTGGAGAAAACCTTCACACATAAAGTGTGACATTGTGTAGAGTCAAGAAGCCGATCGCGCCCGCGCGAAACATTTTGACCCGCGCCTTCACTCAATTTGTTCAACCAACGCCTTCTTCGATTTACGTATCGCACGTTGTGGTGCGTACGGCTCCGCAAGCCGCAGTTGCTGGGACAAAAAGTCGGCTAGCTCGGGCTCGGTCTTTCGCAGATGGATCTCATACTGATCGGCAAGCTCCTCCGGACAATCGAGCAGTGGTCCGCTCCACCCGGCCCGCGATCCCTGAGACATATCGCGAAACATGCCTTGAGCCATTTCTTCGATTACGCTTCGGAGCGGCCTGCCGCTGACTCCAGCGATTCTCAACGCCTGCTGTGCCGCTACAAAGAGCGCGCGAGGCAACGTTTGGGCGAAAGCAGTTGCGGCGAAATACAGATATTTCGAACCGGGGCGCAGTTCAATCGCGTAGGCGCCCGCTTCGATCAGCAATCGCTTCACTCGTTTTGCCGCCGCGAAGTCCCCCTCAATAGCAAACCAGTTCCGAGCGCTTGCGGGAACAGAGACAACCGTCGCGACCGCCGCGCCTCGATCCGAAAGCGGCTTCAAGATGTCGCTCGAAAGCCAGCTTTCGCAAAGAGCAAACGAAATTCGCGATGCATCAAGCTTCGAAGCGGAAATCTCGCGGACAATTCTCGTCACGCTTTCGTCGGGAACACGCATCAGCACCAGGTCGCAATTCTCAAGCTCCTCATAGTTCTCAACCACATCCCCAGCATGAAAGAAATTCGACACACGACGCGCAACTCGCGTTGTGGCTGCCTTAATGGGTCCAATCTCCGCGGCAATACCGGGTAACCGCAGGATTACCGATCGGGTTGAATTACCCTCGACGATGAGACCGGCTTGTCGAAGCGTCTTCATAAACGTCATTCGCTTTCAGCGCCTTTACGCGATCCCGTAACTGGGCCGCCTTTTCGAATTCGAACGCCTTCGCCGCATTCCGCATCTTAACCTCGAGTTCCGAGATGAGAGCATCACGCTGTTCAGGCGAGAGAGATAGTGTATCGCCCTCTTCCTCGCCAAGGGGAACTGTGACGTAATCGGCTTCGGCGACCGCCACAAGGCTCATATCGATCGGCTTCACGATAGTTTGAGGCGTTATCCCGTTCGCCTCGTTGTAGGCACTTTGAATCGCGCGGCGCCGGTTGGTTTCTCCAATCGCCCTCTGCATGCTGGCGGTGATGACGTCGGCATAAAGAATGGCTCGGCCGTTGACGTTGCGCGCGGCCCGTCCCATGGTTTGAATGAGGGACCCGCTCGATCGTAAAAATCCCTCTTTATCGGCATCCAGCACGGCTACCAGCGAAACTTCGGGAAGGTCCAGCCCTTCCCGGAGCAGATTCACGCCGATCAGAGCATCGAAATTTCCACGGCGCAGGTCGCGAAGAATGCGAATGCGATCGAGCGTGCTGACCTCCGAATGGAGGTACGCGCACTTCACGCCGACTTCGGTGTAATACTCCGCGAGATCTTCGGACATTCGCTTTGTTAGCGTTGTCACCAGCACGCGCTCGTTTCGCTCCACGCGTAACCGGATCTGGTGCAGCAAATCGTCGACCTGGCCTTTAATGGGGCGGATCTCCACCTCCGGATCAATGAGTCCGGTCGGGCGAATGATTTGCTCGACCACCACTCCGGACGATTTCGTAAGTTCGTAGGGCCCGGGCGTTGCCGATACGTATACAATCTGGTTGACGCGGTTCTCAAATTCTTCGAACGTCAGCGGCCTGTTGTCGCGCGCGCTCGGCAGCCGAAAGCCGTAGTCAACAAGCACATTTTTTCGCGAGCGATCGCCGTGGTACATGCCCTGCAACTGGGGGATCGTCTGGTGGCTCTCGTCGATAAAAAGCAATGCGTCGTTTGGCAGGTAATCGAGAAGCGTAGGCGGCGCCTCGCCCGGCAAGCGGCCGGAGAAATGCCGCGAATAGTTTTCGATGCCGTGGCAGTAGCCGATCTGCTTGATCATTTCGAGATCGAACATCGTGCGCTGCCAGAGGCGCTGCGCTTCAATCAGTTTCCCCTGCGATTCGAGCTCCTTGTGCCACCATTGCAATTCGTTTTCAATGCTCTTCATCGCTTGTTCGCGGGTCGGCGCATCCATCACGTAGTGAGTTTTGGGATAGATCGGCAGCCTCACGTACGTTTGGCGAACCTGACCTAAGAGCGGATCGATCTGGCTGAGCGATTCAATTTCGTCGCCCCACAACTCGATGCGATAAGCATTGTCGTCGTATGTGGGAAAGAGCTCGATGACATCGCCGCGCACGCGGAATGTGCCCCGCCGGAAGTCGTTGTCGTTGCGCTCATAGAGTATTTCAACCAGCCTCTGAACGATTTCTTTGCGGCTCATGCGCTGCCCCTTTTCGAGCATCAGCAACATGCCGTAGTAAGCTTCGGGCGACCCAAGCCCGTAAATGCAGCTGACGCTTGCCACGATCACGCAATCTCGCCGCTCAAAAAGCGAGCGCGTGGCCGACAGCCGGAGCTTATCGAGCTCGTCGTTGATGGTGGCCTCCTTTTCTATGTAGATATCCCCGGAGGGGATGTAGGCTTCAGGTTGGTAGTAGTCGTAGTAGCTGACAAAATATTCCACCGCGTTGTGGGGGAAGAACGTCCTGAATTCGTGATAAAGCTGCGCGGCTAGCGTTTTGTTGTGCGCGAGCACGAGCGCCGGCCGGTTGGCCGCCTCGATCAGCTTCGCCATCGTGAAGGTTTTGCCGGAGCCGGTGACACCGAGCAGAACCTGATGCGACTCGCCATCGAATATGCCGCGGGATAACTGCTCGATAGCCGCGGCTTGGTCACCGCGAGGCTGATAACTGACACCGAGTTGGAACTGCACGCCCTCAGTATAGAGAAAGCAGCGAATACATTCGTTCTCGTTCGGCGTTATATTCGCAGCCAACCAGGGTAATGACCGACAGCAGATACATCCAGGTCAGCAAAGCGATCACAGTCCAGATGCTTCCGTAGAAGATGTTGTAATTTGCAACGTGGCTCACGTACCAGCCAAAGAAGGCTGTGGTCGGCAACCAGAGGGTGGTGGTGAGGATTGCGCCTGGCCAGACCCGCATGAACCGCGAGGGCATCTTGCCGCCTTTCCGCGCATCCTCGAGGCGGTGATTCGGGCCAAAGTAATAGAGCAGCCCGGTAACAAAAACAATAGTGAAGAAGCCGATCGCGTACCGCAACGTCACCCCCAGAATTGCGATGGGCATTCGTATCGTCTGCTCGTCTTTCGCGATTCCCATGCCGCTCAACAGCGCTACCTCCGCGTAGTTGCCGAACAGAATGAGCGTCGACGCGGCGAGCGCCGGAATCGCCACAATCAAAACTAGAAATATCGCCATGGCACGCTGTTTCAAAAAGGGCCGCGGCGACGGGATGCGATAGGCAGCTTGAAATCCCTCCATCAGGCTCTCCATGGCCCCCGAAGCCGCCCATAGAGATACGATCACGGCGCTAACCAAAAGCAGTATGGGGCGGCTGCCATGTTCCCGGAAACGCGAGAGGATCAGATCCCCAGTTCCCGGCGGAACGATACGCAGTAGGAAATTCGAAATTAAGCGGGCGATGGACTCGGCACGCACCTGAACCAGCACCGCGGTCAGCGTCGTGAGAACAGGAAACATGGAAAGCAGCGTGGAATAGGCGGCTCCCTTTGCGATGCCATAGCAGTTGTCCTCCAGGGCGGCGATGAACGCGCGGCGAATGAGCCACAGCGTCCGCGCGATGAGCCCAGGCTCGACAATGATGGGAGCCAGTTCCGCGGGCTCTGCAGGACTTGCCGCTTTCCTATCAGTTTCGTTCCCCATCCGTCTAGCGACATCATATCCACGTTTTGTTTGTGCGTGCGGATGCCTTGTTTCCGATTTGCTTGGATACAGGGCTGTTTTTCGGCGCCTCCTTGAGGCATCTGCTATTCTGTCGTTTTCGGTAGAGGTGCGACAGTCAAGAGTAGCCACAGCCGCAAGAGGAGCAGATCCCTGGCTGTTGCGAAAGGGGCTGACGACCGGTTAAATGCCGGTTTTCGCCGAAATCGTCCGGTGGATCTGCTTCCCGGGCGGTTGGTGGTGAGGGAGAATACCCCGCTACTGTCACTTGCCTGAGCGCGCTTGCGTGCTGTTTGGCTAGTGGAGCGCTATCGCAGCACCATGCCTGCCTTCCGCGCCTCTTTCCCTCGCCGAACGAATGAGCTTTTATGCACGTGTTCGAATTGACGCGCCGCCTTATTGATATCGAATCCATTACCTCGAACGAGCGGGAGATGGGCGGTTTTCTGTTCGGCTATCTTGCCGAAATTGCGCGCCGGCACAACGGGCAGATTGAGCGTATGCCGGTCGAGCCCGGACGGGATAACGTCTTTGTTCGTTTCGGCGACCCGATTGTCACCCTCACGACGCACATGGACACGGTGCCGCCCTTTATTCCATCGCGCGAAGACGATGACAGAATCTGGGGCCGCGGCGCCTGCGATACGAAGGGCATTATCGCCGCGATGATTACGGCTGCCGAAACGCTGCTGGCAGGCGGTGTGCGCAATTTCGGTCTGCTGTTCGTCGTCGGCGAAGAGCGTGACAGCGCGGGCGCCTATGTTGCCGCACGGAACCCGCGTGGCAGCCGCTTCCTGATCAATGGCGAGCCAACCGAAAACCAGCTCGCGCTTGGTTCGAAGGGCGCTCTACGCCATGAGATCATCGCCGAGGGCCGTATGGCCCATTCCGCATATCCGGAACTAGGCGATTCGGCAATTCTCAAGCTGCTGAACAGCCTGGAGCGGATACGCAAAATTGAACTGCCGGTAGATGACGTACTCGGCCCGAGCACTCTCAACATCGGAACGATCGTTGGCGGACGCGCTCCGAACGTGATTGCGGATCAGGCGAAAGCAGAAACATTCATTCGCGTGGTCGGCGACGTTCACGAGTTGCGTGAACAGGTGGCTCGCGCGACTCAGCCGGATTGCGAAGCGAAAGAAGTGCTGTTCATTCCCGCGGTTCGCCTCGGCTCGCTCGAAGGATTTGCAACGACCATTGTGGCATTCACGACCGATATTCCAGCTTTCAACAACACGTGGGGGCAGCCATTCCTGATCGGACCCGGCAGCATCCTCGTCGCGCACACGAGCGGTGAATTCATTCCCAAGCGGCAGCTTCTCGAAGCCGTTGAGCTTTATCAACAGATGGTGCGCCGCCTTTCAGCAGGACAATTATGAAGCAGATCGAAGTAGGCATTCTCGGCGGAACTGGCATGGTGGGCCAGCATTTCATCCGCTTTCTCGAAGATCATCCGTGGTTCAAACTGACGTGGCTGGGCGCGAGTGACCGCTCCGCTGGCAAGAAACTCCGCGAGGCGACCTCATGGCGGCTCGATGGCGAGATGCCGGCGACGGCCGCCGAAATCGTTGTGTCGGATTCAAAGCCGGGAAATGCGCCCCGTCTTCTGTTTTCAGCGATGGATGCGTCCGTGGCTACGGAAATTGAGCTGGCATTTGCGAAGGCGGGACACACCGTAGTCTCGAATTCCCGTAATCACCGAATGGAACCCGATGTTCCGCTGCTGGTGCCTGAAGTAAACGCGGGCCATCTTTCCATTTTGAAAGCACAGCAGCAGAATCGCGGCTGGAAGGGCATGATCGTGACGAACCCGAACTGTTCGACCGTCGTGCTGACCATGGCGCTTGCGCCAATGACACAGTTTGGCGTCAAGCTCGTGATTGCCGCGACGATGCAGGCTGTTTCGGGCGCGGGCTATCCGGGCGTGCCTTCAATGGACATTGTTGGGAATGTGATTCCACACATCGGCGGCGAAGAAGAAAAAATGCAGCAGGAGACGCAGAAGATCCTCGGAGGAGTGAACGATGGGCAGTTCGTGCCGCTCGGCGCGCGCGTGAGCGCGCATTGCAACCGGGTTGCGGTCGTCGATGGGCACCTGGTGACGGCTTCCGTCGAACTTACGGAAAAGCCGTTGCTGGCCGACGTTGTGAATGCGATCCAACAGTTTCGAGGAGCGCCGCAGGAACGCAAACTGCCGAGCGCTCCTTGCCGGCCGCTGATCTATATGGCGGAGCAAGATCGTCCGCAGCCTCGGCGCGACGCCCCACGAGAGAACGGCATGAGCGTGTTTGTGGGACGCTTGCGTCCGTGTCCGGTGCTCGATTACAAATTTGCTGCTTGCGGCCATAACACCATTCGTGGCGCGGCCGGAGCGGCGGTGCTGAATGCCGAACTCATGGTCTCGGAAGGGCTGATCGATTGAGAGCCTGCCGATGATTGTAATGAAATTCGGCGGCACGTCCGTCGAATCGAGCGAGGCCATCGAGCGTATCACTTGCATTGTCCGGCGCGAGCTGCGTCGGCATCCCGTGGTTGTGGTATCGGCCATGGGAAAAACGACGAATAAGCTGCTGCTGGCCGCCAGGGAAGCGTCGGCAGGCCGGCGCGATCGAGCCTTGAGCATCGTCGATGAGTTGCGCAGCCATCATCTGACCGAGGGACTTGCACTGGCAGGCGCCGCCGCCGCGGAGTTGGACCGTTACATTCGCGCGCACTTCGAGTGGCTGGATGAACTGGTGAAAGGGATTTCGATCGTCGGCGAACTGTCGCCGCGATCGACCGATGCCATCGCGAGCGTGGGCGAGCGGCTGTCAAGCCTGATTGTGGGCTACGCCTTTCGGGCCGCCGGCATTCCCGCGCAGCAAATGGATTCACGTCAGGTCATCATCACCGACGACCGGTTCACGCAGGCCCAGCCGATATTCGAGGAAACCTATCCGCTCTTGAGGGAACGCATTGCGCCGGCGGCTGCGGACTCAGTCATTGTGATGGGCGGATATATCGGATCGACGCGTGATGGACAGACGACCACACTTGGGCGCGGCGGCTCCGATTATTCCGCCTCAATTGTCGGAGCCGGAATCGGCGCGGAAGAGATTCAGATCTGGACGGACGTGGACGGCATGCTGACCACCGATCCCCGGGTTCTTCCCGGCGGGCACCGCGTAAAGCAGATCACCTTTGCCGAAGCGGCCGAGCTTGCTTATTTCGGCGCGAAAGTGTTGCACCCGGCGACGGTTGCGCCGGCCGTCGAGAAGAACATTCCGGTGCTGATTCTGAATTCGCGCAGGCCGGATGTGACGGGTACGCGCATCACGGCCGAGCCCGCGCCATGTACGAACCCCGTGAAATCCATCTCATGCAAGCGGGACATCACGGTGCTGAATATCCGGTCGACCCGGATGCTTTTGGCGCACGGATTTCTGCATCGCATATTCGAGATCTTCGACCGCTTTCACACGAGCGTCGATATGGTCTCAACGTCCGAGGTCAGCGTATCGCTCACGGTGGATCACACCGAGCATCTCGATGAGATCCGTGGCGAACTGCGGCAATTTTCCGATGTCTCCATGGAAACGGACCAGGCCATTGTATGCCTTGTCGGTGAGAACATCCGCCATACGCCGGGGATTGCGGGGCGCGCCTTCCAGGTGCTCGAAGATAAAAATATTCGTATGATTTCCCAAGGAGCATCGCTTCTGAATCTCGGCTTCGTCATAGCGGAGCAGGACCTGGTTTCTGCCGTCACCGCCCTGCATAAGGAATTTTTTTCGAAGCTCGATCCGAACGTTTTCGACTGAACATGCCAACAGAGACCCACAGAAAACTCGCGCTGATTGGTTACGGCAAAATGGGCCGGCTGATCGAGCAATTGTCGCCGCAATTCGGCTTCGATGTGGTGCTGCGGTTGGACGTGCAGGAGAACCCACGTGGCGAGGGGATCACAGCTAGCGCATTCAAAGGCGTCGATGTCGCGATCGAGTTCTCGATGCCTGAGACGGCGCCGGTTAACTTGATTCGGCTGGCCGGGCTGCGTGTGCCGGCCGTGGCCGGAACTACCGGCTGGCTCGACAAATTGGACGAAGTCCGTTCCGCCGTCGAGCAACATCAATCGGGTCTTGTCTGGAGCCCCAATTTCTCAACAGGAGTTGCTGTGTTCCGGCGCCTGACGATGCTGGCGGCGAAATTATTGCGCGACGAGACTTCTTATGGCGCATGGGCCTGGGAAATTCATCACGATCAGAAAAAAGATGCGCCTTCGGGAACGCTGCTGCACCTGGTACAGGCAATGAAGGATGCCGGATACGCGCGCGCCATTGACGTAAGCTCGAATCGGGCGGGTATGCATCCGGGAACGCATGAGATCGGATTCGATTCGGCCGCCGACACCATCACGCTGCGGCATACGGCGCGCAGTCGGGAGGGGTTTGCGCGGGGCGCCCTTAAATCGGCGCGATGGATCATCGATCGCTCCGGTGTTCACACGTTCGAAGAAGTTCTTTTTGGCGAGGCGAGCAAGCCGTGATGATGACGCGCTCTTTCTGTATTAGGAGATGACTATGTTCACTGGTTGTGGGACGGCACTGGTTACGCCCTTCCATCGAGACGAAAGTCTCGATGAAGCGACGCTGCGAAAACTCGTGCGCCGGCAGATCGAGGCAGGCATTAATTTCCTGGTTCCTTGCGGCACCACGGGTGAGAGTCCGACGCTGGACTATGCCGAGCATCTTCGCGTCGTTGAGATCACAGTGGAAGAAGCTGACGGGAAGGTTCCGGTCCTCGCGGGGGCGGGCGGCTACAACACGAAGAAGGTCATTTCGCTGATTCGCGACCTGGAAAAACTGAAGGTCAGCGGCATTCTTTCGGTCACTCCTTACTACAACAGGCCGACGCAGGGAGGTCTTTATCAGCATTACAAGGCAATCGCCGAATCGACACCACTGCCTGTAATCGTCTACAGTGTTCAATCGCGCACCGGAGTCAATGTAGAGCCTGCAACTTTGGCGCGTCTCGCGGAATTGAAGAACATCGCCGGTGTGAAAGAGGCGTCCGGGAACATCGGGCAGATGGCAAAGATTCTTTCGAGCGTTCCGGAGTCATTCACCGTTTTGTCGGGAGACGATGCCGTCACGCTTCCGTTAATGTCGCTAGGTGGACGCGGCATTATTTCCGTTGCCTCCAATCAGATTCCGGCGGAAATGAGCCGGCTTGCGGCGGCTGCCCTCAACGGAGATTTCGCAACAGCGCGCCGGTTCCAGCGCAAGTATCAGGATTTGATGGATGTGAATTTTGTCGAATCGAACCCCCAGCCGGTGAAGTATGCCATGTCGCTGATGGGACTGCTCGAACCGGTCTGGCGGCTGCCGATGGTTGCGCCGCAGCCCGAATCGCAGCAAAAGATCGAGTCCGTGCTGCGGAAAACGGGTCTGCTCGGAGGCGCGCAGCGGTGATGCAGGCGGCCGAACTGACGGAATTACAACACAGAATTGAGCAACTCTTCGAAGAGAAGGCCAATTCTTACTCTGATGCGGATCGCAGGCTATTCGAAAAATTTCGCGATCTCTTAAATCAGGGGAGGGTACGTTCGGCGGAACCCGATCACTCGCGGCCGGCGGGTTGGCGCGTCAACACGTGGGTGAAGAAGGGCATTCTTCTCGGGTTCCGCATCGGCGGCATTGTCGAAATGCCGGGGGCTGCGCAGCAGTTCTTCGACAAGAGTACATACCCGCTGAAGCGATTCGCGATAGACAGTGCTGTGCGCATCGTGCCGGGTGGTTCGAGTGTGCGCGATGGCTGCTATGTCGGCCGCGGCGTAACGTGCATGCCGCCGATGTACATCAACGTTGGCGCTTACGTCGATGATGGCACGATGGTCGATTCGCACGCGCTCATTGGCAGTTGCGCGCAGGTCGGGAAGAACTGTCACGTTTCGGCAGCATCGCAGATTGGGGGCGTACTGGAACCGGTGGGAGCGCTGCCGGTAGTCATCGAAGACAACGTGCTGATCGGCGGCAACTGTGGTGTCTACGAAGGCACGGTGGTGAAAGCCCGCTCCGTATTGGGCACCGGCACGATTCTCAACCGCTCGACTCCGGTGTACGATCTTGTGCGCGGCGTGGTCCATCGCGCGACGGACGATCGGCCCCTGATCATCCCGGAAAAGGCGGTTGTGGTCGCCGGCTCGCGGCCGATACAACACGGGCCGGGCAAAGACTGGGGCCTTTCCCTATATACTCCGGTGATCGTGAAGTATCGCGACCAAGGCACCGAGACGAAGATACAACTGGAAGACTTACTGCGGTGACGTGCGGCCGTAACTAGTACCGCAACGCTTTCGAAGGCCACGGCCTTGACGCACATCGTACTAGGTGTACCTCGATCCAACTCAGGTAATTCTGGACTGACAGAGGTTGCAACGTTATGTGATATTGCAGGTGTGATGAGGAGAATTGCACTCCAAGCTATATCTTGGTTATCAATACTGTTGTGCATCTCGCTAACGACGGCCGCCCAGAACGCCCCCACCTCAGCCGATAGCAAATTAGTGCGGTTAGACAAAATTGAAGTTAGCGGCACTCGTCTGCCTATTGATTCGATCATTCGCCTCTCCGGCCTGGCTATCGGCCAAGAAGTGAATGACGCTATCGTCAACAGAGCTTGCCACAAGATCACATCAACTGGGCTCGTGAAGAGTATCGACTACGGCTACGATTCGTACCCCGACAAACCCGGCGTCGTCCTCGTGCTCACTCTGATCGATGAAGGACCGCTATTTCCGTCGAAAATCGAACCAGCGAACGACGATTTGCACATTTGGCAGTTGCTTCAATCTACAGATCCTCTCTTCACTCGCGAGCTGCCACGCACCGAAAAGGCACTCAGCTATTACAATGTGAATATTGAGCGCTGCCTTAAGGCAGAGGGGCGCGAAGCCGAGTACGCCTTGCCCATAGTTGTTGGCGACGCAAACGGTAGTCCGAGCGAGATCGTTTTTCGCATTGCTCACTACAAACAAATGCGCCCCTGAGTTTCGCTCGTGTGAATCGCCGTGTTGCGACCTATTCTCCTGGGGTGGTTAATGACGACTCAGATTCTAATTCGGTGGCTAACGTGCGCTCAGGTTTGCTGCCTCGCAATGAGCGCCGCGATAGAACCGCCGGTACTTGTCAACCAGGTCGAGCCGGACTATTCGGCTTTGACGTCCGCATACATCGTCGATATTACGCGTGTAGAGATGACTATTGCGCCGGACGGCATTCCGTTTGCGTTGAAAGCGTCGGAGGGGCTCCCGGATGAGGTTATAACCGCACTCTCGCAATGGCAGTTTCGCCCGGGGAAGAACAACGGACGAGAGGCGTCATTCGACATAAAACTGGCGGTCCCGGTTCGCCGTACGATCACTCCGACGCTGGAGGCATCCTACCGGCACTCATGGTGGCCAAGCGGCGAGCTGACGAAGATCATGGAAGCAGGCCGTCGAATGACTCCAGAGCAGGCTGTTGGGCTCGAGAAACGTATCAAGAAACTTCCTGATCCGATCGAACAACGAACTCAGCTTCTCGAATACTACACGACCCAAGACGCCTCGGCATCAACGCGAGCGGCTCGCGCCGAGCAACTCCTATGGCTGATTCAGAATCATCCCGATGCTGAGATTTTGGGGAGCCCAATGGCGATTATCAACGCCGCCGGTGAGCCGCTTGCCGATCCGGAGGCAACCAAGGAAGCCGAGACATTGTGGCTGCGACAGAGCGGCTTGCATAATGATAATTTCAAGATTCTGGCCCACGCCGTGAACCTTTTACGGTTTACTAACCCGACGAAAGCAGCCGAGATTCTACTTGCATGTAAGGATTGGCCGATAGCGGCATCGTGGCTGGGCAACGAATACGGCTTTAAGGCAATTGGCGTAACGGGATTAGATCCAGCGACCGGACGACCCATTATCGAGCCGGATGATCGTAAGTCTGAATTCGCAATCTCCGCGCAAACAGCGCTGCTGGGCTCCTCCGATGCTAAGTTGGTTCTGTCAGGACTCGCTGCCGTGATCTCGGCAGGATCGACGGTTGCGCAGCGAAGTCATCTGCCGTCGGGGTACTCGGAATACTGCGAACCGCTTCTTCAACACGCAAGGCAACTATACCCAAAAACATCATTCAGTTGTGAAACATCCGATGACAAGGGACAGGGGGAGCTCGCCGCTCCAAGATCGCATAAGCGTGTGAGCCCCGCTCGACTAATCAAGAAAATTCAACCCAAGTACCCCCCCTCCGCAGAACGGAGCGGCTTGCAAGGAGTTGTCAACTTTTCGGCCCTTATAAACAAGCAGGGGCAAATTGAAGACCTCGAATTCCTGAGCGGCCCGCTGGCTTTCTATGTCTCTGCTCGAAGCGCGGTCAGCCGATGGGAGTACGAGCCGACCAAAATAGACGGGAACGCGACCGCAGTAAGAACCGAAATAACGGTAAACTACTTTCTGCGACGATGAAGAAGCGCGCTGGTTATTTGCCCCGACTTTCCCGCATTCTTTTTTTCAGTTATTCTATCGAGCAATATGGTGCGTATTTCTTTGGCAATTTGGGTCGTTTGTGTTGGATTTCCTGCTTTTTGGCACAAGCTGCCGATATGTTGATCGGCTCGGTAAGTGTCAGGGGTACGGAGTTGAATCAGGCATGTTTCCGATTCTCGTCTTAATTGCGTTGATGCCGTTTGGGCAAATTTCTACAGAGCCCGGCGCCACCGCGAGAGATGAAGGCGTCTTGCGAATAGGCGCCCCCGGCGTCACACCTCCGAAAGTCAAGGTAAAACGTGCGCCACATTATTCGAGTGAAGCCCGGAAGGCGAGGGTTCAAGGCACTTGCATACTGCACATAGTCATTGACGAACAAGGTATGCCAACGCATATCTCCGTACTGAGTCCAATCGGGTTCGGACTCGACGAAAAAGCTGTGGAAGCGGTCTCAGAATGGCGGTTCAAACCGGCCATGAGGGAGGGCAAGCCGGTGAAAGTAGAAGCTACGGTGGAGGTCAACTTCCGGCTCCTGGCAAATTATTTCGATAGGAAATCGGAAGGGAAGAGGACGGAATTCAACGTCCTGGTCTCTAATTTGGCTAAACAGCCCGATCGTAAGCCAACGGCCAAACAAGTGGAAACGATGCAAAAACTGGCCGATAAAAAATACCCGCCAGGCGAATTTGTATTGGGTTTATGGGAGCTTTCGGGAGACAACGTTCCAGAAGATAAAAACGCAGGGCTCGCCCTCCTGAAGGCCGCAGCGGACAAGAACTACGCGCCGGCGATGTTTCTTCTCGGCAAGTTGCAGTTGGCCGGCACGTTGGTTCCGAAGGATGCCGGTGCAGGTTTAGCGCTGATCCGGGACGCTGCCGTTCTGGGCAGTGCCAATGCGCAAGAGTTCCTGGGCAAGCAAGTATCAATCCGGAAGCGGAGTTGAGCAGGATGTGGAGAAGGCCAAGAGATACTTCCGGCTCTGTGCTGCCTCAGGAACTCCGGAATGCCAGCTCTCGCTGGCGAAATTACTGCTCAATCCGCGAGATCGCCCCGAATCGCATGTACTTGAGGGAGTCGCATGGCTCCGCCTTGCCGCGGGCCACGGCTCAGCCGAAGCGAAAAAGATGGCCGATCTGGAGGCCGCGCATCTCGATGAGAGCCAAAAGAAATCGGTATCTCAATTCGAACACCAGCTTGAACAGCCCCGACGCTGAAAATAATAAGCGCTTCCGGCTGAAGGCGGGAACGGCTCCCCTCAGGGCGGTCTGGATGCGGCCGGCGCGACTGCTGTCGGAACATAGTAGAGAATGCAAACGACACTAGGCATATTAGAGGCAGTCCTCCTGATTTTGGTCATCCTGGTTGCCTTCGCGGTTTTAGCGACGGCTTTGCTGGCGCTCCTGCGGCTTGTACGGGGGAAGCGAGGCAGCAAGAAGCAGCGCGATACCGAGTTGGAGCTTGTCCATCTGGATCAGGATCTGGCCGATCGCGTTCACGAAGTGAAACGCAATCTGCTGCCGGAGAAGCAGCGGAAGAAGTTTCCCAAAGTAAAACCCGACGAATCCTACGACAGCACGGTATTCGTCCTCGATTTCCATCCGAGCCTGAGAGCTCACGAGGTCGATACGCTTCGCAAAGAGATCGACATCGTCGTCCAGGTCGCCACACCGAAAGATGAAGTGCTCGTCCGCATCGACTCTCCTGGCGGAACTGTCAACGGATACGGTCACGCCGCTTCTCAACTGTTGAGAGTACATGACTCAGGCATTCCGCTGACCATTTGTGTGGATGAAGTTGCGGCGTCGGGCGGCTATATGTGCGCGGCGGTGGCCGACAAGATTATCGCGGCGCCCTTTGCGTACATCGGCTCGATCGGCGTCGTGGCGGGAATGCCGAATTTCGTCGGGCTCATGAAAAAGATGGGCGTAGGATATCTGGAACTCACGGCCGGAGAAAATAAGCGTACCCTTACGCCGTTTTCGGAACCGACGCCCGAGAAGGAAGCGATCGAACTGCAGCGCCTGGAAGCGATTCACAATGCTTTCAAGAACCTGATCAAGCAGCGCCGTCCGAATCTCGACATCAACAAAGTGGCCGACGGGAATTACTGGCTCGCGGTGGACGCAAAAGAATTGGGTCTTGTCGACATTATTCAAACCAGCGATGAGTACCTGATCGAGCAGTCTAAAGCAAATCGACGGATATTGAAGATCAGTTGCAAGCGAGAGAAGAAAGCAATTTCAAAGTTGATGGATGCTCTCGACTGAGTCGGTGTGAGTGGTTATTTTCCATGCGTGTCCCTTGCCGCGCCGCCTTTGTTTGGCCGCGACGAGATTCGTCTAATCCGGATACGGCGCGCCCGCTTTCACGATGCGAATGCGATGGTCGGTGAACTTGTAGTGCGCTCCCGGTAGTTCCAGCTTGGGCATGTGGCAGGAGACGCATGCTTGCGTCCCAACTGGACAGTTGCGTGCCGATGACTTAGCCGCTGCCCGTGTGCCCGTAGCATGGCAAGCCAAACAACTTCCGATCGTATGATAGATCGGAAGTCACCACATCCTCGTGAACGTTGTGACAGGCGGTGCAAGCGATTCGCTTGTCTGAAGGATCGTAGCACTTGCTGTTGGCCAGTCGATAGGGTTGGAAACGGACGTTGTTGATGTCGTGCGGCCCGTCCGAAGCAATCTGCGCCCAGGTGCGATGGCATTGCCCGCAGAAATCCGAGAGCTCTTCGGTGCTGAGCCCGGAGAGGCTCTTCATGAGGACCGGCTTGCCGCTGCGAAACCCTTCGACATGCGCCAGAGCGGAGCCATGGCAGCGCTCGCAGGCAACACCCGCAGTCAAATCCTCCGACTTGCGGAATCCGTCAGGATTCGAACTGGTCGTGTGGCAGCCGAAACAGTCGCCCGCGCTGTGCCGGTCCATCAACCGGCCGGCGGCCTCCTCCAGATTTTCCGGCTTGAGGTTCCGTGCGCCCATCGTCAGGTCGAGACCATTCAGTGCTTCGTAGAAGCTCACGCGGCTCTCATACATTTTCCCGTCGCGCTCGAAAATATACGTTTGCCCGGCTTTCCCCAGTCCGAAGGCATACTCGATCGGCACGGTAATCGTGTCCTTTCCGTCTGTGACGGCATAAAGGCTCTGCGCATTCTTGCGCTCAATCCGGTAAGCGTAAATCCCTTGGCGAAACGAAAGTGATGGGTGTTTTTGCAGAATGGCGCAATCGGCCACTCGCTCCATCGCGCGGCCCATCGGGGTCTTGATTTGCGACAGATATTCCCGCTTGTGGCACGCGGCACAAGAATTGGACCCGGCCAGCGCTTGCTGGGCCGGCGCGGTCCGGGCGGCGCCACACACCAGGCTGAGGCAGAGCAACGTACAACGGCTCCACCGGCCAGCCGTGTTCGTCACTTCGGGTTTACTCCAGGTTGCTTTGCCTGCGCCTTGGCAGTCAACTCCTGCACGATGGTGCGTTCTCTGTTTCCGTCGCTAACCCGTTTAAGCCGGAAATAGGCGGTTGCGAGGGAAACATGCGCCTGTGTGAATTGAGGAGCCTCCTTCACGATCGATTCCAATTCACGTCTTGCCTCCTCTACGTTCCCCATCAAGAGCGCGAGTGTGGCAAGTTGATATCGAGTCGGAAGGTCGCGGGGCCGTACGTTGAGGGCCCGCTTAAAATATTGTTGTGCGGCTTCGTATTTCTGGTCCTCGCGCAGCAGAACGCCCATCTCGAGGTTCGAATCGTAGTTGTACGGATCGACTTCCAGTTCTGCCTTAAATTGCTTCAGCGCTCCATCGGGATCTCCCGTCGCCTGCAACGCTTGCGCGTAGAGGACGTGAACGTCGGGAAGTTTCGGATTCAAAGCCAGCGCCTTGGCAAACTCATCTCTCGCTCCAGCCAAATCTCGTACATTCATTTTCGCGCTCCCCAGCATCAAATGCGCTTCCGCTGAGTCGCCGTTGCGTAGAATCTTGTCGACGAGCACCTGCCCTTGCTGCGCCTGGTTATCGCGGATCAAAGCTGTTCCCAGCAGATAAGCGATTGCGAGATCGTCGGGCCGCTCCCGCTCCACGGGCTCTAAGACGCGGATCACATCTTTGTTCTTGCCCATCCTCAGATAGCAGTCGGCAAGCAGCAGCGTCGCCTGGGCGCGATGCGACGGATCTGTCTGCTTTCTGGCGAGTTCGTCGGCGGCTTCTCCGATACGTCCCATTTTGTAGTACGCCAGCGCCAGGTTGAGCGAAACGCCAGGAAGCGATGGCCCTTCCTGTAGAGCTCTTTTATATTCCGCTGCGGCTTCTTCCAACCGGCCCAATCCCGCGAGTGCGGCCCCGAGATTCGAACGAACGGCCGCCGCATCGGGCTGCATTTTCAGAAACTCGCGGTATTCCTTCACGGCTCCATCGAGATCGCCTGCGCGTTGTTTTGCGATTGCATCCTGCACCAATTCCTGAGGAGTTTGCGCCATACCGGCAGGCGCGAAGCACGCGGCTACAAGCAGACAGCAGGTCCACTTGCTCATTACCGGGCGCCTCGCCTCGATAGTGATGCGTTTGCGGGCGCGCTCTCTTTGCGGATAGCCGCTTCGAGTTGGCTGGGTTTGAAATCGAATTCGCTCAGACCCGAGCTGAATACGATTCGTCCCTGCCTGTCCACGAGGAATGCTTTGCTCGGCCACGCAGCATAAGCCTTCCCGGCGGATCCGTTCATACCGTCCAGCAATGTTGGATACGCGATGTGAAGCTTCCGAAGGCACAAGGCCGCGTGGTCGTGCTGCTCATTCATCGTAGTGGCAGCGGGAAGAGCGATCTCTTCACGCTCGTTTCGGGTGCTCTGCCATTTTCCGGTGGGATGCGCCTCGCGAATGTAGATCAGATAGAAAGGTATGCGGTCTTTGTAATCCGCGTATAAGCGATTCAACGTCCCCGCCGCTCCGCGAAAGTTAGGACACGTATAGCTGCCAAACACCAGCAGTACAGGTCCATGCTTGCGCAACTGTGCGAGAGTCGTCGCCTGTCCCGATCTCATCTGGACCGCCGAGAATTCCGGCGCTTGCTCTCCTACTCGCGGCCCCTCGTCTTGCTCCGGTTGCTTCAGTTCAAGAGCGGCCGCCAGTTTGTCCTCTCTCGCCGCATCACTCTTCAACAACAGTTTTGCGTCAACTTCCGATAACAAGCGGTGCACACTTGCCGACTGCGGCGAGGTTTTCTCCGCAATTTGCAAATTCTCCCGCGCTGCCGGCAGGTCGCCTTTTGCCACATCGACCTCTGCCATCTGCCGCAGCGCATCAGCGGAATTCGGACGCACTCTTAATGCGCGCGCAATTAGCGGCTCGGCATCGGCCCACTTTTGACGCACGGTCAGAATTTCGGAAAGCTTCAGATTCGCTTCAAAATCGTTCGGGTCGGACGCCAGTTCCTTTCGAAACGCAACCGCCGCTGCGTTCGGATCACCCGTATAGAGCAGCGCCTGGCCATAGAACGATTGAAGACCGGGCAGGTTTGGATTGAGGTCGATTGCCGCGGCAAACTGCTTGACGGATGCCGGGAAATCGCCGGCGGCAAACATCTGGCTAGCCAGCAGAAATCGAGCTTCCGCCGAATCGCCATTGCGGAGAATGCGGTCAACGCGCTTTTGGCCTTCTTCAATTTGGTTATCTCGAATCATGGCTGTGCCCAGCATGTAAGCGATCGCCAGATTATCGGGATTCTGCTGCTCCACAGAGCGCAAGATCGCAATCACATTCGCGTTCTCGCCCATTCTCAGTTCGCAGTCCGCCAGAAGCAGAGTGGTCTGCAGATTACCAGGCGCCATTGCTTTCGCTTTAGAAAATTCTTTAGCGGCTTCGGGAATGCGGCCCGCTTTGTAGTAGGCCAGGCCGAGGTTGAGAACGATGCCCGGATTGTTCGGATCGACGTCGTGCGCCTTCTCGTATTCCCCGATGGCTTCATCGAACCGCCCAACACGCGAAAGCAGAACGCCCAGATTCGACCGCACGGCAGCCTCGTTCGGGCGCATTGAAAGAAAATCTTTGTATGCTTCGATCGCCTGCTCGAGATCGCCGCGTTCTTGCATGCCGACGGCTTGCTGCAGCAAAGCCTCTGGAGACGACGCCTGGGCCTTCAGCAAACCAGCGAGAAGAAAACCGGTTGCCAGCAGTCGATACATTGAGAAGACAATTGTAATACTTGATGACTCAGGCACCTTTCAACACGAAGAAGAACCGCAAAACTTCGGTTTTGATGCGCCAGCAATCGCGCAGTACTCAAGTCGAATGACTCTTATCGATTTCCGTGCGATTGGCACGCGAACAAAGCACTATGCACCACTGCGAGCTGGATGTGATAAAGGATTTTGGTGGACCTGGTGAGATTCGAACTCACGACCTCTTCCATGCCATGGAAGCGCGCTCCCAACTGCGCCACAGGCCCGTCCTGTGAATACCGAATCAGAATAACATAGGGCCGGCTCTCCGCCATTTCGCACTGTCGATGCGTCTTCAAATCTTCTTTGAGGATTTAATGAAAAACCTATTGACTCAATCCTCCACACGAGACAAAATCGGACGTTGCCTTTAAATGGTCCGCGGCTCTGCCGGCCATATCCAGTTACGTCAATGATGCAGAATTTGTCTTCACAGGTACCGCGCTCTGTTCAGAGCATTGCCCCTACCGACAATCGCGAATCTTGCGCGCTCAGCGGCAGCATCGTCGATCTGGGGGATCTGATACATGAATTGCGACAGCCGTTAAGCACCATCGAAACGCTGGCATATTACCTCGAAATGACATCCGCCGATCAGGACAGAACCCCTCACTTGCGGCAGATCCGGGAGATGATTGCGCAGGCGAGCCGTATTCTCGAGCGCGCCCGTGTTCCTGGCGCAAACTAAATCTTCTCCAGCTCTTCCACGCGGCTCCGCAATTCTTTCAATTGCTCCAGCATCGCCGGCATCTTCGTAAGCGCAGCAAGCTGTTTCAAATATTCGTGAAGCGGGCGCGCAGGCGTGCCCCAGACCGGCTCTCCCGCGCGCACAATTTTTGAAGTAAGGATTCCGGCGCCCGAACCGACCACCGATCGGGGTTCAATGCGAGCTTTGTCGCCCACCCCCACTTGTCCGCCGACGACCGCGTAATCGCCAACAGTCACACCACCGGAGAAGCCCGTCTGCGCGGCAATCACAACATGTCTGCCGATTTGGCAGTTGTGCGCAATATGCACCATGTTGTCGAGCTTCGTCCCTTCGCCTATTCGCGTCGCGCCCAAGGCGGCTCGATCGATGCACGTGTTCGCCCCAACCTCCACATCGTCGCCGATGTCGATGGTCCCAATCTGAGGAAATTTCTCGTACTGTTCGCCCGTAAACGCGAATCCGAACCCATCGGCCCCAATGATTGAACCCGCATGTAGGATGACGCGGGATCCGATTCGCACGCGATCGTATACCGTTACGTTCGCGTACAAAAGGCAGCCTTCGCCGATTGTAACGTCATCTCCGATGACGCAGCCTGGCGCAATCACCGAGTTCGCTCCGACGATTGTTCGCTCACCAAGCGTCACGTTCGCTGCAATCGAACATCCATTGCCAATCCGTGCATCGTTCCCGATCACTGCCGTGGGATGAATTCCCGGAGCCGGTTTGCGTTTCGGATATAGAACCGAAATCACATGTGCGAATGCGGCTCGCGGATCTTGTACCCGTACGACGGTACGGCGCGAACGATTGTCGAAATCCGCCGCCACCAGCAGGCAACCAGCGCGGGATGAGGCCGCCTGCGCAGCCGCTCGCCGGCTCGCAACAAACGATAGCTCCTCTTCCGACGCATCTTCAAGCGCATTCACGCCCTTAATGGCGCGCGCTTCATCGCCCTCAATCGTGCCGCCGCAGAAGCCGGCGATGGCCTCAACCGTGACTGGAAACATCCCTCATAGTTAACATGGGGGTTTCGTCCGATAGGCTCGTATGTCCATCGACTCCTCTGCACAGATCGCTTCGACCGCTCGCGTTCATCCGGACGCGGTCATCGGCCCGGACGCGCACATCGGAGAATTTTGCGTTATCGAATCCGATGTCGTCATCGGCGCGCGCTGTCTGCTCGAACCATATGTCTATGTGAAGCGTTGGACCACCATCGGCAATGACAACGAGATCTCCTCTGGCAGTGTGCTCGGAACCGATCCGCTCGACAAAGCCTTTCCCGGCGAGCGCAGCTACCTGATCCTTGGCGACGGCAACAAGATCCGCGAGCACTACACGATCTCGCGCGGCACGAAGCCCGAATCGGTGACACGCATCGGCAACGGAAACTACATCATGACTTCAGGCCACATTGCGCATAACTGCATCATCGGCGACAACACCGTGATCGCCAGTTGCGCACTTGTCGCAGGGTACGTGGAGATCGAGGACCAGGCATTCATTTCCGGCGGCGTCGTCATCCATCAGTATTCGAGAATCGGCCGTCTGGCAATGATAGGAGGCAACACCCGGGTTAACAGCGATGTTCCACCGTACTTCCTATACTCCGATTTCAACATCGCCGCCAAGGGGCTGAACCTCGTTGGCTTGAAACGCGCCGGCTTCACACTCAAGGAAATTCATCATCTGAAGGCGGCTTATAAGCTGCTCTACCGCTCGGGTCTCAAGCTCAACGATGCCCTCGCCCGTATAGAGCATGAGATTCCCTCTGAGCACGCCCGTCGCCTCGTGAGCTTCATCCGCGGCAGCAAGCGCGGCATCTGCCGCGAGTGATCCCTTTACTCCGCGGTATGGAGATTCGTGCCGGGCTGGCATCATAGAGCGCCGCGTACGCGGATGCTGAGGCCTTTTATAAAACCGATGCCTTGGAACGCACCTTAACGAGGCAGAGTCCTTTAGTAAAGCCTCCCCGCTCCTCGCGCGGGCGTGCATTCATAAAACAGCGGAGTAATTTGGAAACGCCCTTCGTAAGCGCTGGTTATCTTCCTCCGGAAACCATCGAGAGCGAACGGCCTCACCAGATTGACGGTACAACCCCCAAAGCCTCCACCGGTCATCCGCGCTCCTTCGACGCCTTCGATTGCCGCCGCCGTCTCCACCAGAAAATCCAGCTCCTCGCAACTAATTTGATAATCGTGTTGCATGCTCCAGTGGGAAGCAAGAAACAGCCGGCCCATTTCGCTGAGATCGCAGGCAGCAGCAGCGGCTGAAAATTCTGCCACTCGCGCGTTTTCGGTGATGATATGGCGAGCCCGTTTGCGAGGCGTGGGCGGAACGTAGTCCTGGACCTGCTTGAAACAGTCGAGAGACACGTCGCGCAGGCTCTCGACCGCGCCGTTTACTTTCCGGATTGCCGCCACTGCTTCGTTGCATTCAGCGACTCGCTCCCGGTAGGCCGACGATCCGAGCTCGTGTTTCACCCTCGAGTTCACCGCGATGATGCGGACATCCGCAGGCAACTTCACTGCCCGGTACTCCAGATTGCGGCAGTCGATCTGAATCGCCGCGCCCTCCTGCCCAAAAACAGAAGCGTATTGGTCCATGATTCCGCACGGCATGCCCACGAACTGCGATTCCGCGCGCCGGCAGAGTTTCGCTAGCTCCAGCTTGTCTATGCTCCGCTCCCCAAGCAGCGCCAGCGCGGTCGCCACCTCAAGCGATGCCGAGGAACTCAGGCCCGCTCCTTCCGGCACTTCGCTTCGAATGTAAAGGTCGCCAGGCGCTATCTCGTAGCCTGCCCGCGCCAGTTGTTGCGCTGTCCCGGCTACGTAATCGCCCCAGTCGCGCTCCGGTAAAGCGGAGACAAGTCTCGCTGCCGGCCATTCACGCGTTTGCTTGAGATTGCTCGAGTACACCCGCAGATTGCCGTGAGGAGCGGGAGCCACCGCCACGTAACACGCCATTTCAAGTGCAATCGGCAGGACCAGCCCCTGATTGTAATCGGTGTGTTCGCCGATCAAGTTCACGCGTCCGGGCGCGCGAAAACAATCCGGCTGGCGCTCGGTCTGAAACTGCTGCAGAAACGCCTCGCTTAACGCGCTCGCCGTGACAACCAAAGTAGAATCCCCCCAAACACGAACAATGTCAGCCCACTCCACAGATTCACGTTGGCCTGAGTCAGCGGCGCGTGCGCATCCGGTCGTACCACGGAATAGATCAGCAGGATAATACCGAGCAGGCCAAAGAAAATTCCAGTCGGCAGTCGCAGGTCATTCATTTTCATTTACCAGAAGATCACGTTCAGGATTACAAGCACGATGCACACAATAATCGCCAGTAACGCCGGGCGCTCATGCCAGGGCAGGTTCTTCTCTTTGGGCGGAATATCGGTGAAGCCGTAGACCAGGTTGTGCAGTTCGGACTCGGCTTTTGGTTTCGTGACCATGCTGATCGCAATAGTCACAACCAGGCAGGTTGTCCACGCGAAAATCGCAATCCAGAAATTCTGCGCCATCGTCGACGGGAAATGATGCAAATCGGCGATCCACGCGCCCTTGTTCTCGGCGAGCGTCAAACCGTGCGTCATTGCCGCCGCCCCGGTCCCGCACAGCAATCCTGTAAACGCCGCGTGCCCTGTGGCTCTCTTCCAGAACATGCCAAGCAGGAACGTGGCGAACAGCGGCGCGTTGACAAAGCCGAAGACGAGCTGCAAAAAATCCATGATGTTGTTGAAGTGCGTTGCCAGGTAGGCCGTTCCCACCGAGAGCGCGACACCCGCGATCGTGGTGAATCTGCCGACCCACAAGTAGTGCCGGTCCGCCGCGTTCTTGTGTATGTAGCTTTGATAGAGGTCGTACGTGAATACGGTGTTGAAGGCAGTAACGTTGCCCGCCATGCCCGACATGAAGGACGCCATCAGCGCAGTCAGCCCGACGCCCAGCATGCCCGACGGGTAAAAATGCGCCATCAGCGTCGTCAGCACCTGGTCATAATCGGGGCCGCCAGTCGCTTTCAGCGGCAATGCGTAGCCGCTCGTCGAATGCATCAGCGCCAGCGCAGCAACGCCAGGCAGAATGACGATGAACGGCATGAGCATCTTCGGGAAGGCGGCCACCAATGGGGTCCGGCGCGCAGCGGACATACTGTCGGCCGCCATCGCCCGCTGGATCACCAGGAAGTCCGTGCACCAGTAACCGAATGAGAGGACAAAACCCAGGCCCGCCACCAGGCTGAAAATCTCTACACCCATCGGATTTTGTGACGAATCCCCCACGTATTTCCACGCATGCACCATCACCGGCTGTAATCGCGCGTGCAGGCCGGCCCACCCGCCCGCCTTCATCAGAGCCAAAATCGCTAGCGGGGAAAACCCCAGTACGATCAGGAAGAACTGCACCACCTCGTTGTAAATCGCGCTCGTCAATCCGCCGAGAAAAGTATAAATCAGCACGATCACGGCTGAGAGCAGCACCGAATTCGTGAAGCTCCATCCGAGAACGAGCTTAAACAGCAAGCCCAGCGCGTACATGCTGATGCCGGACGAAAAAATTGTCATCACCGCGAACGTGATGGCGTTCAGTGCCCGGGTTTTCTCGTCGAAGCGCAGTTTGAGATATTCGGGCACGCTGCGGGCGCGGCTGCCGTAATAAAACGGCATCATGAACAGCCCGACGAAGAGCATGGCCGGCACCGCGCCCAACCAGTAGAAATGCACGGTCATGATGCCGTATTTGGCGCCGGACGCGCACATCCCGATCACCTCCTGCGCCCCCAGGTTTGCGGCGATAAAGGCAAGGCTCGTGATCCAGATGGGAACCGAGCGGCCGGACGTCAGAAAGTCTTCGCTGGTGGACACCTTGCCCTTGACGAGCCAGCCAATGCCCAGAACAAAAGCAAAGTAGAGAGCGAGGATGATGTAATCAATTGGTGCGAGTGTCAAGCCCGTAGACCTCAAGAAAACGTTTTCAAACCGAATACGTTATATAAGCATAAATCGGACAGTATAATCCTCGTCAATGTGGCCACAAAATTATTCCCCGGTCGGCGGAAGTCTGTTATGGTCTGCCGCGGTCGCCGCTCTGCCCATTCTGGTGCTGCTTTTCGCCATCGGAATCGCACGCGCCTCCGCCTGGAAGGCGTCCGTCATCGGTCTGGTCGCGGCGCTGGTAGTGGCGATAGCCGCGTATCGGATGCCCGTGGGCCTCGCCCTGAGCGCCACGGCCTACGGGGGCGCTTTCGGCGCCTTCCCGATCTTCTGGATCGTCTACTGGGCCATCGTGCTCTACCGCCTGACCGTCGAAACAGGAAAGTTTGAGATTTTGAAGGACTCCATCGGCCACCTCACCACGGACCGTAGCCTGCAGGCCCTGCTGATCGCTTTCGCCTTCGGAGCCTTTCTTGAAGGAGCCGCCGGCTTCGGCACCCCCGTCGCTGTCGCCGCCGCCATTCTGGCCGGACTGGGATTCCGGCCGTTTTTCGCGGCTACCATCTGCCTGCTCGCCAATACCGCTCCCGTCGCTTTCGGCTCCATCGGTATTCCACTCGTCACGTTGAACGCAACGACCGGCATTCCCCTCGGCGATCTCAGCGCGAACGTGGGCCGCCTGGTGGCCCCCGTATCCTTGTTCATTCCGGCCTATCTCGTGCTCGTCATGGGGGG
>JAICLJ010000178.1 GCA_025927575.1 Bryobacteraceae bacterium | reverse complement strand
GTGAGAATCCAAGCGGACCTCGTCGGCGACGCCAATAGCCATGGTCAGCAGGTGCCGCATCGGGTGCTTGCGGAGCGCTTCATCACTCAGTCCGAGGCGCGTTCCCACTTCACTGACCCAGGTGTGGTCGGTGGTCAGGATAGAAAATTCGCCGCCGGAAAGCGAATAGGCGCGGCTATCCCCGACGCTCGCGAGCTGCAGATGGAAGTCGTCCACCGCGCGCACCGCTACAAGCGTCGTGCCCATTCCATCGAATTCGGGACTTTCCTGAGACGCCTGACGAACGACTGTATTCGCCTGCGCGAAGCCATTTTCGAGGGCATTCAGGCCGTTATCCGCAGCGGCCGCGAGCAAATAGCCATAAAGCGTCTCCGCGCTCAGACGGGACGCGTATTCACCTGCGTTGGCGCCGCCCATGCCATCAGCCACGATGAAAATGCCGGAGCGGCTATCGCTGATGAAATAGTCTTCGTTATTGGTACGGACGCATCCGGGATCTGACAGCCCAAAGGCCTCAAACATAAGGCTATCCGATTATATACAGCACGTGCGCCGAAGAAGAAAATCGAGCGGAAAGAAACGTACCAGCAGTGGAGTGTATTCGGCGCCTGCTCCTTTACACGCTTCGCTGATAGTTACGAAACGCGCGGATGGCGATCCACATGCTTACGATCGCGAGAACGATCAGAAATCCGCAGCGTGACAGCACCAGGCTCCCGTTTGTCTGTACTTGCAGCGCCTCGCGCGCGGCCTCGACGCTCCAGTTGACCGGATTGAAGCGGGCGACAATGCGCATCCATCCGGGCATGAGGGCGCTGGCCATGAATACCGGCGAAAGGAACGTCAGAGGCAGCAGGATGAAATTGGACGCTCCAATGACCGATTCCTCTTTCCGGACCGCCAGCGCGAGAGCGCTAGACAACGCGCCGATCGGGACAGCCACCAGGATGGGGCAGATAACCAGGGCCGTTACGCCTCCCCATCCGCCTTTGTAGCGCGCGCCGAGCAGTAGACCGAGGACAAGCAGGATAGCCGACTGCACGCCTTTCGCATCTTTGCGATTCACCTGAGTGCTTGAACCAAATATGGTAGAAAAGGGCAAGTGATTGATCTGAATGGCAAGCGTGCATTGGTAACTGGTGGGTCGCGGGGCATTGGCGCCGCGATCGCACTGGCGCTGGCCGAGAACGGCACTGATGTCGCGTTCACGTATCAGCGTTCGGCCGAGAAGGCTGACGCGGTTGTCAAGTCCATCGAAAACACGGGGCGTCGCGCGGTCGCTATCCAGGCCGACAGCGCCGACCCGGAGGCCATCACGCGCTCCGTGAGCGAAGCTGTTTCAGCGCTCGGCGGACTTGATATTCTCGTCAACAGCGCGGCGATCGGCCACAGCGGAACGATAGCTGACATGGACGTGAACGAATACCAGGCCGTGATGGATATCAACGTGCGAGCGCCAGTGCTGTTTGCAAAGGCGGTCATTCCGCATCTCGCCGAAGGGGGACGCATCGTCACGATCGGTTCGGTCTTGGGAGAGCGGGTCCCGTTCCCGGGCATTACGATTTATGCGATGTCCAAGGCGGCACTTACATCCTTCACCCGCGGCCTTTCGCGCGAACTCGGCCCGAACGGCATCACCGTGAACCTTGTGCAGCCCGGGGCGACCGATACGGATGGAAATCCGGCGTTCGGCGCGGCTGCCGATTTCCAGCGAAGCCTGACGTCCTTGGGGCGCTACGGCGAGCCGCGCGAAATCGCGAACGCGGTGGTCTTTCTCGCCAGTCCGGCCGCGAGCATTATTACGGGCGCTATCCTGACCGCCGACGGCGGCGCGATCGCCTGAGCGAACCCGATCTTAGGAGGACCAGCTTCGCTCACAGGAACGCGAGACGATCGAGGCGGCGCTTCAGGGAACCGGAGGACGCGTATCGGGAGCGAACGGCGCAGCACAGCGCCTGGGGATGGCAGCCTCGACGCTTGAATTTCGCATCAAACGCCTGGGTATCGACAAATTTCGCTATCGGGGACGGCCGCCTCGCGAGTACGCCAATTAGGAAATTTCGGCCAGTTTGCGCTGGCGCTGCCATGCCAGCCGATGTCGAAATTCCTGATAAAGCGTTGAAAACCCGGCCCAGTAATAGCCGCACACGAACAACATGATGAATGGAATCGCCAAAAGGTTATAGCTATCCATGGCCCACTTGGCCATATAGACGAAATAGCTTCCGATGACGATTTCAATATAAGGGAGCCAGCCGCTGCGTCGCCGGTATGCTTTGGTGGCAGCGCTGGCTTTATCCGTGCCGTATTTCGGCGTTCGCGCGAAGCTTGTCTGAATGCCGAACAATGCTTCCAGCACCGCCTTCGTGTTGCTAACCGTCAGCGCCACGCCAGCGGCGATCAGCATCGGCATAAACGCAATCGATTTCCACCAGCTTTTCGGGTACAGTTCCTTTTGCGCGAACAGGTAAAAAGCGGAGATGGAGAAAAACGACGCAAGCGCGAGCGGCAGGTCCAGAAAAACCATCTGCATCCACCCCATGTAGAAGCGGACAATCATCACAGGCAGCATCAATGCGGAGAGCAGAATCATCAACGGGTAGGAGATGTTGGGCGTCAGGTGCAGAAAGGCTTCTATCTTTAAGCGCAATGGAATCTTAGATCTGAAAATCGCGGGCAACAGTTTCTTTGCAACTTGCGTCAGCCCCTTGGCCCAGCGTGATTGCTGAACCTGAAATCCGTAGGTTTCCACTGGAAGCTCAGACGGACAATCCAGGCCCATCATGTAAACGAAGCGCCACCCCTTGAGCTGCGCACGGTAGCTGAGATCGGAGTCTTCGGTCAGCGTATCGTGCTGCCATCCGCCGGCATCTTCGATCATCGTCCTCCGGAGAATGCCTGCCGTGCCATTGAAGTTGAAAAAGAAGCCCGCCCCGCAGCGAGCCCCATGCTCGAGTACGAAGTGGCCGTCCAGCAGCATGGCTTCCACCTGTGTCAGGATGTTGAATTCCTTGTTCAGATAGCTCCACCGAGTCTGAACCACGCCGATCTGCGCATCGGTGAAGAAGTGGATAGACCGCGCCAGAAAATCTGTCGGAGGTATAAAGTCGGCATCGAAGATAGCGACGAATTCTCCAGTTGCGGTGTCGAGTCCCTCCTGCAAAGCGCCGGCCTTATAGCCGCGCCGGTTAGTACGATGCCGATATTCGATCGGGTATCCCTGCGCCGAGAGTTCATTGCACAAGCGCTGCGTATACGGGTGGGTCTCGTCGGTCGAGTCGTCGAGCACCTGAATCTGCAACAGATCTCTCGGGTATTGGATCTTGCAGGCCTCGTCGAGCAATCGCGCCACGACAAAGCGCTCGTTGTAGAGCGGCAACTGGATCGTGACCTTGGGGAGTTGCTCGAATTTGTTCGCGGGCTCTTTCGGCAGCTTGTGCCGGTGCTTCAGGTACACCCGCATCGTTTCGTACCGGTGTATTCCGTAGATCGAAAGGATTATCAGAATGGTGAAGTACGGAATGAGCAAAGACCAGTCGAAGGGCGATAGCTGGTAGATGCCGGAGAACGTATCGTCGAAAAGACCGTTCACGATTCTCGTGCTAAGCGGCGGATTTGCGAAGAGCAAAGCGAGCACTACAAGATTCGGGAGCATAATCGGCAATTGAAAATGAACTGGATCTCGTGCATCCTGGGTCGGCGCAAACGTCAGTAAAGGCCGCCGCTAGCCCATCTACTAGTGTAGCCGTTTTACGGTTGGTTTGCTCAGCCATGTTGTTGATCCTGCATTGGTTGCGGCCATAAGCCAAGTTTCTGGATTTCAGCCGCAAAGATGCCCTCGAGCTTTCAGGCGAGTGGCTTCTCTGGCGAACGCCACGACAGTCGCGCTCAGACGGCAGGAAACAACTATACTTTGGAGGTCGAGAGGACGAAGGGCTTGTATGAGAGACCACATCAAGATTCTTGGCATTCTGAATATCGTCTGGGCCTCCATCAGCATTGTGATGGGCTTAATTGTTCTGTTGGTTTTCGGCGGTATGGCCGGATTTCTAAGCGTGACGGGCGCTACTTACAACGATAATGGCGGCATCCTGGTAGCGCCGTTCATGGCGATTCTCGGCGTAATTATCGTTGCCGTCATCTGTATCGTCTCGCTGCCGGCACTCATCGGCGGTATCGGACTGGTCAAATACAAGAGCTGGTCGCGGCCGTTAATGATTGTCATTTCGGTGCTGCACCTATTAAGCGTCCCGATCGGGACGGCTCTGGGTGTTTACGGCCTGTGGGTACTGTTCCATGCAGACGCGAAACGGTTGTTCGATCAAAATGCGACCCTTTACTTTCCGCCCCAGCCCCCTCCGCCCACGGTAGTTCAGAATCCGTAATTTACCACCGGCGGCGCGGCACCTTTGGCGAGGACGCGAGTACGGCCAGCGCCTCCGTGCGTTCACGACTGAAAGGAGTCGACTGGAACGCGGGCGCATATGCCGCCCTCGATGCACCTGAGTTACTGAGGCGGTGGAGGCAGAGCGCCCGGGTTTGCGGGAGCCGACGGCGTGGCGGGGTTTGCAGGAGCAGACGGCGCGGCGGGTTGTTCGCCGGGTTCGGCCGGCGTTCCGCCGATCGCTCCGCCCGAAACGACGATTTCTACCCGGCGATTCTGCTGGCGTCCCTTCGCGGTGTCGTTCGAAGCGATGGGATTGGTTTTACCGAATCCCTTCGAGGTGATCGAGTCCGCCGAGATGCCTTGCGAGATCAGGTAGTCGCGGACTGAGTCGGCGCGCTGCTCGGAAAGTTTCTGATTGAACTCATCGCTGCCCACATTATCCGTATAGCCCTCGACCTGAAGGTGCATGTCCGGGTGGGTGAGCAGGATCCCCGAAACTTTCGCCAGTTTTTCACGGGTCTCCGGCTTCAATGTGTACTTGCCGAAATCGAAGAGGACGTCGGAGAGGTTCATGATCAAACCGCGCGCGGTTTCACGAGTCTGTAGTACCTGATTCAGTTGCGCCAGCATCTGCTTGCGCATGGCTTCTTTCTGCGCGTCGGCCTGCGCGGCTGACTGCCTGGCGCTTGCGGCCTCCGCGGCGGCTTGTGCTTGCGCCGCTTCCGCGATCTTCCGGGCTTGCTCCGCCTGCTCGCGTTTTTGAGCGTCCAACTGCGCCTGTTGTTCGGCCAACAGGCGCTGCTGATCGGCCAATTTCTGTTGATGCTCTGATTGGGCAGCGGCCGCCTTCGCCGCCGCAACGCGGGCAGCCTGATCTTCGCGCTGCTTCTGAAGCGCTAATTCGCGCTGCCGGCGGATGGAGATGATGCGAGCATCCTCGGCCTTCTGAACGGCTTCGCGCGAGGTCATAATGACTGGCTTGTCGCCAGCCTTCCGGTCCTGATACCGCTGGGCTTGATTCAGCAAATTCTGGGCATTCTGAAAGACCTCAGTCGCGAACTTGTCGGCGCCGGCGGCACGCGATAGCAGGATGGCGTTGCGGGCTTCATACAGTTCAAGAGGCACCTTCTTATCCATTTGCATCGGCTCCTCGCGGCCAGAGGGGAGCTGGGCAGTATAGATACCCCGGGGAAGGAGCTGATATTTCGCGTCTACTTCTTCAAATTTGCCCTTCGTATCCTTGCGGATGATGTTTTCCATCACCACGACATCGCTCGGCTGTGTCACCGCAAAATAGGGCTCCGCTGTCACGATCAAGCCGAACGACTGGAGGTCGGTAGTCACATCGATATCGGCGTTGCCATCGTTGTTGATCAGCAGCTCACCCAGATTCTTTGCGCGTCCGTCAGGTGTGATGGCCCAGAGCACATAGGTGAGATATTCGTTGCCGAAACTTGTTGCTGTCGGCAGTTTTTTCACCGTAGCCTTCACTTGCATATACCCTTTGCGGCTATTCACCTCTGCTTGGCCGTTTGCTTTGGGAGCGAGAGCCGTCCCCTGAAAATCGACCTTAGTCCAGCCGCTTCGATTACGGTAGCTCACCGCCTGGATGGTTCGTGAGACCACCTGGACGCGGAAGACGGGATTCTTCTGCTGGGAAGGCGACTGGCTTTGCTCCTGGCTGTTTTCCTCCTGAGGGGCTTTCTGTGTAGGGTTGGCGATCTGGGCCGATAATATTCCTCCGAACGCAAGCCCTGCGAAAATAAGAGAAGACTTCATTCCACCCGTCCTTTCACATTTGATAAAGCGGTGCAAGAGCCTTGCCAAACGGCTAACTTATTGATTTTACCGTTGAAGAGGAAAGGGCGGGAGTACCAGCGCTGTACTTTTTTCCTAAAGGCGAAAGCAGAGCCGATGCTAGCGCCCCAAGGTAAAACAGGCCACCCACAATTAATGTGTTTTGGAGCCCAAAGTAAATAGCCAGAACAATTGCTCCGGCAGAACCCAGTACGCTTGCGGCAGCATTGGTGGCCCAGGCCCAGCGAACGTTTTGGGGCATAATGTTTTCCAGCCGCGTGAGCCCGGACGGAAACGGCATGCCCATGGCAAAACCCGGAGGCGCGATGAGCAGCACGGAAACCAGCACCTTCACAGGAAATGGCAGACCGACACCACCCTCAGTTACCGGAGTTACAACCAGCGCCAGCAGTAGAATCGCGGCGAAAATGCAGACCATGATGGCTGTGAGCCGGCCCATTGAACCGCGGACGATGCGCTTGCTGAAAAAACTGCCCAAGCCGCTCGAGATGAGCATGGAGAAGATAATGACGGTCAGCGCGTAGGTAGGGTGCCCTAAAAACAGTACAAATTTCTGTATCAGCGCAACCTGGACCAGGATGTATCCGGCGCCGATGCAAAGAAAGTAGACGAGCGAGGGAATCGCGCCCGGTTCGGCCGGCAGGCGGTGTCCCAGCAACACCGGCGGCAAAGCCAAGATGATTAGGGTCGCGATGATGCTGACGGCGACCAGGCCGAACAGCAGCGGAACAGCCTTATTGATTTTGTAATCGGCGCTGGCCTTTGACGCGGTTGTGATGAATTGCCACAGGTCGCGCGGCTGCACCGTGTAGAAAAAGAACGGACGATTGTCGCTGACCGGGCGTACGTCGAAATCGTAGCTGTTGTAGAACTGTTCAGGGTTGTTCGTCAGCAAAAGATCGCGAAACGCGCTGGCTTGATCGGTTCCCGGCAGGTAGACGCCTTCCATCTTCGCTTTGACGAGAGCAGCCTTCGCGCGCGCGACATCATTGTCAGAAAACGGCTTGCGTGAAATCAGGATGGTATCCTGCGCGCCAAAGGCGTAGAGGTTCTGCACATTCTGACGCAGCACCATAATATGCCTCGCCACATCGTGCTCACCGAGTTGTTCTAGCGCAACGCGCGCGAGCGAGACGACGCGAAGCGATTCGCGAGGCGGTTTAAATCCCCAGCGCGTAAACGCCATCACGCCGTTATCGGTGAGATGCGTAAGGTAGTCGTGAAAGGCATTCGTTGTGTAGAGATTGTTTTCGGAAAGAGCGAATGCGCCGGCGGCAGTGGAAGCCCATGTATCGACGAGCGTGGCCTGCAACACCTGGTACTTTTCATGACTGCGGCGGACGAATGAACGTCCGTCCTCGACGACGATATGCACGTCGGGCCGATCATACAGATATTGACTATATGCGGGGAACTTCTTCCGCATGATGTCGGTCGCGATGATCGGGTTAATCTCGACTCCCGTTACGTCCTTGCTGCCGGATGCGATGGCGCGGGCAACGTCCCAGCCGCCGCCGGGCCCGATGACAAGCGTCTTCGCGCCGGGCCGCAGGATATATGGGAACCCCGGACCCTGATAGGTAAGGTCGCGTTTTTGATCGGGCGTCAGATGCGCGAAATCGAAATTCGCTACTCCCGTAGCCGCATCGCCGTCAATGACGATGCTCTTCATGGTGGAGTTGGGCTCGGTTGTCAGCCCGATTCGGGAAAAACTATTCCAGCGGACGAATTCCTCATTTCTCAAGGGATGCCCTTTGGCGTAGTGCAGGTCAATGACAACCTTTTTCGCGTTATACGTGATCAGGCAAACAAAGGCGAGCGCCAACGCAACGCCCAGAACGCGCCCACGGGTCTGCCCGGCAACATGGAACCAGATCGCCGCGGAGACGGCAAATAAAACGGCCGACACAATCAGCGTGTTGGGACCGCCAATCCAGTTGAGGAAAGGAACCAGCACGGCGCACCCGCCGGCGGCGCCGATCAAATCGAAGAAATAAATCCGTTCAACGCGTTCGATGGTGTCGGCAACCACGAGCGAAACGATTGTCCCGGAAAGGAAGAAGGGCAGGGCGCAGATAAAGTAGACCGGCAGGACGTCGAGCATCTTCAGATCGCCCTTGCGGGTCAACAGGAACTGCAGGGCGAGGACGACCGAAATGGCGTCGATGACGGCGAGCGCCCCCAGTTTGCGGTAGAGGCCACCCTTCCAGCCCGCGACGATGTAGGAGAACACGCCTCCCGCGCCGAGGCCGAACAGCGCGATGGAGATGGCCAGAAACGCGAAATGGTAGTAAAAGACGACCGAAAATATTCGGGTGAGCGACAGTTCGAGCAGTAATGAAGCAAGCGTCGTAACGACAACCCCGAGATAGATCTGGGGCCAAATACGCTGCTCGCCGGCAGCCAGGCGTTCGGGTTTACGCGAGTCGAGGGAGGACAACTTACTATGGTAAAGGACGCAGACAGAAGTGGCGCGGATTCCTCGCATGTGAGGAAATTTGCGGCGTCTGCCAGATTACCCTGCTTCCATGGCGGCCTGCATCATCGCGCGGGCATAACCAACATTGAAGGCGAATCCTGCATAGGAACCGCCGCCGGGGTACATGGACTTGAATGCCCGCCGGGTCGCTGGCGATTCGTCCTTATCGGCTTCGAGCGCCCGCTGGTGTTCCGGGTAGATCAGTCTCGGATATTTCAGCTTCACCAGTTCCCGCATCACGCCGAACATATCCACCTGCCCCGCGTCAATGAACACTTCCGTGTATTCTTCGTGGGGTGTTCGGACCCGCACATTGCGGTAGTGCACGTGGTTGATGCAGTCCTTTTTCATGAAATAGCGGCAGACCTCAACCGGATCTTCGCCCATTTCACGGGTCACGCCGCAATCGAACGTAATTCCGTTGTAAGGGCTGGGGACAATGTCCACGAGTTTCTTCCATCCGGCCAGCGATCCCATAATCTGGCCGGAGCCGCGGCTGAGCGGGACCGGCGGATCGTTCGGGTGGAGAGCCAGGCGTACATTCGATTCCTTCGCGACAGGTACGACCGCTTTCAGGAAATAAGTGGCATTCTTCCACATTTCATCGAGGCTGTGCGCTCCTTCGTTCGGAAGCGGCGGCAGGTCCTTCATGCGCTGGTAATCGAAAGCGGTGTATCCGGCGCCGCCGCGTCCGGTTTCCGCGTAGTAGCCCTCCATCGCGCGGTGCGCATAGAAGTTGTATTCGACCACAGGCATGCCAACACGGCCCGCCGCCCGTATGGATTGCTGCACTTTTTCGATCTCTTCATCGCGTCCCGGCTTGCCGTATAGGGTGTTCGGGAATCCCCCGATCATCAGATTCGCAAGAGTCAGGCCGCCGGCTTTGTATTTGTCGATCATGGCCCGCAGGTCCGCCTCCTGCCACGGAATTCGCGGACCGCCGCGAAGAACGTAATTCACTCCAAGCTGTTTCACCTC
>JAICLJ010000059.1 GCA_025927575.1 Bryobacteraceae bacterium | reverse complement strand
TGAGCAGCAGCAACTTTCCGCGATTTGACCGGAATCCCAACACGGGAGAAAACGCCGAACACGCCAGGCATACGGTTGCGGCAACGAATACGATTTATCACGACACCCAGCATCCCTCGGTGCTGATCGTGCCGGTTGTGAAAACGCGATAACGGAGACACAAGGGCCAGCCTCGATATGAGCGCAGACCGCTGATCAATCCAATACCACCGGTTGTTCCCGATCCGGACACTGTGGCGTTGGTCGGCATCAGTGGAGCCCCCGTTACCCGCGCTACCTACATTGCCGAGTTGGAAGTGCCGTGCGCGATGATGGTGAACGAGCCTCTATGTCAGTGGCACGATGCTGAACCAGATACTCAATTGGATGCTGATCGCAGGAACGGCCGCCGACGCCGTTTTACTGATCAGGGTGCTCACGCTGAAATTGCACCGGGTGTACATCTTTATCGCTCTCGATTGCTCGTTGGGAGTTCTGTTCGATGCTGTTTCGCTCTGGTATGGTTGGGATTCGCCGGGCGCAGTGGCAGCGTTCCAATACTCGCGTCTTCTTTATGCGGCTGTCATTCCGATGATTGCTTGGGACGTATTCGAAGAACTGGTGACACGGCAGCCGGCCGCACGGCAGATTGCCGCGACTCACCTCCGGGCCAACCTGCTTTCGGGCATTGTGTTTGCCATTTTCCTGCTTCTCATCACCGCAGGTTTCGGCGAGGTCGACGGAAAGGGATTCCTCACGTTTTTCGGAATGGCTTTGTGGGCGTTCGCGGCCGTTCTCTCGTTAAACTTTATTTGGAGAACCGTTGCCTCGTTACACGCTAAGAATATCGAGTTACCCCACAATACCCACGTATGGAGCGTCTTCTATAAATTGAACTTCGGAATAACCTCGGTACTCGTTGCCATGATATTTTTTGGATTTCCTTCCACTAAAAATCAGTCGGACGTGGTCACCATCGTGTCCGTCGTCTTTGACATAGCCATTACAACCTGGTGCGTATTGCGGCTACAGAGAACCGCAGGGGCGCAGCATGCCGCGCCCGCGGAATCATCAGATTTGTGAAAAGGGCGCAGGGCTGAGAAGTTGATTTGTGATGTTCGTCACGATGGATTCGAAATTGAAGCGCTTCTCCGCAGACAGTTTCTTCCACTCCGGGGCTGACATAAACGCCTTCCATAACTTCGCGCGGTCGTCCTCGCTCTCAAACGCCAGCATATAGGTGAGGTTCGGCAGATGCGATCCGATCAGCGAATCTCCATAAAAAACAGGCGAAAATCCGGCCTGCTTGAAAATATCGAATTCGCCGCTATGAAACATTTCGACTTTCCGGCGGTGATCGAATGTCGAAGGACTTTCGTATGTTCGCAATTCGAAGATACGCGCTCCCTGCTTCGCCGTCGCGGCTGGTACGGTCAAATGGGGCCGCCCTTCGAAGGCAATCAGGAGCGAACTTTCCAGGCGTATATAGGCCGGGTCTTGCGCAGGCGCTTTCAGAAATGCCTCGCCGGCCTTCATGTAGTCGGAATCTTTCTCGAGCTGAAAATCGACGTTGACAAGTTTCTCCACCGACGTGCATGGGATCAACACATACACGGACGGGCTCTCCATACCAACGGCGACGTTGAACACACCAATGGGCCGGATGCCCAGCCGGTTTAATCCGGGGATAAGCGCTTCGCTCAAATAGGTGTCCGTCAGCTTCTTTTGCGAGCCTGATGTAAGGTGATAGCGCCGAAGCTCGTAATACTCGCGGCCTTGGCCGCCGGTGGCTTGCGCGCCCAGCAGGGCGCTCTTAGATGCCTCGACAGCAAGCGCCGAGGCGGCAAGCGACGAGGCGAGAAACCGTCGTCTTCGCATGGTTATCCTCCTATGGATGAAGTTAGATCTACGGCATCATGGCTGCCAGCATGCCGTGTATTCCGAAACAACTACTCGCAGGAATTATTTCACAGGGAATGTTCGAACACCCGCTCGCTGACGCGAGACGGCCCTGTATGAAACAAACCGGAAGCCGAATACGCTGGTAATGCCGTACGCGATATGTTATAAGCTGCCACTCGATTTTCGTATGAACACCAGACGGGATTTCTTCAAAAAAGCCGCCTCTTTGTCGGCAGGAGCAGGCCTCACGAATCTGCTGTTGCCGGCGATTGAGCGAGCCGCGGCTATTGACCCTCGTGCGGGAAGCACGTATCAGGACGCCGAGCACATCGTGATTCTCATGCAGGAGAACCGTTCCTTCGACCACTGCCTCGGAACGTTGCGAGGAGTTCGGGGCTTTAACGATCCAAGAGCGGTTACGCTTCCGGATCAAAACCCGGTCTGGCTGCAGACGAACGCCGCGGGGGAGACATACGCTCCGTTTCGCCTCGATATTAAAGATACGAAAGCGACCTGGATGGGATCGCTTCCCCACAGTTGGACCGACCAGAACGATGCAAAGAACCACGGCAATCACGACAAATGGCTGATCGCGAAGCCATCCGGCCGCAAGGAATATGCCTCCATGCCCTTGACGATGGGGCATTACACACGGGAGGATCTTCCTTTTTACTATGCCTTGGCTGACGCGTTCACGGTTTGCGATCAACATTTCTGTTCCTCATTAACCGGGACAACGCCCAACCGCCTTTATCTCTGGTCGGGGACCGTCAGGGAAAAGCAGACCCCGGATTCCCAGGCCAATGTACGAAATTCAGATGTCGACTATGGTTCCTGGGTACACTGGACTACTTTTCCGGAGCGCCTGGAGGCAGCGTCGATATCGTGGAAGATCTACCAAAACGAAGTGAGCATCGCGAGTGGATTAGACAACGATGAGGATCGCTGGCTTAGCAACTTCACCGACAATCCCATTGAATGGTTTTCCCAGTACCACATAGAACTGTCGAAAAATCATCGCGCATACATTGAGAAAGCTATTCCTACCCTTCCTTCTGAAATTGAAGAACTTCAGAAGAGTGTAGATGAGGCAGCCGGCGATCCCGAGAAGCACGCTAAACTGTCCAAACTCCTGCGTGAAAAGCAACAGTTTTTACAGCGAGCCGTAGCAGAGCGGAGCGCCTGGATCAGCGAGGATCAAGTGCCGCAGCGTGAACGCAACCTGCACGACAAGGCGTTCACGACAAACCTACACGACCGTTTTTATCGTGAATTGACGACTCTGCGCTACCAGGATGGCAATACACCGCGAGAGATAAAAGTCCCCCAGGGCGACGTCCTCTATCAATTCCGCAAAGATTTGCATGACGGCAATCTGCCTACGGTGTCCTGGCTGGTTGCTCCGGAAAACTACTCCGATCATCCGGGAGCACCGTGGTTTGGGGCCTGGTATGTCGCGGAAGTGATGGACATTCTCACTCACAATCCGGAGGTGTGGAAGAAAACGATCTTCATCTTGACTTACGACGAGAACGATGGATACTTCGATCACGTACCGCCGTTCGGGGTACCGCATCCGGGCAAACCGGAGACGGGCGCTATGTCCCCCGGTATCGACGGAGCAGTGGAATACGTTACGCTGGAGCAGGATCTGGCCGCCAACCCAGGACATGGAGCACGGGGAGGTTCGATCGGCTTGGGGTTCCGCGTTCCGATGGTAATTGCCTCTCCCTGGAACCGCGGCGGATATGTCTGTTCGCAGGTGTTTGACCATACGTCCGTATTGCAATTCCTGGAGCATTTCCTTACAGCGAAAACCGGCAAGGAGGTCAAGGAATCGAATATCACACAATGGCGCCGAACTGTATGCGGCAACTTGACAACGACGTTCCGTTCAGCGAAAGAGGACGCTGCCGCCGCTCGTCTGCCAAATCCCGGCAAGGATGCCGTTATCGAGGAAATTTACAACGCGAAATTCAAGGGACTTCCCGGGTACCGGCAGCTATCGCCGCAAGAGATTGCGCAATTCAAACAGGACCGTTGGGCGGCATCGTTCAATCCGCAGCAGGAAACGGGTATGCGGCCTTCGTGCCCGCTGCCCTACCAGCTATATGCCGAAGGGCGCGCGAACAAGCAGTCCCATGCTTTCGATTTGACGATGGAAGCAAGCACTGAAGCGTTTGGATCGAAATCGTCCGGGTCGCCATTTTATGCGTATGTTCCGAGTAAAAACGAAGAATCCCGAACGCGAAACTATACGGTGACGGCCGGAGATGTTTTACAGGATTCATGGCTCCTGAACAAATTTGAAAAAGGCATCTATCATGTGCGCCTGAGCGGCCCCAACGGATTTTTCCGCGAATTCGCCGGAAGCGCAGCCGATCCGGACGCAGAAATTCGTTGCGAATACGCGCGCCATCCATCGAAGAATGGATCTTTGAGCGGCGACGTGGAAATCCGGCTGGCAAATCTGGATCCTCAAAACACTCAGACATTTTTAATTGAAGACCGCTCGTACAATGGCGGGAAAAACAGCGTGACGGTTAAACCCGGCAAACGAGGGGCGATCGTTCTGCCACTAAAGCGAAGTTTTGGCTGGTACGATTTTACGGTCAAGGTTGACGGCGCGGAGACCAACGCATTCCTGCGAAGATATGCAGGGCACGTTGAGACCGGAACCGCCAGTTTTAGCGATCCTGTGATGGGCAGAGTCCCTCTCGCTTCGCAACACTCATAGGTTGTCGGCGGGGCAGATTGCAATCATATTCAACACGCACTTCTTTCGCACACTCTCACTCCGAGCGCAGCGCTTCAATCGGGTCTGTCGAGGCGGCACGCAACGCAGGGAGCAGAGTCGCAAGAAAGCAGACCGCCGCCAGAACGATTCCCACTCCGGCAAGAGTGATGGGATCCGCGAAGGACACGCCGAACAAAATGGATCTCAGGACGGCCGCGGTTGCAATGGCAAAGAAACTTGCGCTGCTCCATAGCCCAAGTGTCCGATAGCGGGATGGAGTGTTCGCACGCGGCATAAGCGCCCGCAAGCCCCTTTCACTACGCCGTCACCGGCTGCGATACGCTGTGATCGGGAACGGATGAATCGCTTCGAAAAGCAGACGGAACGTCAGCGGCGGTCGAGCCTCGGCGTGTCTTTGCTCCTGCTGACACTGGGAGGTATTTTGCTAGTAGGCGCGCTCGCTATTCTCGGCTATTCGAGCGGAGCGCCACAGGCGTTTTGGACGCGCGCGGCGATCGGCGTCGCCATCCTCCTATTGATCCTGCGGCAGGTGGGCAGACGTCTCGGACGACGGCGAGCAAAAGACGTGAAACCGGACGATCAGTCAATGCTGCATCTGAAGTAGCGGGAAACGCACGTATCGGAACATCTGATTACAGGACGGTGACGCAGACACTCGCCTCTGCCAAGCCGCACTCGTCCCGGTACCCTGCCTCCCGCACAATGACTCGTCGAGACGAGTCTCGACGCTGCAGGCTGAGAGCCTGCGCTACGGAACCCGCCGGCAACACGCACCCGAGTGCACGCTTCCTTTCGTCGAGAAGCGGACGAATATAAGCACCTTGCAGAACCTTCTGATTGGCAGAGCTGCCGTGAGCCGCTACTTACTTCTGCCGTAAATCCGCGCTGGTACCGAAAGTACTGTCTTTGGAACGTAGCTAACAAAGAACGTTTTGGCAGATGACTTCATTTGAAGCTATACTGCTGCCGCGGTTCGGAGGCGTCCCACTTGGCTCTGTTGTCTCTCTGTTTACTCGCAGCACTTGCGTTTTCAAGTTCATCAGCCTCGGCTTCAACAAGTAGCCCACCCAGTTCGTCAATCCAATCTCCCAATGCCAAGCGCGACTATATTCTTCCTCAAGAAATTAACAAAAACCGCGTAAGGCGAGAGCAACTCGAATCCGAACCAGCTGATGGTTCAATCGTTTCGTACACGGCTTTCAATGGCACGAGTTATTCATTAACTCAATACAATGGAACTTACGTCGCCTTTTTAATTCAGCCAGCTTCATTAGCGCTTAATCGCTTCTCGGTCCCTCAGCTTCGGGCTTTTATCGATCATCTCGACGTACTTTACGCCCATTTTCACGAAATAATGGGAGGGGACCCGCCTGGAGGACAACTGCTCCACATGGCATTCGTGAATACTTGCGGCGGCGGGTGCGGCTATGTCGGCACCAAAGGGATTGAATTAGCTCCTGAAATGCTCGATCCGGCGCATATGGAATATCCTGACGACTCGCCGTATGTCTATGGAATACATGAGCTGACTCACAATTTCGATTTGTATAGCCAGTACATCACATATGGGCCCGATCCGGCGCATTCATGGACCGATTTCATGACGAATTACATTAGCTTTTATAACAAGGAAGGAGTCAATGAAGAATACCCTGATCCATGGTTGCGGGACGCCGTCACGCAACGTTTCACATCATATCTTTCCTATCCGGGCTCTAATTGGACGGATTGCGTGGAGAGGAATTCCTGTGATCCGGACGGCTTGATGGCGCAACATGCACAAGGCGGGATGATGTTGAGGATCGCTCAGTTACACGGACCGGAAAGCGTTAAAGCATTCATTCAATATTTAAAAAACGCAATAAACACGCGCCACATAGATCCGACAAGCATGGACGATTTAGCGAAGAACGACCTTTTAATCGAATCTTTGGCAAACGGCGCAAAAGCGAATCTGTCTTGCTATGAAGACGCATGGCACTGGCCTATTTCATCCGCGCTGAGGGACGAACTCACCACCGCCTTTGGCGAAAACCCGAACTGCACCGATCAAGATGGCGACGGTTATTCCACGCTGCAAGGTGATGCCGACGACCATAACGCGTCCATTAACCCTGGAGCGAAGGAAGTGGCGAATGGAATCGACGATGACGGTGACGGAATTGTGGACGACCTGCTGGTTGAGGAGAACTCGGACTTTGGTAATTCAACAGTAGATGCCAAACCCGTTCCCTTCCCGGCACGGATTGACGGAACTATTGCGACTCCGCAAGATAGCGACACTTTTCGAATCGTGCTGGCCGCTGCCACACATGTGCGGTTTATTTTGCGGAGCCTTGGCGCATTTCAGGGCTGGCTATTCCTAAATAACCAAGGTAGCTCCAGCTGGTTTAAGTACGAGTGGGTCGATGCGAAACAGAGTTCGATTCTTGATGTTGACCTCGCCGCGGGAACCTGGACGTTCGATGCAGCTTATAACAGCCAGTCCACCGTCGGGAATTATGAAATTGTCGTTATGCCCGTGACTCCCTGGCCGTCGCCTCTGACCGCGCCTCAAGTTGAAACACCAGTAGCTGGAGTAGAAATCCTGAGCACTCCGGCCGTTCCATCCGAACTAGCAGCTCTTTCGCATTTGAGCGCTCGATTCTGGGTTGAAGGATTTGGCTGGTCTGGAGGACGGCAACTCGACTCAACCGGCGCCGCGTCATTTACCTGGGTTGCGCCCTCGGGGACCACTGACTGCGGCCGCAGTTACCGCGTGCAGTTCATGTCAGGCGATTTGCCTGTTAGCCCGACTAGTCAGCCGGCTCCGTTTTCAGGCGCGGCAGGCGGATGCGCGGAATCACTCGGATACTACAAGCTGACCCTGAATGTCTCGCCGGCCACTAGCGGTTCAATCGCAGCAGATCCCGTGTCGACGGACGGCGCCTATCCAGTGGGCGCCAGAGTTTGTTTAACGCCCGTAGCTGCTGCCGGATCTATATTTCAGGGCTGGAGCGGCGATCCCATCGATGACGCGGGCTGCTTAACGATGACAACCGATCATGCTGTTACAGCGCTTTTCGGCGCCCAACAAGGTCCGAGTAATCGATCCGCAGGCAACCTGCAGCAGATTTCGATCGGCGCGGACGGGGCGGCTTGGGGTTTGGACAAAGCCGGGAATATTTACCGTTACAATCCTGAAAGAAACGAATTCGAACCGGCACCCGGCCGGCTGTCTCAGATTGCGGCCGGCCCAAATGGAACAGCTTGGGGAGTTAACGGATCGGGCAGCGTTTATCGATTCGACCCTACCACTCAGAAATGGCAGTGGATCCGCGGTACGCTTGCCCAGATCGCATTGGGGGCAGACGGCGATCTCTGGGGAATCAACCCTCAGCATCTCGTCTATCATTTCGATTCGTCCATTCAAGATTGGATTGAAATACCCGGTAACCTCAGTAAAATTGCGATTGGGTTTGACGGCGCCGTATGGGGTCTGAGCGACGGGGCCGAGATCTATCGCTTCAATCCCGGCTCTCAAATCTTTCAACGCCTGCCCGGCTCGCTGAGCCGGATCGCAGTTGGAATGGACGGGGATGTCTGGGGAATCAACTCGGCCGGGTTCATTTACCACTTCAATTCTTTGAGACAAAATTGGGATCCGGTGGGGGGATCTTTGGAGCAGATCGCAGTCGGCTGGGCGGGCAACGTCTGGGGCATAAATGCTACCGGGCAAATTTTCAAACGTGATAGCAAAATGCAAACGTGGTCGCAAGTTCCCGGGGCACTGGCGCAGATCGCGGCGGGAGCTGGCGAAACGGCCTGGGGTCTCGACACGGACGGGAACATTTTTGAACTTCAGAAAGCGCCGCAGCTAACGCCGGGGCTTCAGCGGTTACCTGGCTCACTGACGCAAGTCTCCGTCAGCTCCGATAACAACGCTTGGGCCATCGATATCGCAAACGAAATTTTTCATTTTAATGTCGTCACTCAAGATTGGGACCGGATACCGGGCTCGCTCTCGCAGATCGCCGCCGGGCCGAATGGCGTCGTTTGGGGAATCAATTCCGCCGGACTCATTTATCGGTTTGAGCCAGACAGTCAAAGCTGGTCGAACATCGCCGGGTCGCTGACTCAAATTCAAGTTGGAAGCAATGGGGATGTCTGGGGGCTCAACAGCGCCGGGCATATCTATCGATTCAATCCGAGCCGTAGCTCGTGGGATTGGATCCCCGGATCGCTCGCGAGTCTCTCGGTGGGCGCGGACGGAAGCGTCTGGGGAATCAATTCCGCACAGCAGATTTATCGTTTTAGTGCGGTGGCAGAAAGGTGGGATTGGATACCAGGGTATCTTACCCAGATCGCGGTAGGATCTGCCGGCAATGTTTGGGGCATAAACGCGGAAGGACAACTTTATCGTTTCGACGATCAACGCAACGGCTGGCACCCCGTCTCGGGAGCCCTCTCGCAAATTTCCGTTGCGTTTGACGGGTCAGTCTGGGGCGTGAACGCAGTCAACCAAATCTACCGGTTCGAAACAGCGAACCAGGAATGGAGCCAAATTCCTGGAGTTCTTGCTCGAATCACAGTGTCCGACGACGGTTCCATCTGGGGCTTGGACGAAGCAAATCAGATCTATACTTTCCGCTGACATCGCTCGGGAACGATGCTTTCCCAGGGCAACTCCACGGCCAGACTTCAGGGCGGATCGAACGCTGCTCAAACCCCCATGAATAAGGCCCTGCGAATGGTACCCTGAAGTTTCCGAATGCAACTCGAAAAAGTGTATGAGCCACAACGTTTTGAGCCGCATTGGGCACAGTGGTGGATCGATCACGCTCTGTATCGCGGTGAAGTCATACCCGGTCGGCCCATCTTTTCCCTCGTCATTCCCCCGCCGAACGTAACAGGTTCGCTGCACATCGGGCACATGCTCGACCATACGGTGATGGATGTCGCCGTCCGTTGGCATCGCATGAAAGGCGAGACGACGTTGTGGCTTCCGGGCATGGATCATGCCGGCATTGCAACCCAAATGGTTGTGGAGCGGCAACTCGCGCAAGAAGGTTTGAAGCGGGTGGAATTGGGGCGCGAGGGGTTTGAGCGCCGCGTGTGGCAGTGGAAAGAAGAGTATGGCGGCCGCATCCAGCAACAGATCCGGCGTGAAGGCGCGAGCGTGGACTGGTCCCGCGAACGATTCACGATGGACCCGGGCTTGTCGCGCGCCGTGCGAGAGACGTTTGTCCGACTGTGGGAAGCCGGCCTGATCTACCGCGGCGATTACATGGTGAACTGGTGCCCCGGCTGCCAAACCGCCATCTCGGACGTCGAGACGGTACATGAAGCGCAACCGGGCCATCTATGGCACATACGGTATCCAGTGGTTGGCGCCGAGGAGAAGGTCGTGCTCGCGACCACGCGCCCGGAGACGATGCTGGGCGATACCGCGGTTGCAGTGCACCCGGAGGACACTCGCTATCGCCACCTAATTGGAAAGAGAGTCCGGCTGCCTCTGGTGGGCCGTGAAATTCCCATCATCGCCGACGCGATGGTGGATCCGAAGTTCGGTACCGGCGTTGTCAAAATCACGCCAGCGCACGATCCGAACGATTTCGAAGTTGGTAAGAGACATAACCTGCCGCTGATTCGCGTCATTGGCACGGATGCGCGCATGACGGAAGAGGCTGGCGCGTATGCGAACCTCAACCGATTCGAAGCGCGCAAGCGGATTATCGCGGCGCTCGAGAGGTCAGGCGAGCTCGTCGAAATCGAGGATTACACCGTAAGCATCGCGAAGTGCGATCGCTCGAAGGACGTCATCGAGCCCCTGGTCTCGACGCAATGGTTCGTCAAAATGAAGCCACTGGCCGAAAAAGCAATGGAGGCTGTGCAGAGCGGGCGTATCACGTTTGTTCCCGACGACCGTGTGCCAGTGTTCTATCAATGGATGACCAACATCCGGGACTGGTGCATTTCGCGCCAACTGTGGTGGGGGCATCGTATTCCAGCCTGGTATTGCCGCTCTTGCAAGGAGCTGACCGTCGCGCGCGAAACCCCAGCCGTTTGTTCTCATTGCCAGTCGACGGAGATCGAACAAGAAGCCGACGTGCTGGACACGTGGTTCAGTTCCGGCTTGTGGCCGTTCTCGACGTTGGGCTGGCCGGACCAGACCGAAGACCTGAAGACGTTCTATCCGACATCGCTGCTGATAACGGGTTTCGACATCCTGTTTTTCTGGGTGGCCCGCATGATCATGCTGGGTTTGTGGTGTACCGGCGATGTGCCGTTCCGGCAAGTACACATGCACGGGCTTGTGCGCGATGCCGAACGGCAGAAGATGTCGAAGACGAAGGGCAACGTCGTCGATCCGCTGAAACTGATGGATCAGTACGGAACCGATGCCTGCCGTGTCGCACTGCTGATTTCCGCAGCTCCCGGCGCCGACATCGCGCTAAAGGAAGACCGCTTCGAAGCGGCGCGTGCTTTCGCCAACAAACTCTGGAATGCATCGCGACTGCTCTTCCTCAATATGGAGAAGAGCGGCGTGGAACCGTGGATTTCCCCGCATGCTGATGTAACGTTCGTCAACGTTGCCACGGATTCGAACGAGACTCCCGTGGAAGACGCCTGGATCTTCGGCCGGTTGAACGATTGCGCCGGGATCGTGAATCGGGCGCTTGAGCAACACCGTTATCACGAAGCCGCGCAAACTCTTTGGGACTTCGTTTGGCACGAATTCTGCGACTGGTATCTCGAGGTAAAAAAGCTGCGCTTCCGCGAAAATTCCGGTCTCGATCATCACTGGAAGGCGGCGCTCACCGTGTACGAAGCGGCGCTCCGCCTGCTGCATCCCTTCATGCCATTCGTAACGGAAGAATTGTGGCAGCGACTGGCGCACGGAGCAGGCCTGAGAGCGGAGTTCCCCGTCTCGATATCGCTCGCGCACTATCCGCAGCCCGGCGAAAACATTACCGATGCCAATGCTGATCGCACTTTCGGGTTGTTACAGCAGATCGTGACGGCTGCTCGCGAACTGCGCGCCGACAACAAACTCGATCCGAAGACGACATACCAGGCTTCGCTCTACCTGCATGCCGCCGCCGCGCCGGACATTACTGCCGTTGAGACGATAACGCGCTTCACGATTACTTTGGCCAGCGGCATCCCACAAACGGGAGGCCTACTACGATCGAACCCGGATTTCGATTTGCGCGTGGAAGCGCAGGCGGTAACTACAAACGGCGCCGGCTCAAGCGAAATGCGAGTCCGTCTAGAGAAGGAGATTGCCAACCTTGAGAAGGTAATCGATAGTTCTGAGCGCCAGCTTGCGGATGACAAGTTTCTGAGCAAGGCGCCCGAGAAGATCGTGAATGGAATGCGCGCGAAATTGGCCGATTACCGGGCGCAGCTTAAGAAAAACAGGAATCTACTGGAGGGGCTGTAATCGCCGTCAATGCCAAGTTTGAAGGCGAGCACGATCTCGCGCTATGCTTCTAACGCTTACCACGATTGCGCTAAAGTCCGGAACGCATCATGTTTGACATAACCCACCCGAATGTTCGGGCCTCGGTGGAACGAGCACTTGACGAAGATATTGGCGTGGGCGACGTTACTACCGCCTTAACCGTACCCGCCGATTTGCAAGCATCCGGCCGGTTCGTCGCGAAAGAGGATTTCACACTCGCGGGAATTGAATTAGCGCCGTTGACTTACTCTCTGCGCGGTGGGGCTTGGGTCGAGTTACTTTCCCGAAGCGGTGACAGCGTGCGAAACGGAGCAGTTCTGGCAAAGGTGAGGGGTCCGGCGCACACATTGCTGACATGCGAACGCGTCGCGCTCAATTTCATTCAGCGGCTAAGCGGGGTCGCTACTCTCGCCCGGCAATATACGGATGCGGTACGTGGGACGAAGGTCCGTGTTCTCGATACCCGAAAAACGACTCCCGGCCTGCGCGTATTGGAAAAGATGGCCGCGGCGGCGGGCGGCGCGACGAACCACCGGCAGGGCTTATACGATGCGGTCCTTATCAAGAATAACCACATCACGGCTGCCGGTGGCGTTCGAGCGGCGCTTGAGCGCGTACGCGGGTTCGAAGGACGAGTTGAGATTGAACTTCGAACACGCGCGGAGTTAGACGAAGCGCTCGCCGCGGGCGCCAAGGAACTGCTGCTCGATAATCTCACTCCAGGCAAAGCTGCCGAATGGATTCGCTATATCGGTGGTCGCGCCACCGTGGAGCTTTCCGGTGGAATCAATCTATCGAACCTTCGCGCTTATGCCGAAGCGGGTCCGGATTTTATTTCCTGCGGCGCGATGACTCACTCGGCTGTGGCCGTGGACATTAGCTTCCACCTGGAACTCGAGAGGTGATATGCCTTTCGATATCGCGTCCATCAGGGAACGGCGGCCTGAAAATCATATTTACTATTTCCAAACTATTGGCTCGACGATGACGGAGGCCGCGAGACTCGCAGCGAGTGGCGCGGCCCACGGAACAATCGTTTTGGCGGATGAACAGACCGCCGGCGTTGGACGCTTCGGGCGCCAGTGGCACTCGGAGGCCGGAGCCGGCATCTACTGTTCCGTAATCATGCGCCTCAAGCTGCCGCCAAATGGATTGCCCATCGTGACTCTGCTGCTCGGCCTTGCAACAGCGGAAGCGATCCAGCGAACAACGAATCTTTCTTGCGATCTGCGATGGCCGAACGACGTGCTCGTCAACGAGCGCAAAGCCGCCGGCATTCTCGCTCAGCTCAATGAAGATTCGATCGTGGCGGGCATCGGCATCAACGTAAACCAGACCTCGCTGCCCGAAAACCTGCGCACGCCGGCCACTTCGCTGCGGCTTGCCGCCGGCGGCCATCCCTTTTCGCGAGAATCGCTACTGGTGGCCTTAGTCGACTCTCTCGATGAATTCACCGCGACACTCACGGAACGGGGCCCAGAAAGCATTCTGAGAGCTTTCACGGCGGCGTCCAGTTATGTCACGCATCGCCGCATCGTTTTCGAAGGAAACCAGGGACCGAAAAAGGGAATCACCCTGGGTTTGGACGGGAACGGCTTTCTGAAAGTTCGCGATGAGAGCGGGCTGGTGCAAACTGTTTACACAGGCGGCGTACGGCCCGATTTTTCGTAAAGCTCCCTTCCACTTATGCTTCTCGCTCTTGATGCAGGCAATTCCAACGTCACGATCGGCGCGTTCGACGGCGATCGCCTAGTCCATCGCTGGCGGCTGCGCACCATCCAGGATCAAACGGCGGACGAATGGGGCGTGTTGATGCGCAACCTGTTCTCGCTGGCAGGCCTGGAATTGCGACAGATCGATGGCATCATTATCGCGAGCGTCGTTCCTCCTCTCGATGGCAGTCTTACGGCCATGGCTGACCGATATTTTGGAACCCGTCCGGTGTTTGTTACGCATGAAACCGACACGGGTCTGGCAATCCGGTATACGAATCCGCTCGAGATCGGAGCCGACCGCATCGTAAACAGCGTGGCGGCGTGGCATCGCTACCGTTCGGCGTGCGTGGTCGTGGATCTCGGAACGGCAATCACGTTCGACACGGTGAGCGGCAGCGCGGAGTATCTGGGCGGCATTATTTGTCCGGGCATCGGAATTTCGATCTCAGCACTGTTCTCACGTACGGCACGATTGCCGCTCGTCGATTTCCTCGAACCCTCGGCGCTTATCGGTAAGAACACCATAACGGCGATGCAGTCGGGCCTGTATTACGGCTTTACGGACTTGATCGACGGGTTAATCGACCGGCTAATCGGAGAACTTGGCCCGGAAACAAAGATAATCGGCACTGGCGGCCAGGCAAACATGATTGCAAAGTCTTCGCGGCATATCCGCGAGATCGATGACGACATTACGCTACACGGATTGCATTTGGTCTGGGAACGTCTCAAACGGTCATGAGTACGGACGCCCCTGACTCGCACGACGATTCCACCTGGCCTTCAAACTACTTTAACTATTTCACCGAGATCGAGGAGCACTTTCAGCGTGCTCGCGGCACCTCCCTGTTTTTGCTGTCTCCGCTGGACTGGGCGCTGATTGAGAATTGGAAGAACTCAGGGTTGCCGCTTGAGGCTGTACTGCGCGGCATCGACGAAGCTTTCGAAAAATGGCGCAGCCGCAAGACCAAAATGCGACGGGTGAATTCGCTGGCATACTGCGCGCAGGCCGTTGTGGAATCAGCTCAGCGGCTGTCGGGAGCGGGAGCGATACGGGCGCGCCAAGCAGCGGAAGCAGCGTTTCAACCGAACGAGGTGCAGGAGTTTTTGACCGGCGCCGCAACCGTCCTTCTCAGTAAGCAGAACGAAATCTACCGAAGCATCGCAGCCACACTGCAAAGTTTGGCCGCCGAAGCGCAAGCCAAAGTTACAGATCTCGAGGATCTTGAGCGGCAGTTGACGTCGCTCGAAGAAAAGATGATTGCGGCCGCACGCAGCATCGCTCCCGATGAATTGCTGGTTCAGCTGCGGCGCGATCTGGATTCTGAGCTCGCTCCATATCGCGGCAAGATGACTGCCGACCAGATATCCATGCTGGAGCGACGCTATTTGGACACCAGGCTGCTGGAGAAGGCGGGCCTACCGCGGTTGAGCTTGTTTTACCTCCATTAACCGATTCGTGCTGCAAAATAGAAGCGCATGGGGCCGCTCGCCGCGTGCGTTGCAGGCCATGGCGCGTCGCGATCAGAAGAGAAGCGTCGATTACCGTGCCGGGACGCGAAAGATCACGGACCATTCCATCGCTCAAAAATTCGAAACATGTAGAGCAAGCGGCGGAAACTGCTATAACTCAAAATGAGATGACTCACCCACTGAACAAGTACAGTTCCGAAATTACCCAACCCAAATCACAGGGCGCTTCCCAAGCGATGCTCTATGCCACAGGCCTGCGTAATGAGGACATGGCAAAACCGCAAATCGGTATAGCGAGCATGTGGTTTGAGGGAAACCCTTGCAATATGCACCTTTTGAAGCTCGCAGAGGCTGTAAAAAAGGGTGTCAATGCAGTTGGGCTAGTTGGTTTGCGCTTCAATACGATCGGCGTGAGCGACGGCATCTCGATGGGTACCGACGGAATGAGCTATTCCCTTCAATCCCGTGAAATCATTGCGGACTCGATTGAAACCGTCATGGCGGCGCAGTGGTACGACGGCAATATTTCCATCCCAGGATGCGACAAAAACATGCCGGGATGCATGATAGCCATGGGCCGGCTGAATCGGCCTGCGCTAATGGTTTACGGCGGCACGATCCGCCCCGGTCATCTCAAGGGTCAAAAGCTGGATGTCATCTCCGCCTTCCAGAGTTACGGAGAATATATCGCGGGTAAGATTGACGAGAGTGAACGCTTGGAAATTGTGCGCCATTCCTGCCCGGGAGCGGGAGCCTGTGGAGGCATGTATACGGCCAATACCATGGCGTCCGCTATCGAGGCGATGGGTATGTCGCTCCCTTACAGCTCGTCGACACCCGCGGAAGACCCACTAAAGCTGGATGAATGCTTCCGGGCGGGCGCGGCAATCAAGGCTCTTCTAGAGATCGATTTGAAGCCGCGCGACATTATGACGCGCGAGGCATTCGAGAACGCAATGGTCCTCATAACCGTTCTTGGCGGATCGACAAATGCGGTTTTGCATCTCACCGCTATGGCGCGGTCCGTGGGTGTTTCCCTCACAGTGGATGACTTCCAAGCGGTAAGCTCGCGCGTTCCGCTTCTCGCGGATTTCAAACCGAGTGGTTCGTACGTGATGGAAGATTTGCAGGCGGTGGGCGGAATCCCAGCAGTTATGAAAATGTTGGTCGAAGAAGGGCTTCTCAACGGCGACTGCCTCACGGTTACCGGAAAAACAGTTCGCGACAATGTAAAGGATGTTCCCGGCCTGCAGCCTGATCAACAAATTGTCCGGCCGTTATCAGAACCTCTGAAACGCACGGGACACATTCAGATTCTTAAGGGCAATCTTGCTCCGGACGGCGCCGTCGCAAAAATTACGGGCAAAGAAGGCTTACGATTCTCCGGCCCCGCAAAGGTGTATGACTCCGAGGAGGACATGCTGCATTCGTTTGAACGGAAAGAGATTCAGAAAGGTGACGTCATCATCATTCGTTACGAAGGTCCCAAGGGCGGCCCTGGAATGCCTGAGATGTTAACGCCAACCTCCGCCATTTTCGGCGCCGGGCTCGGGAAAGACGTCGCCCTCATTACCGACGGCCGGTTTTCAGGCGGATCGCATGGATTCATCGTGGGGCATGTCACGCCCGAAGCTCAGGAAGGCGGGCCAATCGCGCTGGTACGCAACGGAGATCACGTGACGATCGACGCGAAGATGAATCTACTGCAGGTTGACATTTCCGACGACGAACTGGCCAGTCGCAAACGGCAATGGCAAATGCCGGCATACAAAGCCACTCGGGGAACGTTAGCCAAGTACATCCGTCTGGTTAAGAGCGCAGCCATGGGTTGTGTAACGGACGAATAAAGTTCGCTGCGTGGCCGACTTATGTTTGTTCGATTCCGATCTTATTCTTTGGCATTAGGCGGTTGGGCTTCAGACATCGATCACAGCCGTATCGCTGGCTTCGCTCGGCAGCGTTAATTGCTCACTTTCTTTCGGTGATGTGCGTTCGCAAGTACGTTTGATACATTTTGTAACTGTAGAAACCCGTGATTAGCAAACCTGATTCTCTGTCTTTCACCGCTCAGCGGTTGGATGCCGCTCTCCGGGAGCAGAAGCACTTATTAATAGATACACTCAGCGAACTCGTGCAGACGCCGTCGGAGAATCTCCCTCCTCTCGGGAATGAGAAAGCATGCCAGTTGCGAATCGCTCAATGGCTGCGCGAAATCGAGATTGAACCAGATGTTTACGAACTGGCCGACGTGCCCGAACTACCGCGGCATGCCGAGTACTGGCCGGGCCGGAATTACGCGAACAGACCGAACGTAAACGGCGTTCTAAAGGGCGTTGGCGGCGGTCGCTCCCTAATTCTGTCAGGACATATCGATACGGTCCCGGCAGACACTCCGACACAGTGGAAGTATTCGCCCTTTGGAGCGGTCATCGAAGACGGACGGCTATTTGGACGAGGCGCGTGGGACATGAAGGCCGGCGTGGCAATGAACCTTGCCGCGCTGCGCGCGCTGAGTAGAGCCGGGTTTGTCCTAGCGGGTGACGTGATTTTTGAGTCGGTGGTCGATGAAGAATTCGGCGGAGTCAACGGAACCCTCGCGGGACGACTTCGCGGCTACAATGCGGACGCCGCAATTATCGGAGAGCCGACATCTCTACGGATCTGCCCAGCGCAACGTGGGGGGCGGACACTGCACATCACACTGCATGGCGACGGCGGTATTCTCGCTGGAAAACAGACCAGCGGACGCGCTGTGGATCAATTGACGTACGTGTTGGGCCGCCTGCCGGAATTGAAGGAGCGGCGCACCAGGCGTGTCGGGGTTCATCCTTACTACACAAATTCAGCCGAGCCATTTGCTGTCTGGGTTACCAATATCGCCACCGGGAAATGGGGATGGACACAGCCCATTACCGTGCCCGAGGTTTGCAAGGTTGAGCTTTACTGGCAAGCCATGCCGGACGAAACCTGTGAAGAAGTGGAAGGGGAATTTCTCGATTGGTGGAGAGAAATGACCGAAGCGCGGCCGGATCTGTTCGGGGCTAAGCCCGTGATTGAGTGGCCAATGCGCTTCCTTCCTGGTTGTGCGACTCCTCCCGATGCCCCTCTAGTCACCGAGTTCGCAGCCGTAGCCGCCAACCTGAACATGACCGCGACGATTGAAGGACTGGATGCGCCGAGCGATATGTATGTCTTCCCGAGATGTTTCGATACGCCGGCAATTATGTGGGGCCCCTCAGGCAGTGGCGCGCATCAGGCAAATGAATACGTTGAGGTGGATTCGCTCGTCGCCGCGACACGAGCGCTCGCTCATTTTGTGTGCGGCTGGTGCGGCGTAGCGAAATCGAACGCATGACCACAACGCCCGGCGCCACACGGCTGCGGCCCTTCCTGGGACTACCGGCGCTTGTTCTGTTCGGCATCACGTTTGTCGGGCTCACCGCGCCATTTCCGATGTTCGGCATGATACCTTTCATTGGTAACGGTCGGCAGACTGCCGGCTGTGCTTGAACTTCAACAGGAGAATCATGGAACGACGTGAATTTTTGAAAGGACTCGGACTCCTCTATGGATCGGCTTCGCTTGGGACGGGAATCGTGGCGGCGGCTCCGGCCACGGCATCGCCATTAAGCCACTTCAAATTGGGGGCCATCAGCGATGGGTTTTCGCAGAATTTTGATGAAGCTCTCAAGATGATGAAGACCAACGGTCTCTCCTGGGTCGAGATTCGACACGTCTACGGGGTCTACAACACGGAAGCAAGTCCCGCCCAGATTAAGAGCCTTAAGGATTCGCTCGATAAGTATGGATTCCATGTATCTGTCATCGATTCGGCTCTGTACAAATGCGCTCTGCCGGGAACGACCTTGCCGAAAGCTAAAAAGGACGACTATCCTTATCAGAAGCAGATGGACCTCCTCAAACGAGCATGCGATCGCGCGCACTCGCTTGGCACGGACAAAGTCCGCGGATTTACCTTCTGGCGTGTTGCCAAGCCCGAACAAATTTCGCAGCGGATCGCCGGAGAACTTGAAAAGGCTGCCGAGGTTGCAAACCGCGCTGGAATTCGACTGGTGATTGAAAACGAAGAATCGTGCAATGCCGCGACCGGCCACGAACTTGGACAAATTCTTGGGATGGCGCCCGCGCGCAATCTAGGCGCTAACTGGGACATTGGAAATGGATACGGCCGGGGTGAAGTTTCATTCCCAGACGGCTACAATGCTCTGGATAGAAAGCGCATCTGGCACATGCACTTAAAAGACATCACTTGCGACGCCAAACTCAAGCACTGCTCGGAGGCCATTGCAGGCCAGGGGCAGGTCGATCTAGTGGGACAGTTCAAGCAATTGCTCCACGATGGATATCAAGAAACGATGTCGCTTGAGTGCGAATTCAAAGCTCCCGGGCTCACTCACACTGAAACTACCAAGCGTTCGCTGCAAGGCATCCTCCAAGCTATGTCGAAGGCTATCGCGTAAGGATACCCGTTACACGTTCGATGTGGCGGGGAACAGGGCTCGACGGACGATTCGCAAGAGCTACAAACCGAGTCGCTGCCTTAACGAATCGACCGCCAAAGTCGGCCAGGATCTCCCATTGATCGGAACTGCTTTCCATGATTTTCACAGCTTCGTCGATCGCCAGCTCTTACAATTCCTCTAGGTAAGGATCTGATCGTGCTTACGAGAGCGCTACTGTTTCTTTGTCTGACTTTTGCCGCTTTCGGTCAAGTGGAAACTGGTGGCGAACGCGGAATACTTTGACCGGCTACGTTCACAAGAAAGGATTGAAAATCGGCATCCCCATCGAACAGAAGACAAGACCGCTGCCACAACTTACGCCGGGCCAGGAGATGACAATCAAGATGGCCTTTTCAGACTCTTTACCCCTTTACGTTGAATTCGATGTCATGCGGCCCGACTGACTTTTCCTCCTACACTCACCGATGGAAAGCGTGATGGCGGTCAAAGCGGTCGAAATCAGGTCTTCCGTCTGACCTGCACTGCGTTGCTAGCCATGATCGGCCAATTTCATTTGAGCGGCATCCGGTATAACACATGTTTCCGCAAAGGGTGATCTTTCGGCAGCTCGGGGTGATCAAAATCGTCACTCGGACTGTGAGTCATGCCAAGCTTCTCCATCACTCTACGCGATCGGAAATTAGCGGGCACCGTGAAGGAAACCAGGGTTCCAGTCTCGATGTGTTCGGATGCATACCTAACTATCTCCCTTGCGCCTTCCGTTGCCAGTCCCTGCCCCCAGCAATCGGCTGACAGCCTCCATCCGATTTCCACGCAAGGTGTGAAGTGAGCCTCGAACGATGGGATATTCAGCCCGATGAAGCCGATGAAGGAGTGGTCGCGACGTAGCTCCACGGCGCAAAGGCCGAAACTGTGCTGCCGGAAATGATCTTCGATCCGGTCCGCAAGCGCATCGCTTTTCTCCGGTGTGAGAAGGCCAGGCATAAACTCCATGACCCGCGGGTCCGCGTTCAAGCGAGAAAACGGCTCCCGGTCAGAGCGGAGCCATTGCCTTAGGATCAATCGCTCCGTTTTAGCGACGATCATCGCTTCAACTATATAGTTTGTGGATCATCCTTGTGAAGCGCCGCCAACCCATTGAACATGCGCGGTCGCGTCGGCAGTTATACGGCACTCAGCTCGGCGCCGCCCACAATGGCATGGCCTCCTGCGCCGAACTCCAATTGTTAGGGAGCGGACATTACTAACCACCGACAAGGGAGGCGAAAAACTTGGCTTCACGATTGTGCCAACTGAGATTTCCTGACCTCCAATCTCGGTCGCAAGTGCTGGTATGCTGAAAGTCCATTCCTGTATGACGGGTTCCCAGGTGATCGGCGGGCGATACGAGATCCAAGCTGCGCCTATCGGACAAGGCGGCATGGGAGTCGTGTTTAAAGCGTATGACACGGTAACCAAGCGTTTTGTTGCATTAAAAACGATGTGGGGCAACTTCGATCCGGCGGCGGTCGAGTTGTTCGAAAAAGAATGGACTGTCCTTGCCCGGCTAAGCCACCCGAATATCGTCGATATTCTGGATACTGGCGAATATACCGAAAATGGGCAGCGACGACCGTATTTTGTGATGCCCCTTTTGCCGGGCGCGACGCTCGACAAGCTGATCAAGGAAGCCAGCCAGCGCTTGACCGTGGAGCGCACGGTCGAAATTATCTGCCAAGCTTGCCGGGGGTTGCAGGCCGCGCACGATCATGGACTGGTCCACCGCGATCTAAAACCAAGCAACATCTTCGTGATGGACGATGACACGGTGAAGATCATCGACTTCGGAGTCGTTTATCTTGCCGACGCGCGCACCGTAACCGGAGTTAAGGGCACGCTGCAATACATGGCGCCGGAGCAGCTTGAGATGAAGCCGGCTACTCCGCTGTCCGACATCTTTTCGCTTGGCGTAGTCTGCTACGAAACATTAACCCTTCGCAAGCCATTTGCCCGCAAAAGCGAGGCCGAAGTGGTCGATGCGATCCGGACGCACGTGCCTCCGCCGGCATCCGAAATCAGCCCGTCCGTGAATGCGCTCGTCAGCCGCACCGTACATAAGGCGATGGCAAAGCAGCCGTACCATCGCTTTTCGAACGCACGCGAATTCGCCGACACCTTGCGGAAGGCGCTTCGTAACGAGCACATCGAGCGTTTCGACCGGGCGAAAATCCAGCCGCGCATCGATCGTACCAAGAAAGCGTTTGGCGAGGGCGATTACCAGTTCGCTCTAGAAATTCTCACTGAACTCGAGTCCGAAGGCAACATCGATCCCGAGATGTCGCTGCTGCGAATTCAGATCGAGCAGGCGAAGCGCTCGAAAACGGTCCGCCAACTGATCGACAGCGCCCGCATTCGCATGGACGAGGATGAGTTTCCGCTCGCTCTCCAGAAAGTGCAGAGTGTCCTCGAAATCGATCCTGGCAACGTCGACGCTCTGGCTATCAAGGGCCAGATCGAGCGGCAGCGCAGCGCGCGTCAGATCGACAACTGGTTCCGTCTCGCTCAACAACACCTTGAAAATCAACTCTTCGGCCAGTCACGGCAGGCGGTCGAAGAGATTCTAAAAGTGGACGCCTCGAACACGCAGGCACGAGCATTTTTGTCCGAGGTCGATCGCAAAGAGGAAGAGGCCTCGAAGATCCGCGAGGAAAAGCAGAAGCTCTATGAAGCCGCCCTCGCGTCTTATAAAAACGGCGCGATTACTACTGCGCTGAGCAAGCTCGAACAAGTTCTCGATCTCGGGCGGCAGCTTTCCGCCAATCCCCAAACCGACGCGCAGTATCAGGTCTTCTATAACCAGATCCGCTCCGAACGCGATGAAATTCACAACGGCTACGCGGAAGGGCGAAAGGCGCTCGCTGCCCGCAATTTCGACCGGGCACTCGAAATCTGCAACGAATTCCTGAGCCGCCGCCCAGGCGATCCTATGTTCAAGTCGCTGAAAATCGAGGTGGAGGAGACGCAGCGGCAGGAGAAATCCGCGGCTATCGCCGAAATCAACCAGCGAGTGGAATCGGAAGCCGATTTGGATCGAAAATGCAGCATCCTGAAGGAAGCCGGGGAGCGCTATCCAAACGAGCCGCTGTTTCAGCAATCGCTGAAGTTGATTAAGGAACGGCGCGATCTGGTGAATTCGATCGTCGCGCGGGCGCGCCATTTCGAAGAGAGCGGCCAGTTCAACGAGGCGTGCAGCCAGTGGGACATTCTGCGCAACATCTACCCCCAATATCCGGGGCTCGATTTTGAAATTCAGCGTCTGGACCGGCGGCGTGAGGAGCAGTCGCGCGAAGAGGCCAAGGCTCGCTGGGTCGAAAAAGTGGATCGCTCGATGGCTTCCGGCGAGTACGACAGGGCTGGCGGCACGGCACAGCAGGCGCTGAACGAATTTCCGGAGGACGGTGAACTCACCCGTTTGCAGAAACTCGCCGAACTGGCGCAGAAGAAGAGCCAGGAAGCCCACGCCCTGCTCCGCGAAGGCCAGCAACTCTGCGCCGGCAAGGATTACCCGGCGGGCATTGAGAAACTGCGGCAGGCGTTGCAGCTTGATGAGAAGAACCACGCAGTCCGCGCAGGTATGGTGGGCGCCCTGGTCGAGCACGCCCGTGGTTTGGTCGGCCAGGACTGGCGGGCGGCGGAACCGTTCGTCGCTGAAGCGCGCGAAATCGAGAGCGGCGATCCAGTTGCCAAGAGCCTCGCAAGCCTGATCGACGACTACAAGCGCCGCGAGATTGTCGATGGCTATATTACGGAAGCACGCGACCTGCAGGCGGCGGGAGATCTGGACGGCGCTCGCGCAAAACTCGAACAGGGTCTCGCGGCATATCCCAACGAGATCCGGCTCTCGCAACTGTACGGGAATATTCGCGCCGCGGTAGACGCTCGTAATGGGGATAGCCGCAAGAAGGCTGAGGCTGCTGATTTAGGCGCAACCGCCGTATTTTCGCCCGGGCAGGATGTTTCGTCGCCGGCGGAGACGATTGTGCAGCCGCTTTCCCACACACGCGAACCGGCCGTGGCTGCCAAGTCCAGTACGCCGCCTCCAGAGCCTGTCCCCCCGCCGCCTGCTGCTCCGCCGCCGATTCTTCCAAAGAATACGGCGCCGTCCGCGCCACCCAAGCGAGGTCGAACGCCAGGTTCCGGCACGCCGCCGCCTCCGAAAAAGAGAATGCCATGGCTGCTCATTGGCGCCGCTGCCATCGTGATCATTGCTATTGCTTCCTATGTGGCGATGAAACTTCAATCGAGCGGCAGCACTGCCGCGCCAGCCGCTGTAACGTCAACTAGCGCTTCCGTGAAGTTTTCCGCCAATGTGGAAGGAGTTCGCTACTCGGTCGACGGACGGCCGATATCGGCTGGGGATGTCTCACTTAGCCCCGGCGCGCACTCCGCCGAAGCGGATGCCGATGGCTACCAGCGTTCTGTCCAGAGCTTCACTGTCCCGGTGGGCGCATCCGGTCCCATTGCCGTGAAATTCATCCTGCAACCGGCGCTTCCGGAGCTCCGCATAACGTCGGACCTCAAAGCCGGCAAAGTTGTGATCGACGGCATCGATACCGCGGACCTCCAGGACGGCAATATCGTGAAGGACGGCTTGACGCCCGGCGACCACACGCTGAAGATTCTGGATAATGGCCGCGAAGTATTCAGTTTTCCGTTCACGGTGGCGCCCAAAGAAGCCGTAACGATTACCGGCCCCATACAGTCGTCGCAAACCAGCGGAACTGTTGTCAGCTCGTTCGGCGGCAATGCGCGCGTCTATGCGAGCGCTGCACAAAAAGGAAGTGTGGCGGGCCAACCCCTAGAGCCGATACCGGCTGCGGGTGCACCCGTGACATTGGATCCGAACTCTCCCAGCGACTTCATCGTCCAAAGCGGAAACCAGCAGAGCCATCTTAATATCGCGCTTTCTCCGATACCGGTCCTCTCCATCCAACTTGGGGCGGAACGAAACACGGGGACGTTGCTTGTGCAGTCGAACGTTCCCGACGCAGAAGTAATTGTGAATGGACGTCCTTGGAAGAAACCGTTAGCCGGCGGCAGCCGTCTGCTCGTGCTTTCGCCGCAGACATACACCATTAAGTTGTCGCGCGATGGCTATCAGGATTCACCCGCCCAGACGGTGGATGTCAGGAAGGGCGAGCAGCAGCAACTGCAGATTAATTTGACAGCCGTTCCTCAGAAAGCGACGCTCGCCTTCGACGGACTGCCCGCCGCGGCCGAAGTTCTGATTGACGGGGTTCACGCAGGTGTCGCCAATCCGTCGGGCAATTTTAGTGCGGATGTCGATCCCGGCAGACACGTCGTCACCCTTCGTAAGGCGGGCTACGAGGATGCTGGAGTTACTCGTGAATGGCAGGCCGGCATGAACAAAGTGTCCGGTATACAAATGACGAAGGCCGCGACCGCCATGCTGAAGTTCGGAATCAATCCCGGAAACGCGCAGATCAGTTACCACCACGCGGGAGAAACTGCCGCACACGATGCAAAAAATGGCTCAACCGTATCGGTAACGCCTGGCGATTACCAAATCACGGCGAGCGCTGATGGCTATACGGCAAAAACCGGGACTGTGTCAGTAATGACCGGAAAAGAGATGGTCGTCGATTGGACTTTAGCCTCGAACAAGAAAGCCTCACCGGCGGGAATCGATGCATTCCAGAATGCGTCGGATTGGGAAGCCGATGGCGCCTGGTTCTCGCACGACGGTTCGGGTGATAGCTGGCTTCGGCGCAATCAAGGCTCGTTCACGTTCGCGATTCTGAAGCGATCCTCGAAGTTCCTTGGATTTTCGAGATTTACTCCAGTGGAGTGGAGTGTCGACGACAAGGGCGACACCCGCATCGAGTATTCGCTCGACAATAAGCAGCTTCGGAGGCGGGTAATCGGCGCTGCCGGAAAGCAGGCGGAGAAGCGTATCGATGTTTCGCTCGGGTCGAAGGATTACTTCACTCTGCATGTGGCGATTGCCGATGCTGTAACGATCGGGATTAACGGCAAAACCATCGATACGGTGAACCGGCCCGATCCAAAAGCATCGCTCGGCAAATTCGGTTTCCACGGATCGGTTGAGCTTGTCGTGCAAGCCGTTCCACAATAAAAAGCCGCCCGTGTCACTTGCCTGGAGGTATTTCGCGAATGCGTCTTGAAAACAGAGTCGCGGTCGTGACCGGAGGAGGCGCAGGCATTGGACGGGCCATCGCCAGAGCATTTGCGCAGGACGGCGCTAAGGTGATTGTCGCGGACATTAACGCCTTCGCGGCGGCCGAGTCAGTGTCTCTGATCAACGGCGAAGCATCTTAGGCTCCTACCTGGACCGTGCGGCCTTTTTTAGCAGAGCGACAACGTGAGTTTTCGGATCCTACCATCTCGCAGCGATTTGCGTCACGATCCCACTAAAAACTTCTTCCTGGGTTTCCAACGCCTTTCATGAGCTTCGCCGTCTCTTTCCGAGGTATAAACCGCCTCGCGTCATCGTGGCTACACTTGCAAGCGGCCGACGCTAAAAACAAGTTGACCGACGCCTTAAAAGTATATACAGTGATGAAACTAATTATTCGTTGGCTATTCGATAGATCTTCAGGAGGTCGCCATGAATCGTCGGGTCACGCCTGCGATCGCCGTTTCGGCGGCTGGCGCTATTGAAGTCTGCTCCTCGCGATCTGAATGCCCAGAAAAGCCAAAACAGCGTTTTAAAAGCAGACTTGACCGCCGGACCCCTCGCGACCTGAAATCTCGCAGGCGTCGCAGGCACGAAGGAGTAAACATGACGCGTTTCACGCGCAAGCTAGCTCTCTTATTATTGGGTGGAATGTTGTGTCCGGCGCTCTTCCAAATGCAAGCACAATCCACTCAAAGCAGTATTCTCGGGACGGTCAGCGACGTTGCGGGAGCGGTCGTCCCACAAGCGAAGGTCACTCTCACCAATCAGGGCACTAATGATGTACGTGCACAGACCACGGATGCCGCGGGCGACTAC
>JAICLJ010000071.1 GCA_025927575.1 Bryobacteraceae bacterium | reverse complement strand
GTGCGAGCGCGTCTCCGAAACGACCATGATTCGACTGAGATCCGGATAAGGCAACGGATGAAGCACCGTCGAGTACAGCGACGCGAAACAGACGAGATTCACGCCGATGCCGAGAGCAAGTGAAAGCACCACAATGGACGCAAAGCCGGGGTTGTGCCGTAACGTCCGGAAAGCGTATCGGAGGTCGGAGCGAAGTTCATCGAAGATGCGGAAGCCACGCGCCTCACGGCAGAATTCTTTGTGCTTTTCAATACCGCCAAATTCGAATCGCGCGCGGCTCTCAGCATCGGCTGCCGGCAAGCCGGCACGCATCAGGTCCGCGGCCCGGCTCTCCATGTGAAATCGGATTTCCTGATCCATCTCGGACTCTACGTGAGCACGGCGGAAGATGCCGGCAAGCAGCATTCGCAGGAAATTCATAACTACCCTTTCGCAAACTCGGCCTTCAAAGCCAACCGCATGGCGGACACCAGGCGATTCCACCCAGCCGTCTCTTCTTGCAGGCACTCGACCCCGGCAGCGGTCAATTGATAGAACTTCGCTTTTCGATTGGCATCGGAGACGCCCCACGCTGTTTTGAGCAAGCCCCGGCGCTCCAGACGATATAAGGCTGGATACAGCGCGCCTTGCTCGATAGACAGTGCCCCGCCGGATATCTGCTCAATCCGCAGCAGAACGCCATAACCATGCTGCGGGCCAAGCGAAACAGCCTTCAAAATCAGCAAATCGAGCGTACCTGGTAATAGATCGACCTGTTTCGACAATGCCGAGGCTCTCCTAAGGGCACTAGGAGTATGCTGCCGCTGAATGCGGCAATTGTCAACAAAAAACTAAGAGTGGAATTGCGGATCCCGCTCGGCCACCTGGCCAGACCATGTCCGAAAAGCGCCAGTCCGGCCGCTCGGCAAATGGGAAAATTCATCTATGGAACTCCCCGATCGAGAGGTCTGCTACCGCGCTTTGCAAAGCCGTGATGCCCGGTTCGACGGCCTGTTGTTTGTAGGCGTTACCTCGACTGGCATCTATTGCCGGCCCGTCTGTCCGGCGCGCACGGCCAAGTTCACGAATTGCCGGTTTTTTGGTTCGGCAGCAGCGGCGCAGGAGGCGGGCTTTCGCCCGTGCCTGCGTTGCCGCCCGGAGACTGCTCCCGATCTGGCCTCGTGGCGCGGAACTTCGAATACGGTTTCTCGCGCGCTCGCACTCATTACCGATGGCGCTCTTGATGGCGATGGCGCGAGCGTCGAGACTCTGGCGGAACGCCTGGGCCTAGGTGAACGCCAACTCCGTCGATTATTCCATCAGCACCTTGGCGCCTCACCCATCGCAGTGGCGCAGACTCGGCGCGTGCTTTTTGCCAAGCAGCTCATTCACGAGACACAAATGCCTCTGACTGAAGTCGCGCTAGCGGCCGGATTCGGCAGCGTGCGCCGGTTCAATGAGATATTCCGCGACCTTTTCCATCGTCCTCCTGGCGAATTGCGGCGCAAAACATCCGTAATCCCCGCGAGGCCAGAAGCGGGCGTGGCGCTGCGGCTGCGCTATCGGCCCCCTTATGACTGGGATTCGATGCTCAGCCACCTGCAAGCCCGCGAGATTCCGGGAATTGAAATCGTGGAAAACGGTAGTTACCAACGTACGGTTGAAATCGACGGCTTTACCGGCAGTGTCGAAGTGACACATCTGCCGCAGCGGGAGAGCCTCGGCGTTACGATACGTTTCCCCAATGTCAGAAGCCTGCCCGCTATCGTGACCCGGGTGCGCCGCCTATTCGATGTGGGAGCCGATATTGAGACCATTGACGCACACCTCTCTCGCGATCCGATGCTGGCGCCTTTGGTGGCGCAGCGCCCCGGGTTGCGCGCGCCTGGCGGATGGGATGGCTTTGAATTAGCGGTACGGGCGATTCTTGGCCAGCAGATTAGCGTCGCCGCCGCACGCCGCCTCGCAGGAGAACTCGTTGCTCTTCATGGCGAGCCTGTCTCAAGAGATTATGTTAGTCACCCGCGTCTGTCGCACGTGTTTCCTGCCGCAAAACGTCTTGCATTAGCAGAATCGATCGGCCTCCGCATGCCGCGTACGCGCCAATTGTCGCTGCAAGCGTTGGCGCAGACCGCGGCGGCTGACCCGAATTTCTTTCGTCCGTTTGGAACCATCGAAGAAGCAATCACGCGGCTGCGCGCAATTCGCGGAGTCGGCGAGTGGACCGCGCAATACATCGCATTGCGCGCGTTGCGCGAGACGGACGCATTTCCTGCTTCCGACATCGGCCTGCTGCGCGGCGCCGCAACAATTGACGGGGCACGATCAAATGCAGCCGGTCTTCTTACTCGTGCGGAATCATGGCGGCCGTGGCGCGCCTATGCCGCGCAGCACCTCTGGGCCGCCGACAGCACTGTGATCGCACTGACAACTGAATAAAATCATGCAATTTCTAATTGACCGAATCGACACACCTATTGGCGAGATGCTGATCGTGGCGGACCACGATGGTAACTTGCGGGCTATTGATTGGACAGACTACGAGGAACGCATGCGCCGCCTGCTGCGGCTTCACTACGGCGAAACTGGATTCCGGCTCGAACCGGCTCGTAATCGGAACGGCTTAACAGACGCCGTCTGCAGTTACTTCGCGGGCGAGATTACCGCAATAGACACCTTGCCGGTGAAAACGGCAGGCACTCCTTTTCAGCGTGAAGTGTGGAGTGCATTGCGAACAATCCCCGGCGGCTCCACGGTTTCCTATGCGAAACTTGCCGGTCAAATCGGCCGCCCTACTGCCATCAGGGCCGTTGGTCTGGCGAATGGTTCCAATCCAATTGGGGTTGTAGTGCCTTGCCACCGCGTGATCGGATCCAATGGTTCGCTCACCGGCTATGGCGGCGGCATCCAGCGTAAGCGCTGGCTTCTGAAGCATGAAGGCGTGCGCGACGACAATTAGGCCAGGTAGCCTTGGAGCCCGGTTACAGTGGAAATAGGAGGACATCCAACATGAGCGAGACAACGTCCAGCGCGAGCGTGAGAGACGGCGGCCATTCGCCGCTACAGGGCACATATCCCGCAAAGGCTTACTCGGCGCAGAGCGCAACATCGGGCTTGGCTGCCAGTTCGATCCAGCGGCGCAATCCGCGGCCTCAGGACATACAAATCGAGATTCTCTATTGTGGAATATGTCACTCCGATTTGCATCAGGTGGGAAACGAATGGGAAGGCGCAGCACCTACTGTTTATCCCTGCGTACCCGGCCATGAAATCGTGGGACGCGTCGTGAAGGCGGGTAGCGCCGTCAAGAAATTCAAAGAGGGTGACCTTAGCGCCGTTGGCTGCATGGTAGGGTCCTGCGGAGTTTGTGCTAGCTGCAGCGAAGGACTTGAACAATACTGCGAACAATTCCCGGTGCTCACCTACAATGGCGAGGACAAGGTCCTGGGAGGCGTAACCTACGGGGGATACTCGGAAAGCATAGTCGTCGATGAAGCGTTCGCGCTCCGAGTGCCCAATGAGCTTGATCCCGCCGCTACCGCTCCGTTGGTGTGCGCGGGAATCACAACCTACTCTCCGCTACGCCACTGGAATGTGCTAAAAGGACAGAAAGTGGGCGTGGTAGGGCTTGGCGGCCTGGGACACATGGCCTTGAAATTCGCCAACGCATTCGGGGCCCATGTCGTTCTTTTCACTACCTCTCGTAACAAGACTGAGGACGCGCTCCGCCTGGGAGCACACGAAGTCGTTTTGTCTAAAAACGAAGCTGAGATGCGGAAGCATGCCGGCAGCTTCGACTTTATCCTGGATACGGCGTCCGCCGACCACGATTGCAACGCATATCTTAACCTTCTGAAACGGGATGGAACGTTGACATTGGTAGGAGCCCCATCTCATCCAATGTCCGTTCCAGCCTTCGGACTCATAATGGGAAGGCGGCAGCTCGCGGGCTCTCTGATCGGCGGGATACGGGAAACGCAGGAGACGCTGAATTTTTGCGCCGAAAACGGGATAACGGCCGATATCGAACTGATTCGTATCCAGCAAATCAACGAAGCCTATGAGCGTTTACGCAAAGGCGATGTGAAATACAGGTTCGTCATCGACATGGCGTCGTTGAAGTAAGGTGTAGAGGCGATCGAATTTAGCTTTTATTCACCTCAGGACTCTATTACCTGATACAGTAACGTAATCTTACTGGCTGAGGATCGTTGATCCCGTGAAATCATCGCTGCGCCGTGTGCTCGCCCTGCTTGTTGCTGTCATGCCATTAGCCGGGCAATCTCAAAACAGGTTGAACCAGGGCTGGTCCGCCGAACGCAGTAAAGAGTTCTGGCACGAAGACCAGGGCTCTATGATGATGCCGCTCGATTGGTTTCTCAAGCTGAGGACCAAAGACGGGAGCAAACCGTTCAGCAGCGACCTTGAACGGTTCGGTTTCATCCCTGATCCCGATAAGAATCAACTGCCGATCGGCTTCGCCGTTCATAACGACAAAGCCACGGGTCGGAGTTGGATCGGTCTGACGTGCTCTGCTTGTCATACCGGTCGAATTCGCTATCGCGATCGCGCGATGATCATCGAGGGTGCTCCCTCTCTGCTCGATTTTGATTCGTTCTTTGCGAGCGTCGTCGACGCTATGGATCGTTATACGCCAGGCCCTGACGAAGCAAGGCAGTTTGCAGATCTGAAGGGAAAGCTGCGGAGTCGCCTCAATTTCAACAAGACGTCCATCTACGGCGGCTACGGCCGCGTGGATGCCTTCGGGCAAATTTTCAACGACATCGCGGTCGTGGTTCTCAAGAATGGCGATTCCGCCGCACGTCCTCCCGATTCGCCGGCGTCATACCCGCTGCTCTGGGATATCGCTCAACACAAGCGTGTCCAATGGAACGGCTCGGCGCCCAATCTCGGAGTCGGTGGAGATGGCTCCATGATGCGCAACATTGGGGAAGTAATCGGCGTCTTCGGCCAAGTCACCATTCCCGACAAATTTTCGGGGATGCCCAAATTTCAGTCGAGCGCCGCGCTTCCCCAACTCCGCATGTTGGAAAGCTGGATTTCGGAGTTGCATTCGCCGCAATGGCCAGGCGCATTTCCGCCGTTGAGAGGGGCCATGGTAAGCCGTGGCGAGATCATTTACCGATCGGAATGCCAACGATGCCATGCTTTGCTTGCTGACACGCGCAATGTTCCCAATCCTTTGCCTACGTCGCTGATCAGCATCAACGAAGTGCAGACAGACCGGAAACTTCTAGACAATTTCAACAAGTTCACGACAAACTCACGCCAACTTCAGGGCCACCTCACCCTCCTGAATCCACGAAGGATCTGGACGACCTTCCAGCCTACCGACTCAGTCGCCTTAATTACCGCCTACATCACCGCTGGGGTGTTGAACGGCGAGGACCCCAAGGGTACTCATCGTGTTCGCGATGCCCTTGCGCTTTTCTGGGAGGGCACGCCGGACATGTATGCTTACAAGGCTAGGCCGCTAAATGGCGTCTGGGCGACAGCGCCATATCTGCACAATGGCTCAGTTCCGAACCTTGAAGAACTCCTCAAAGAGCCGAAAGAGCGAGCAGCCGCCTTTTGCCTGGGAACTGCGGAGTTCAATCCAGCTATCGTAGGTTACCCGGCGTTATCGGATCCCTCGCGATCCTGCGGCGCCCAGTTCAAATTGGACACGTCCCTACCGGGCAACCGAAACATAGGCCACAACTACGGCACTCGTCTTTCATTAAAAGATAAGCACGCGTTAGTCGAATTCGTGAAAAGCCTCTGACGTAGGACGGTCTTCGAATAAGTTTTTGAGGTGACCATCGGCTTCTGAAAATTGTGTGAACGCAGTTGCAATTCACCAGACGAGCATGGTCGAAGAGCGCACAAGGCTTGCGGTCCAGCGGATTTAATTTAATTTATCGGGGATACCGGACCGATGGCGATGACGGTAGAAGATACGCGTAGGTTAGGAGGGTCGCTGCTCTGCCCAAAACGGACCGGCGATTTACGCTGCCTGCGGCAAAGAGAGCGCGCTTAGTTGCTCGCTCATCTGTTCCAGCCGGACGATGACGGTCTGCACCTGGACGGTGCCAACACCGACGCGGCAGAGGAGGAAGCGAAGTTGCACCCTGAGAACTTCCACCCGGAACGCCCATTGAAGTCGAATCAATTGCGCGGCCTTGTCCGACTGATCTGTCGAACTGCGCGCGACAAGGAACCGCGCGGTCACATGGAGTTTGTTGAAGTCCAGAATCAGGCGCTGAAGGTACTGGTCAAATATAGAAAGCCGTTCACGACGTAATTTTTTATATAGGCTCGGGTCGAAGCCCGGCTGGCGCGATAAAAACGCAAAATCCTCGTTCGACAGAAGGCCTGCCATCGGTCGGTATCGATCAACGGAAAACGACTCCAGCCACTCCGGGGTCACATCTTCCAGCGACGTCGTTTTAAACAGACGACAGAGAACGGGGGCAACACCTGCCACCATTAGGCCGGAGAGCACGGTGAGCGCAATCTCAAATTCAAGAAGCAAAGAAGTAGCTCCGCTAGCGTTGAGAGTACCAGAGCACAAGGACTGAATCAAGAGTACCGAACATTATTTTTACGATATCGGAAAAATCTGGGGGATTTTGGCTCAAATTGGTACCTTAGTCCTATCAAAACGTAGGTGTCTTCGTCTGCTGCCGGCTCTTGAGAAGCGCCGAATTGAGAGCTTCGAGCTGTCCCATAAGCCGGTCCTGATCGGCAGGTTTCCAGCTATGACCGAGGCGAACTTGGGAGTACTCCCGGGCTGGGCTTAGGTATATCGCCCAAAAGAGCAAGCAACCAGTGGAGATTAAGATAATGATTGCGCTCACCAACCGCAATGAATCCGGCGACCAAACATCTCTACCAAAGATGAGCACCGCCTTCGCGGCGAAGTAGACCAGTAAACCGGCGCTGAGCCCGGCAACGTTCCGGCTGACTTGCACGGGAAACCAGAGCAAAAAGAACAGCATCAGGGCAAGCAGGGCGAGGGATGCAGTACAAATCGCTCGCTCGACGACGAAAGAAATTTCGACCCACGATGCCAGGCCGACTGGCCCCGAAAGGCCCAAAGCAGATAGTTCAAGATGGGCGGAGCCGAGAGCAACCACCCCGGCAATCACAAAGCAGATAATCGACACTCTGCGCGACATTGAAAGAATGCCGCGATGATGGACCATCAACCGCCTGAGCATCGCGTACACGAGCCACACATAAAGGATGCAGCTAATCGACATGATGGCTAGCCAGGCAAATCGATAGTCAAAGCCCAGTAGTTTCCACGGCACCACAAGCACAATCAGCGAACTAACAAGATCGAAGCCGATCAGAACACCGAAAACTCGATGGGAGACGAACAGCTTCAGCCTGACCAGCTGTACAATCAGAACGCTCGCGACGGAAACGTTCAGATATTCTGCTATCAGTTCGAATGGCATCTGCCGATATGTTTGCCTTCATGCTAACAGCAGATCGTCGGACTGTAAAATAAGCAACGCGCTACGCCGTCAACGTCGGGCGATTCGGCGAATGCGGGTTCGGCATCGGAATCTCAGCCGTCAGCGTCGGGCGATTCGGCGAATGCGGGTCCGGCATCGGAATCTCAGCCGTCAGCGTCGGGCGGTTCGGGGAATGCGGGTCCGGCATCGGAATCTCTGCCGTCAGCGTCGGGCGGTTCGGGGAATGCGGGTCCGGCATCGGAATCTCTGCCGTCAGCGTCGGGCGGTTCGGCGAATGCGGATCCGGCATCGGAATCTCAGCCGTCAGCGTCGGGCGGTTCGGCGAATGCGGATCCGGCATCGGAATCTCAGCCGTCAGCGTCGGGCGGTTCGGCGAATGCGGATTCGGCATCGGAATCTCAGCGAGAGCCACGGAAGCAATGCGTGGGCTGGAGCTCTGGGTCCGCACGGCGGCGGCATTCAATGAAAGTGCGCTGGACAACGCAATCACAACGACCGGGAATCTAAAGTTTTTCATGGCTAAAAGTGTTTCTGAATGAGTAACTTCACAGCCACGATAAGCTGCTCGGACACTCAGTAGGATCTAGTACTACCGACGTTTTCTGAAATCAGAACAACCTGTTAGAATGAGGCTGAATTCAAGCAATCCGGCGCCGGCTGCGGTGGAAGCCGCTTATCAGAATAGACAAGAATGCAGGGATTTCTAACACATCAGCAGGAGCGGGAAGCGGTCGATGATCTTTGGCAGCGAACGCTGTCGCATATCCCAAGCTCCTACGGCAAGCTGGTCTATCTGGCGAGTCTTCGAAATCCCGATACGGGACGCTACGAGCACTACGGACTTTCCTTAAACCCCAACAACGCCGACACGAACCGAGCACTCCGGCGCAGCCATGAGTCCATTTTTCAGGAGTGGGTAGCTTCTCCGCTGGGAGAGCAAAAAGCGGATCTGGATCTATATATTTCCACAATCGAGCCGATCGCCAAGGCCGATCTGGTTGACGCCTGGCTGCGGCTTACTCCTTACAAAAACCTCGTCCCCGCTTCCATTCAAGGCCCGGAGCGCCAGAAGCACGTCTCCGACTTCGAGGCGATACTAGGGCTCCTCAAGAACGTGTATGGTGTCGCTTCCCCAGATCCAAACGCATAGCGGCGCCTATCACCTGTCCGATCACTTCAATATCGTCTGGATACCGGAAACTCCGTCCCGCGACGTGTGACGCTGGATGCGGCTGCAGAATCAGCCTTCCCTCGTCGAACGAGCACCAGCAGCAGTCGTATCCGTCGCGGTGCTCCAGAAAATAAATCGGCCTTTCATACTCGTGCGCCCAGCCGGAAACGGCGACTCTCTTCCTGCTCTCATCAATTTGCACTAGTGAGCCTGGCGCCAGCACAGGATACATACTCCAATCATTCCAGCCTATAAATCCGTACCGGTGATGCTTTACATCCAGACCCGCAAGCATCTGTAGCGGTAACTTACCCCACTCACGTACATACCTATTTAAGAAAAATGTCTTTCGTAAGTCAGCACCTACATTAAGCGCAACCGGGATCGATATTTCGCCTTCACTGCGTGGCTCGATATCCAGCAAGTGTGTCGAAGCGACTTCCACAATCGAGGCATCTCCAGGAATTTCCCCAAGGCGTACTCCGTACCAATCTAGTACTAATGTGAATTCGAGACGGTAGATCGCACACAACGAATACAGGCGGAAAATACTTGGTATGGTCCCCCTATTCTCAATGTCGGAAAGCCTACTTAGAGCAACATAGTATTCGGCATTCTTTCGCCTGTCTGCGATTTTTTGGCTTGCTTCCTCTACGTCGCGATAGCGAAGTCCCAATTTTTCTCGCGCACGCTTGAATTTTAGTCCGGCATCTTCCATGCTATGAAGAGATATAAGTCCTGGGTTCACCCGTACAGATTGGGATGGGTACAGCCAAGTTACTGTGCAGTAAAGGCTCAGACACTGCAGTAGATTATCACAAGTACGTGTAATTTGTTCCGAATTCGGAACAGAACGGGGAAGCGGGATTTTGAAGCGCAGGATAGTGGTCGCGATCACTGGCGCCAGCGGCTCGATTTACGGGTTCCGCCTGCTGGAAAAGCTCCGGGAACAGCGAGATGTTCAGATTCATCTGGTCCTCAGTCGCGCGGCTGAACGCACGGCCCACCTCGAAATGGATACGCTCCCCGCACACTGGAGGCAGCTCGCCCACTACACCTATCCGCTGGAAGATATAGGCTGTCGGCTCGCCAGTGGTTCGTTCCGCACGGACGGCATGGTGGTCGCGCCCTGTTCCATTCACACGCTATCTGCAATCGCCGCGGGCATTAGCTCGAATCTGATTTTGAGAGCCGCCGATGTCTGCCTGAAGGAACGCAGACGGCTGATCCTCATGGTTCGAGAAACACCGTTTCACCTTGGCCACTTACGCTCGATGGCGGCAGTCACGGAAATGGGCGCTATCGTCGCGCCGCCCATTCCGGGCTTCTACCATAAGCCGCGGAGCGTGCTCGAAATCGTCGATCATTCCGTCGACCGGGTGCTTGATCTGCTCGGCATGCCCGACCCTAAAACGCCTCGATGGGATGATATCTCCGATGAGGACACCGAGTAAGACGAGAGTCGCGTTCCAGGGCGAACCTGGCGCCTTCAGCCATGCCGCCGCCCGAAAATTGTTAGGATCTGAGGTTAAGGTCCTTCCCTGCCCGCGATTCGATGAAGTGTTCGATGCCCTGCAGGGGAACCGGGTGACGCACGCGGTAGTCCCCATCGAGAATACCCTTCACGGAAGCGTGCACGAGAACTACGATCATCTGCTCGAGTATGATCTGCCAATTGTCGGCGAGACGAGCATCCGCATCTCGCACCAATTGATTGCGATGCCCGGAACCCGCTTTCGCGACGTGCGGAGAGTTCTTTCTCACCCGGTCGCGCTAAACCAATGTATCCGATTCTTCAAAGAGCATCCCGATATTGAAAAGGTTCCTCACTACGATACAGCCGGCAGCGTGAAAACCCTGGCCGAGCAACACCCCTCTCACTCCGCTGCGATCGCGTCGGCGGCGGCAGCGGAAATTTACGGTGGCGTGATTCTCAAGCGCGGCATAGAAGACGACAGGCAAAATTTCACGCGGTTTTTTCTCCTGGATCGAAAACCGTTGAAGCGGCCATCGACGAGCGGGGGATGGAAGACGTCGGTTGTTTTCTCGATGCCTAATCATCCGGGCTCGTTATTTCGAGCAATGGCCTGTTTCGCATTGCGCGATCTGAATCTGACTAAGATTGAATCCCGTCCTCTGAGAGGAAAGCCTTGGGAATACCTTTTTTATGTCGACTTACTTGGCCATGCGGATGATACATCGGTGGCAAACGCGCTTGGCAATTTGAAGGAATTTTCCAGCATGGTGCGAATCCTCGGCAGCTATCAGCCAATGGAATGAACGGCAGTTACTCCCGTTTATCATCAAAACTCATGAAACTCTCTATTTTGTTGTTAAGTTGCTGTGCGCTGTGCTGCGCGCAACTAGGCGCCGCTCCGCTCCGCGAATTTATCTTCACCTCCGCTCCTTTCGCTTCGGCGCATGCTTCGACAGTTGTTGAGCTTCGCAACGGCGACCTGTTGTCCGCCTGGTTTGGAGGGTCGGCAGAGGGGCATTCCGATGTTGCGATCTGGAGTTCGCGGCGATCCGGGTCCGGATGGTCTGCCCCCGTTGAACTAGCCCGCGAACACGATGTCGCCTGTTATAACCCGGTTCTCTTCCACACCAAAACGGGGCGCCTGTGGCTTTACTACAAATTTGGGCCACATCCATCGGAGTGGACCGCCGCGAGGCGGTTCAGCGACGATGACGGAAAAACATGGTCTTCGGTAGAGCACCTGTCGGCCGGCGTCTATGGTCCGATCCGGGCTAAGCCGCTGGTTAGAGACGACGGCGTCATCGTAAGCGGAAGTTCGGTGGAAAGCTACCATTCGTGGGCGGCATGGATCGAGCGTAGTACCGACAATGGCGAGACATGGAAGCGAATCGGGCCCATTACCGTTCCAAGCGGGCGCTTCCCTCTATTCACGAAGACCTACGGAATCATTCAACCTTCGGTGATATCGATGGGGGGAAATAAGCTGCGCTTCTATGCCCGGTCGACATCGCAAATCGGCAGGATTTGCATCGCCGACTCGTCGGACGGAGGCTTGACGTGGACTGCCGCGCATCCGCTTGACGTGCCGAATCCCAACTCGGGCATTGATGCCGTGCGGTTAAAGGACGGCCGGATTGTGCTCGTCTATAACAACACCACCACGGGGCGTACGCCTCTGAATCTGGCGGTGAGTAACGATGGCATCCACTTCCGGATGTTTTCCACGTTAGAGGATGAGCCCGGTGAATACTCGTATCCGGCGATGATCCAGGCGAAGAACGGCGATCTGGATATTACATATACCTGGAAGCGGCAGAGAATCCGGTTTGTGCGCTTCCCGTTATCCGATATTCCGGATAAGTAAACTCGCCCGAGCTTTATCGGACGAGACGAACAGACAAAAAGTGTCTGCGGCATAGCGCCGCACGTATGATGGTCGGGAACGGGGGAGGCCAATCAAAACTCCTCGCGCCAATACCATGCGACGACGCCAATTTTTATCGCTCAGCGCCGCGGCCAGCGTCCTGAGTCCGCTCCCCGGCCTCCGCCTGAATGCCGCCGAGCCATCTCGAACCATCGCGCCCGGCGTCTGGAAGTTCACTTTTGGAACTCCCGAAAAAATCACGCCGGTCGGCACGCGCCATTTCACGCCGGCGTCGGACTTCAGCATGCTTCCGCCAGCGGGCGATTGTCCGGTAACCGTCGGCGGCGGCGCTGAACGCGGTGGCTACCTTGTCCGAATTCCACTCGAACCGAATGAGATCGTCTATGGACTGGGGCTTCAGTTCCTCTCGTTTATCCAGCGCGGTTCGAAGAAAATGCTGCGCGTCAATGCCGACCCCAAAGTGGATTCCGGCGATTCACACGCTCCCGTTCCTTTCTATGTGACGACGCGCGGCTACGGCGTCCTCATCGACACGACTCGCTATCTGACCATTTATTCGGGCAATAAGCAGCGAAAGTCAGCAAAGAGGAACGCGGCGGACGCCGGGACGATTGCGGGCGCTGACGATGTGCTGCCCGCAGCCTACGGCCGGTACAACATCGGGCAACCGAGCGAAGTGCTGGTGGAGATTCCACGCGCGGCAGGAATTGACATTTATGTTTTCGCCGGACCCACGATGAGGCAGGCGGTGCAACGCTATAACTTGTTCTCTGGCGGAGGCCCGCTCCCGCCGCGCTGGGGCCTTGGCGTGTGGTACCGCTGCGAAAAAGATTATTCCCAGGAAGATGTTTTGCGGCTGGCGCGGCAATTCCGCGAGAACCGGATGCCGTGTGACGTCCTCGGGCTCGAGCCCGGCTGGCAGACCCACTCGTATTCGTGCTCGTTTGTGTGGTCCGATCACTTTCGCGATCCGGCGGCGATGATCCGGCAACTCTCAGCGGACCATTATCGGCTGAATCTATGGGAGCACGCCTATACGCACCCGTCCTCTCCAATCCACGACGCGCTGTACAGCCATTCGGGCGATTACGAAGTCTGGGGAGGACTAACTCCCGATTTCCTCGACCCGGACGCGCGGCGCATCTTTGGCGGATTCCATGACAACGAGCATGTGGCGATCGGAGTCTCTGGATACAAACTTGACGAGTGCGATAACTCAGATTTCACGGGGAACTGGTCATTTCCGGAGATCGCTGCGTTTCCTTCGGGAGCCGATGGCGAACAGATGCATTCGCTGTTCGGCTTGCGATATCAGGATGCAATTCTGAGCGTCTTTGAGCGGCGCAAGCAACGCACTTACGGACTGGTGCGTTCTGCGCAAGCATTAGCCGCGCCGTATCCGCACGTGCTGTACAGCGACCTCTACGATCATAGGGAATTTATTCGAGCACTCGTAAATAGCGGGTTCTCCGGGCTGCTGTGGACGCCGGAAGTACGCGATGCCAAAAGCGCCGAAGACCTGATCCGACGGCTACAGACGGCGGTGCTGTCGCCGATGGCGCTAATCAACGCGTGGTACATCAAGAATCCGCCCTGGATGCAGATCGATCGCAAGGCGAACAACGCAGGGCGAATCGATCCTGAATGGAAAGACCTGGCGGCGCGTTGCCGCCGGTTGATGGAGTTGCGCATGCAACTGCTTCCCTATCTGCACTCGGCATTCGTGCGCTATCACCACGAAGGCTTGCCGCCATTTCGCGCGCTGGTGATGGATTGGCCGGATGATAATTCCACCTGGGTCGTCGACAACCAGTACATGATGGGCGATGCGATGCTCGTCGCGCCGGTGGTGGCAGGCGAATCCGAAAGAGAAATCTATCTCCCGGAAGGCGAATGGTTCGATTTTTGGACGAACCAGCGGCATCCGGGAAAGCAAGCCATCAAACTGGACGTGCCGCTTGAACACATTCCGATCTTCGTCAAGGCCGGCGCCATCCTGCCGCTCGCGACGCCAGCCCTGCACTCCGAAGATGCCACTGGATTCGAGATCTATGCCGTCGCGTACGGCGATGGACCCGCAACGGCGACTCTCTATGAAGACGATGGAGGCGTTCCCGGCGTTTTGACCGAGGTGCGCCTCAATTGGGATACCGCGCAAACCGACGGCTCAGTCGTGCGTACGGGTCCACCACAATCCCGCCAATATCAAGTCAAGCAATGGCGGCGCGTGAGCTGAGCTCTCGAGGAAGCGGATCAGCGGCGCGGAGAACGCTTCATTTTGTGTGAGGCGCCAGCGTGGTTCGAGGCGGGCGCGTTCAGCGGGCATAAAGATGGCTCGACATTGTTGGTCGTGCCTTCGGTGATGGGGGTCTGCGCATGCGTTGCGGGATCGACAGCGAGGATCTGCGATACCCACTCGCGCCGGGAGCCCACGGGAGCAAGAGCGCGCGGCGTAACCAGAAGCACGCCAATGGCAGGCGCAAATAGGGCGGACTGCCCCGGTCCGATAAACGTCCACTTCGAACGTGCGACGTCGAGCGTCCAATAATCCAACTGGGGAGACGTGCTGTTGCTGCTTGCGCCTATGGTTTTCACTAACAGTTCCTTCGATCCGGGTGAAATGGCGGCAACCGAGGGCGTCGTCGAACGCTCCAGAAATTCCGCGTGCGCTTCTTCAATTCCCGTCGTTAGGTTCACCAGCCGAACGATATGGCCGGTGACACACCCGAGCGTGCGCGCATCCGGAGACCAGGCCGGAGCCACGCAATGCTCCAATTTCCGCCCCTTTGCGCCACTTGCGTCCATCATAGTGACTGAATCAGGCCCGGTTTGCACCGCGAGGGTTCGCACATCCGGCGAGAGCGCGGCGGGATTGTCTGAGGAGGCGTCAATCGCGCTCAGCTTTTTCAGCGATCCGTTCCAGCGATACAGGCTCGTCTGTTGCGCATCGTAGGCCGTGAAGAAGACCTGCGCCTCGCTACCTCCTAACAACCGCAAAATTCCGCTTTTAAAAGTAACCGCCAGTTTCTCCTCCTTTGTTCGAGGATCGAACCACCACAGCTCTGTGCTTTGCTCGTCGCCGAAGGGTCCCGATAGAAACCAGATTCGCTTGGCGTCCGGCGAACAGGCCGGTTGAACATGCCGCCGCGCGCTGGCAGTGAGTGGCGCGATTTTGTGACTTCTCGTATCCAGATTCCAAATCTGCTGATAAGTGCGACCGCTTGTCGCGTAAACTCTCCGGCTGAAAACGACGTTCGCAGGAGAAGCCGGAAGTGGCGCAACTGCCAAAAACACGAGCCACATGAAATGTTTCCGCATACGTGCTTATCTTCATCGTAATCGCAGCGACGGCCGGAGCGCCTTCGAAGGAAGCCGTGGGCGATACACTATGCTCTGAAAAGCGCGTTCAGATTCAGCGATGGAGGATTGAACCCGGTGAAGCGTCAGGCTGTTACGAATAAATGTATGTTCTTGAATCGCCGCGAGTTGTTAATCGCCGGTTCGTGCGCCGTGCTTTCGAGCGCAGCGCCCGGTTCGTCGCGCATGTCTGTCGAGGCTTATATTTTTCAACAATACGCGTCCCGCCAGCACAAGAAATTGGGCGATGTCCTCGACGAAGCGTTTTCCATGACGCGCAAGGCGGGTTTCCGGAATATCGAATTAAACCAGGAATTCTTCGCGCCGGAACTGCGGGACCGAACACTCGCTCTGTTGCGTTCGAACAGTCTGGAAATGCCCTCTGTATACGTTGGCGGCGCCATGCACGAAACTGCGCTAGCCGATAAGACAATCCAGCGCGCGCTCGAAATCGGAGCGATCTGCAAACCGTTCGGCTGCAAAGCAATTGTGAATAACCCGGATCCGCTGCCGGGCAGCGCTGAAAAGACCGACTCTGAACTGAAGATTGAAACGGAATCTCTAAACCGGATGGGGCGTGTTCTTCGCGGCGAAGGATTTCACCTGAGAGTGCATCATCATACGCCTGAAATGGTGGATAGTGCCCGCGAATGGCGATATATTCTGCACCATACGGAGCCGAAATATGTATCGCTTTGCATGGATCTCGATTGGGTTCATCAGGGTGGACAAAACCCATTGGCTCTCCTGCGCGAAGCAGGTCCCCGCGTCGAAGAAATTCACGTTCGGAATTCCAAAAACAAGCTTTGGCTGGAAGCGGTGGAGGACGGAGATGTCGATTACAGGAAGATAGCGGAGTACCTGAAACAATCCGGCTTGAAGCCGCTGATCGTGGTCGAACTCGCTTACCGGCCGAACACTGTCGTGACGCGGCCTCTTGAGGACGATTTGCGGTTGAGCCGCATCTACACTGAAAAAGTGTTCGGAGTGAGCGCACAGGCTTAGCTTGTTGCACGCGCCAACTTATACCGACTGCCGCCTCTCGTGAAAAACAGCCGTGGCGCACGATTTATCGTGCTGCTGCCGGTCTTTAGCCGGCAGTCCGCGGGAGCCGAAACGGTTAACTGAAGTTTACCGCGGCACGCTTAGAGCGCACGCCGCAACGCTTTGCAAATATTCGTCCCCTTCCGGGCCGGTGCCGCTACGCTGTAGACATGGGCGTCCCTATGCGGCAGCGGCCGGTCGGCAATCCCTTTCGCGAGTCGGTGCGCATGTTGGGCCTCTTTATCCGGGGCCAGGTAATCATCATCGGCATTCTGATGATCCTGTATGCGATCGGGTTCGCCGCCGCGCATGTGCCGGTCTGGCCCCTGGTTGCGATTCTCGCAGGGCTCTGTTACGCGGTGCCGTACTTCGGCTCGCTGATTGCGCTCACGATCGCGGGCACGATGAGCGCATTATTCGATGGCAACCTGACGCACCTGCTGACCGTGCTCGGCGTATGGGTGGTGATTCAGGGAATCGAAGGGTTCTGGCTGACGCCGCGCATCCTTGGTAAACCGCTGGGATTGCGGCCGCTGGTTGTCTTTTTCGCTCTCATAGCCGCAAGCCTGCTTTTCGGACCGATCGGTTTTCTGCTCACCGTGCCGGCGCTCGCCGTCGGCAATGTGTTCTGGCGCTATTTCCGGGAGCGGGAAGCGGCAAAGACACCCGGCATCCGGTGCTATACTTCCCCAAAGAAAAATTGATTGAACTGTAGTTCTGTATTGAACTACTCGCCGTTCAATCCCGTGGGAGAGGAACAATGTTGGTCTCGCGTTTTTATTACCGCCTTAGCTTTGCCGTGTGTTTGCTGGCTGCTCTATGCCTGCCGCTGGCCGCCCAGACAAGCTTCGGCCGCATCTCTGGAACGATCACGGACCCGACCGGCGCAGCCGTTTCCGGAGCCCAAATAACCATCACCAATGTCGATACCCAAGCGACTCGCGATGTCACAACTGACAACAATGGCTTTTATGTCGCGACAAACCTGGCGATCGGCACATACGCCGTCGCGGTAAATCAGGAAGGTTTCCAGCGGCAACAACGGACAGGATTGGACCTCGTCGCGGACGGCCGCTTAACGGCCAGTTTCAAACTCCAGGTTGGCAACGTCTCGCAATCGGTTGAGGTAATCGCCAGTCAGGGCGAAACGCTCAACACGGTTTCGGGCGAGGTTTCGAGGGTAATCGACTCAAAGCAAGTTAGCAACCTGGCTTTGAATGGAAGAACTTATACGCAGTTGATGACGCTCGTTCCTGGAGCCATTGTCACCAACCCCGATCAGTTCAGCACAACGACCAGCCTGAGCGCAACGAACCAGACCATCAATGGCAATCGGTCCGATTCGAATAACCTGACCGTCGATGGCGCATTCAATCTGGTTGCCGGCAGCAATGGCAGCCTGATGAACAATGTCAGCCCGGATTTCATTCAGGAAGTGAAGGTCCAGACATCAAACTTCTCGGCGGAATACGGACGCGCATCCGGGCCAGCCTTCAATGTCGTCACGAAGAACGGGACGAACGAGTTTCACGGCGCGGCGTTCGAGTATTTCCGGAACAATGCGTTGGATGCCCGCAACTTCTTCTCGCCGCAGAAGACGGCGCTCCGGTTCAACGATTTCGGTTATAACCTGGGAGGCCCCATCAAGAAGGACAAGCTGTTCTTCTTCGTCGGTGAAGAGTGGAAGCGGCTCCGCCAGAACGCGCAGCCATCCCGCGTCACCGTGCCGAGTTCGGCCCAACTCGCCGGTAATTTCGCGGGACAAAAGCAACTTTTCTATCCGGGCACCAAGAACCCAATTCCCGGAAACGATATCTCCACGATGATTACGCCGGATGGACGCGCGATCGGTAACGTGTACAGCCTCATGTCGGCGCAGGCGACTTCATTCAACGATGCCGCGGTTTCGAACAATGCCACCCTCGAACCGACCAATCCGCTGAACTATCGCGAAGACATCGTGCGGCTCGACTATCGAATCAACGACAAGAACACAGTGTACGGCCGCTGGATTCAGGACTATAACCAATTGATCGATCCGTTCGGCACGTTCTCGGGCTCGAACCTGCCAACCACTCCGACGGTTCGTAATCGTCCTGGCGAGAGCTTCCTGATTGCGGAAACCTGGCTGCCGACGCCGCGCATCGTCAATGAACTCCGCGCCAACGCCAGTTGGGCTTCGCAGCACATCCCGCCTTATGGCAATACCTGGGAGCGAAGCACCTATGGGTTTCAATATCCGCAGCTTTACGGCGGCGGGGAGTACGACAATGGAATTCCGGACGTCGCTATCACGGGCTTCTCGAATTTCAAAGGGCCTGCGTTCGCGCTTCTGTCGCCGACGACAGACATTCAGCTTTCCGACAATATCTCCTTCGTGATTGGAAACCATATCCTCAAGGCGGGCTTCGCATACATCCGCGACCGCGTCGACCAGAATGGCCGGCCAGCCTATACCGGAGACCTCAGCTTCAACACCAGCGGAAATACCAATACAACAGGCAACGCTTTGGCGGACGCGCTGCTCGGGAATTTTCGAACATACAACGAGGCAAGCGCCGATCCGGTCGGTTTCTTCCGCTTTACGCAGCCTGAAGCCTTCATCCAGGATAGTTGGAAGGTAAATAACAAGTTAAGCCTGGAACTCGGCGTTCGCTATCAGTACATGGAGCCCATGTATACGCAAGCCAACAACATGGCAAACTTCATCCCTGCCCTGTACAATCCGGCGCAGGCGGTCACTATCACGACAGCAGGCGCCGTTGTGGCGGGCTCGGGCAATCTTTACAACGGCTTAATCCGCGCAGGCAACGGCGTGCCGTCCGAAGAGGAAGGACGCGTTCCGGGCTCGACTACTCCCTTCTTCCAGTCCATCCCGGCGGGCGCCCCGCGAGGTCTCTATGGCTCGGCAAGCCTGTTCGCCCCCCGCATTGGATTCGCGTATTCTGCCGACTCGAAGACTGTCCTGCGCGGCGGCTACGGGATTTTCTACAGCCGCCCCCAAGGCAACCAGACATTCTCGCAAGTGAATCTCCCTCCCATTCTGCTCATTTCCGAACGCGACAATGGGAATCTTGCAAATCCGGCCGGCGGCGCGCTGGGCGCATCGCCCATCGGTAGCATCAGCGCGATCAATCCGGATCTGAAGTTCTCTTATAACGAGCAATTTAGCTTCGGCGTGCAGCGTGAGTTGCCCATGGGGATCTTTCTAGAAACCAGCTATGTCGGCAACCTCGGCCGGCATTTGCTTCGCCAGCCGAACATCAACTTCCCCGACCTCGCGTCGGTGGCGGCGAACCCAAAAATCAACACGAACTTTTTCAATCCTTACGCCGGCTACACATCCATCCGCCAGTATCTGAGCGATTCGACATCGAACTATCACGCGTTGCAGGTTTTCGTTTCGAAGCGTACCGGCGCAGTGACCGCGACCGCGGGTTACACATGGTCCAAGTCGTTGGCTGACGCCAGCGGTGAAGGCGACAACCCCGACGATTACCTTAACCGGCACTTCAACTACGGCCCCAGCAGCTTCGATCGCCGGCATGCATTTTTTGGAACCTTTGTCTGGCAGATGCCGATGCTTCAGAACCAGAATGGGTTCGTTCGTTCGACTGTCGGGGGCTGGCAGGTTAGTGGCATCATCCGCCTTCAGACTGGCCCATACTTCTCCGTAACCGGTTCTACAGCCGAAGGCACTCGCCGTTCGGATTACGTCTCCGGCCCTGTGCTGGTCCCATCCGGCCAGCGAAATATCGATAACTGGATTAACACGGCCGCGTTTCAGACCGCGCCAGACGGACGTTGGGGAACTTCGGGAACCGGCATCGTGGAAGGTCCGGGATTACAATCCTACGATCTGTCGATGACCAAGCGTTTCGCGCTGACAGAACGATTCCACCTGCGCTTGCAGGCGGATTTCTTCAATGCATTTAACATCGCCAACTTCACGAGTCTGAACACGACCGTGACCAGTAACTCATTCGGCACCCTCACCAGCGCTTACCCGCCGCGAAACATTCAACTCGGGATGAAGCTGGAGTTTTAAGTAAACGACGGCGAAGCTCGCCTCGTCTTAGAACAATGCGAAAATTCATACCGGGGGCGGCGCGCACTGCCTCCGGTATTTTTTATAGGGAAGTCTTTCCTTGGCGGACTCTAGCGATTCCTCGAAGTACGTGATACCCATGGTCTCGAAAGCTCTGGATGTGCTGGAGCTGTTCTCCACACATCGTGAGGAGCTTACGCTCGAGCAGATCGTCTGCCGAACGCGCGTGCCGCACGCAAGCGCATTCCGGATCGTGCAAACGCTGGTGCGGCGCGGTTATTTGACGAGAATCGAGTCCGACAAACGATACCGGCTTAGCTGGAATCGCAAGAAATTACGCGTCGGGTACGCCGGACTATCAAGCGAGATTCCTTTCTCAGTCGCCGTAGGCATGAGCCTGCAGCGCGCCGCGGAAGAGGCCGGCTGTGAATTGATCATCTCCGATAACGAAGGCGATCCGCACACCGCTATCCGGAATGCTCGGGAGATGGTCGGCAATGGCATAGATTTTGCGATCGAGTTTCAGCGGCACGAAAAAGTGGCCCCCGTTCTCGCCAATATTTTCGGCGAGGCGCGGATAAAAACAATAGCGATTCACATTCCGCAACCGGGCGCAATCTTTTTTGGAGTCGATAATTATAAGGCCGGATTGGCTGCCGGCGAAACGCTAGGACGCCATGCGGCTTCTTATTGGAATTCGCAGGTAGACGCGGTCGTTCTGCTCGACGTCCCGCAAGGGGGTCAGGCTTTGCACTCGAGGATGCTCGGCGTGCTCCATGGTATCGAGCAGTTTCTGGGCGCCATCGCCCCCTGCCGGCAACACTGGCTCGATGGAGGCGGCCGCTTCGAGACATCGCGTCAGGTGATGGTTAATTTCCTGCGCCATAATCCTAAAGCAAGGCACGTCCTGGTATCGGCCGTTTCCGACCATAGCGCGCTCGGCGCCGCCGCCGCTCTGAAGGCCAGCCGGATCCGTGAAACCTCAGCCGTGGTTGGGCATGATGGCGATCCGGAGGCGCTGCGTGAAATCTGTGAGCCTAACTCCCCTTATCTTGCAACTATTGAATTCTTCGCCGATCGCTACGGACGAGAGCTGATCGATCTGATGACCCGCATCCACCGCGGAGAATCGGTGAACCCGGCGCATTACGTCAACTTTGAAGTGATCGACCGGGTCAAATTGCAGCGCCGCTAATTAACGAGTTATGTATGGCAAAACGCTAGGTAAAGGCCCGTCCTTCTGGTAATCTAGGCTCAAGCGTTTCTAGCGAGAGTTGCTGTCTCGGTTTCCCTAAAATTGATCCGATACTCAATTTACTGGGGTCCGACTCGGTCTAAGCGCCGGTGAGCAGGCTCCGGCATTGAAAGATGCAAAGGAGAAGCCTAAAGGCGCTCGGGGGACTCCGCCCCTTGTCCTCTTGGGGTCAATAAAGGAGATCGAGCCGGCAACTCTCGCTGGATGCGCTTCCACTCGCCCGCTCCGATGAACATTCTATTCATCGGCGACATCTTCGCCTCAGCCGGGCGCGGCATTGTCGCCGAACATCTTCCGAACCTCCTCAGCGAGCACAAAATCGACCTCGCCATTGCCAACGCGGAAAATAGCGCGGGCGGCTTCGGCATCACCCCCTTAATTGCCGAGGAACTGCTTGCGCTCGGCCTTCACGTACTAACGGGCGGCAATCACAGCTTCGATAAAAGGGAGATCTACGACCACTTCTCCCGCCAGCCCCGATTGCTTCGGCCGGCAAACTATCCCGACGGGCTGCCGGGCAGCGGGGTATTTACAGGAGAAACCGGCGCGGGCGTCCTCTATGCGGTGATTAATCTGCAGGGCCGGGCGATGATGGCCAACATCGACTGTCCATTTCGGAAAGCGGATACCCTTTTGGGCGCGCTCGATCCGGCGATCAGGGTTCGCTTCGTCGATTTCCATGCTGAACTGACCAGCGAGAAAATGGCTATGGGATGGTACTTGGATGGGCGCGTCAGCGCGATGGTTGGCACGCACACCCACATTCCCACGGCGGATACACGTATCCTTCCGGGCGGCACGGCCTACCAGACGGATGCGGGCATGACCGGCCCGTACGACTCCGTAATTGGCGTCGATAAGGACATCATTCTACGCCGCTTTCTTACGGGAATTCCCACGCGCATGGAGGCGTCGAAGACAGGAGTGGAACTCCGCGGCGTGGTTGTCGGCGTAGACGAGCAGACCGGCCAAGCCACGCAGATCCGCCGTATTTGCGCCGTGCGGTGAAATGGACTGCGCATGCTGTGCGCCTCACAAAGGCGATGAAGGCCCGCGTCATCCGTCATGTATTCTCTGGAACTGATCTGTAAACCCGAGGAGTTCGACCTAATCGTCGCCAATCTCTGGGAGGCCGGCACGACCGGCATCCGCGAACAGCCCGCCGGCGAATTGGTGCGTTTGACCGCAAGCTTTTCATCGAACGCCCTGAGGCGGCGATTGCTGGACCGCTTCGCTGGGTACATGCCTGCCTGGCGAGCTGAAGATGATACTGATTGGGTTCAGTTCACACGCGACGCTTGGCCCGGGCGTCTCGCTGGAGAGCGTTTCTTCCTGTGCCCCGTTTATCGCGATGAGCTGGCGCCTCCCGGCCGTATCCGGTTGATCCATAATCCCGGCCTCGCGTGTGGCACGGGCGAGCACCCCTGTACTCGCATGGCCATTGAGGCCCTGGAGCGCACGGTTTTTTCCGGATGCCGGGTGGCGGATATCGGGACTGGCTCCGGGATACTCGCAATCGCGGCGCGGCAGTTGGGTGCAGGATCGGTGATTGCCGTGGATCCCGATCAAAGCGTGCTGAAGACAGCCCGCGAGAACTTTAGCCTGAATGGCTTACAGCCGCTTCTGGCGGCAGGCTCGTCGGACGCTATCCGAAGCTCCTGGGCGGATATAACCGCCGCAAACATCAGCGGGACCGTGCTGCTTGCCATTCTCGAAGACCTGCAACGAATCACGAAACGCGGCGGACGGCTGATCCTGACTGGTTTTACGGAAGACGAACTGCCACCCTTTACCGGGTTATTCCAGCGAAGCAGGGTTCTGGCCGAAGAGGAATGGCGCTGCATTGAAACCGGCTGCTAGTAGCTGAAACACGATCGTCTTGAAATACATCCCATTCTTCAAGGGATATGAATAAGCAATGACTCGCCGCGATTGCGCGTTGACCTTAGCCGCGCTCCTGGGAGGGCGCTCGTTGCTGGCCCGGCAGCACCCCGCTCAGGGTCAGAGCGGCCCCGGGCCGGAAGAGGATTCTTCGCCTGTTATTCGCGTCAACGTGGATTTGGTGAATATTTTATTTACGGTCCACAAAAAGCATGACGGCGAGTTGGTTCCTAACCTGACCAAAGACGATTTCACGGTCTTTGAAGATGGCAAACAGCAAACAATCCGGAGCTTCAGCCGTGACACCGACTTGCCGCTGACTCTTGGTCTGCTGGTCGACGTCAGCGCCAGCCAGATGAACTTGATTGAAATCGAACGCGACGCCGCATCCGCATTCTTCGGCAGCGTTATCCGTCCGAAGGACGAAGCGTTTCTGATCACCTTCGGCAAGGAAACGGAACTATTGCAGGACTACACCAGTTCGCCCCACCTGCTTCGAGCGGCTCTAGGACAGATGCGAGGCGATGAGGTTGGCGGGCCCATGATGGGCCGGAGCCCGCTGCCGAATACAAATCCAGGACCAATTCCAACATCCGGCAACCCGAAAGGCACGCTGCTTTACGATGCCATTTATCTGGCCGCGAACGAAAAGCTGAAGTCGGAGGTGGGACGCAAAGCACTCGTGCTGATCACCGATGGCGAAGACCAGGGAAGCTACTACTCGCGCAATCAGGCAACAGAGAGCGCGCAGCGAGCGAACGCAATCATCTATAGCATTTATTACGTCGATCCTTGGTTCTATCGTCAGTATGGTGGTTTCGGAGGTGGCGACGAATCCGGCCTTCGCAAGATGTCCGAGGAGACAGGCGGCCGAGTGTTCACCGTCAAGAAAAATCACCCGCTGCAAGAGGTCTTCAAAGAGATTCAGGACGAGATGCGCAGCCAGTATTCCATCGGCTACCAATCGACAAAACCTGAGCGCGACGGCAGCTATCGCAAAGTCGAGATCAAGCCAGCCGACAAGGACGACGTGGTGCAGGCGCGAAAGGGCTATTACGCTACTCCGAACGATGCGGCGTAGCACTCTTTCGAGCCTCCAGATACATTGCGACAGCTTCGCGCAGCGGCGGCATCGGAGTAACGCCATAACTCTCCATCTTGCTGTTCGAGAGAGCCGAGAATTTAGGGCGGCGCGCGGCCGTCCGGTACTCGCGTTCGTTGGTGGGCTTTAACTCGGGATTCAAGCCGGCCAGTTCAAAAATCATGCGCGCGTATCCGTGCCACGAGATGGGCTCGCCCCCGCCAATATGGAACACGCCGGTGCAGTTTCGTTCGAGTAGCTGCGCTGTTCGGTCGGCGAGCAACGGCGCATAGGTAGGGGATGCGAC
>JAICLJ010000039.1 GCA_025927575.1 Bryobacteraceae bacterium | reverse complement strand
TCGGTGGACATGTGCTGCACATGTTTGTATGCTTAAAGCATGTCAAAAATGATACAAATTAGAGATGTTCCAGAAGAGATACACAGCACTCTTAAGGCCCGTGCTGCTCGCGAGGGGATGAGCTTATCCGATTTCATTAAGAGAGAGTTGGAGCATACGGCGGAGCGCCCGAGCATGCGGGAGTGGTTGGAGCGCATCCAACAGGCAAAGCCCATCCCGATGAAACGGAGCGCTGCGCAAGTGATACGCGAGTTGCGCGAAACACGGTGATTGTCCTCGATGCCTCCGTGGTTGTGGAATTACTGACGAATGGCCCATTGGCTGATCCGCTCCGGCGTGATCTTGCTGGGCGCAGCGTCCCATTCCTCGTGCCGCACCTGCTCGACGTAGAAGTAGCCAGCGCGCTTCGGAATTTATCTTCAGGCCAGCGGATCGACTCGCATCGCAGCGATCAACTTCTGGCTGAACTTGCGGCGCTCCCCGCCGAACGCTATGCGCACACACCTTTGCTGGGCCGGATTTGGGAATTGCGACATAATTTCACAGCCTATGACGCCGCTTATATAGCATTGGCCGAAGCGACCGGCTCTGTCCTCTACACATGTGATGAAAAGTTGCGCAAAGGCCATCGCGCGCAGGTAGCGCTGTTTGCGCGGTGATCAGGGGCGCGAAGAATCTTTCCGCCGTTTTCAGGTGATGCAGAGGGCAGGGAACTGCTCAGAATTGCTGGCGCTCAAACTGTGCGCACACGAGGCGCATCTAACTAACTTCGGTAGCCTGCTTGTATCAGGCATTCCTCCGAGTCTTTGAGCTCGCGGGACAACCTCCTCGACCGCCGTTCGGGACGGCCAGCCGCGCCGGTTCACAGCATTATCAAAATTGCTCAGAGTTAGATTTTGGAAATGGATCGTGGTTCAGCGCAAGAAAAACTGATACAAGTCTCTTTCAAAATACGAAAAAATTTAAATCGACTCCTGTATTTCTATGCTAGAATGTACTCGATTATTTAGTAACTTACCTGAAACCAGCGACATTTACCGCAATAAGGAGACTATAGCGATGGAAAAACCCTCTGTGGCGAACCAGGAGTTCGTCGGGGCTTCGAGGAATGAGGGTTCGGAGCCACCGAGTGTGCAAGGTATTGGACAATTCAAACTTCAACTGACCCTTAATGGAAGTCCAATCGGTTGGTTTGGGCTAGGAGGAACCGGGAGTTATTGGGGTTGTGTCGTTACTAATGAAAAGGACGCCACGATCATGAGCGAGTACGCCTACAATGGTCACAATTATCTTAAGTCGGCGGCTGGCTACTATATGACGTGGAGCGGTACTCTCAGTGGGAGCCCGATTGCATTTAACTACTGGTCATATGCTAACGGCTGGAAGCTCGTGGGGTCGGAATTAATCCCCGATGATAAACCAGACGGAAAAATGTCTCTTTACAGCAGTGATTCCGGGTGGTTGTATGCCAACTCTGGTTACAGTGTGCTCGGAGTCAAAAAGGTGCCGGTATCGGCCAATGCCGATGCTGCCGTAAGCAACCGGTAACGTGTTGGCGGCCGGCTGCTATCTTGCCGACCGCCAAAACAGATGTTATTGCTGGAAATGTAGTACAGCATTGGCGGAAGCAACCAGTCTTAATTATCTACACCTGAAACGAAAGTTGCGCAAAGGCCACCGCGCACACAGAGTAGTGTTCATGCAGTAGTGCACTTTTCCAAGTCTCGACCATAACCCCTGAAGAGAAAGTGCTGCCCCGGCTGGAGGGCGGGAAGCGATTGAGTTCTACTCTTTCGGTAATGCCCAGGCGAAGATCACGTTGCCAGCCGGGGTCAGCAGGTATTGGCGCCCATCCAACTCGTAAGTCATCGGCGCGGATTCCATACGCGCGCCGAGATTCACATGCCACAACGTCTTGCCGGTTTCCGGGTCCAAGGCCAGTAGATTGTCCGAATTATCGGCTGTAAACAGCAGCTTGCCGGCGGTTGTCAACATGCCCGCAATGCCTTCGCCTTTGCCGATTTCATGTTTCCAACGTATGCCGCCGGTCTTATAGTCGATAGCCACCAGCGTCGAATCCGCCCACAGATTCCGGTCGCGCCCGGCCCATCCTTCCGGTTTGCCTTCCGCCGTCATGTAGAAAATACTCCACAGCCGCCGGGCAGTGGCATAGAACAGACCTGTATCCGGGCTGAAGCTCGGAGCCATCCAGTTGGTCGCGCCGTCGGAACCGGGCGAGACGAGTACTCCATCCGGCTTCGGCTCCTTCGCCGGATTTGGAATCGGCTCGCCGCGAGAATCGATTCCCTTGGCCCAGTTTGTATGAATGAACGGCGCCGTCAGAATGTGCTCGCCCGTGCTTCTGTCGAGCACGAAGAAGTATCCGTTGCGGCTCGCCTGCGCGAGCAGTTTGCGATGCACGCCGTGATACACGTCGTCGAACAGTACCGGCGTCTGCACCGCGTCCCAGTCGTGCGTGTCGTGCGGCGAGGGCTGGAAGTGCCAGTTCAGCTTGCCCGTGTCGGGATTCAGCGACACGATGGAGCACGTATAGAGGTTGTCTCCTTTACGGATATCACCGTTCAGCACGGGATTCGGATTCCCGATGCCCCAGTAAAGCTGGTTTAACTCGGGATCGTAGGTGCCCGTGATCCAGGTCATGCCGCCGCCATGAGTGATCGCGTCCGTACCCTGCGGCCATGTCTCGGATCCAGGCTCGCCCGGTTTGGGCTCCGTATCCCAACGCCACTGCATTTTTCCCGTTTCGGGATCGACGGATTCGAGGAATCCGGGAATATCCGTTGCATCGCCGGAAACGCCGACGATCACGTGATTGCGAATGATCAGCGGAGCCATTGTCGCGAAGTACCCGAGCTTGGGGTCGGCCAACTCAATCTCCCAAAGTACTTTTCCGTCCTTGGCCGCCAGAGCAACCAAGTGGCAATCGGCCGTCTCAAAGTAAAGAGTGTCCTTGTACATGCCCACGCCGCGGTGGCCGATGTGGCCTCCGGGCGTTTCGTGGTTGTAGTGCCAGATCGTGCGGCCGTCCCGCGCATCGGCGGCCCATACGTTATCGGGCGCCGTGAGATACAGGATGCCGTTTACTTCTAGCGGCATCGATTTGAGAGGCACGGACTTCACTTGCATTACCCACGCCAGGCTCAATTGCTTCACGTTGGTCTGATTGATCTGCGAAAGCGTGCTGTAACGGCGTCCTGAGTAATCGCCGTTAAAAGTCGGCCAGGTGTCTGTAGCCGGTTTGAGCAACGCCGCGGGATCCAACCCTTCCTCGGCGGCAAAGCAGGAAGCGGAGGCAGCGGCCAGCAAGAGGGCGGCAAGAGCGATACGGTTCATGAGTTTTCCTGATCTGCGGAATTGAATGTGGCGCCGGGCTGAGCTCACTTACTTCAACGTCTCCAGGTATGCGAACAGGTTGTGGATGTCCGCATCGGTGTATTTCTCCATCAGCTCGCGATGAGCAGCCAGCGGGTCGTGGATCTCTATCTTTACCTGGTCCTTCGGCCACGAATGGTGCCATCCATCACGCGCGACGATGCCGATCCGAAACTCGTCATTGTGCACTACTTTGCCTTCAAACTTCTGCCCATTCGCAAGTGTCACGATGGCGGTTCGCTGTTCTTCGCGCGAAGGGTACACCATGTGCTGCTGGAGATCGATAGGTGAATACTTCGCCGCGATACCTGCGAGGTCGCCGGTTACGGAGTGGCATCCGGAGCAGGCGCCGGGACCATTGAAATAAGCCTTGCCGGCGCTGGCGCTGCCGGTCAACAGTTTGGCCAGCGGGTAATCGCCGGGAACATGGGAACTGTGGATGGCTTCATACACCTGGTGATGAAGGAACGCCACGATATCGTCGATCTGGTTCTGCTTTAGCGTTGTGAACGCGGGCATGCCCTTGTCCGGCCTGCCGTTGCGGATCACCGGCTCGATCCGGTCACCCTTCTCGTCGCGGCTGACGACCGGAGAACGAACCAGGTCTGGAGCACGATTGCCGGTTGCGTCGTCTCCATGGCAGAAGCCGCAAGTGGATTTGAACTGCTCGTGGCCGCGGGCTACTGCCGCTAAGTCCTCTTTGTGTTCTTTCCGCGAAGATGCCGCCACATCGTGTTTGGGCGGCTGCTTGGCGCTAACTGGTTTGTTACTTTGGCAGAACGCCGGCAGACCGCAGAACGCCGTGGTTACGAGGCTCACGAATAGGACACGAAAACTCATAGTGTTTTTCCACGAAACTGCCGGAATGTTGAGGGCGCGCCTCAACTCTTCCTAAAATACGCGACGCCGTTGCGATACTCGAAAAAGCGGACCCGGTCGCCGATGTGAACCTTGGATTCGATAACGCGCGCGGTTAATCGGCCGCCGGCATCCAGGTCGATGATGGCAAGTTGATACGGCGCATCAGCGGCATACGCTGGCGGAGCCGCCCAGACGATTGTCTCGGTATAGACAACCCCATCACCCGGGTCTCTCAAGCCACTCATCCTATCGCACGCCCAAAATAGTTACGACGCACGTGGCGCCCGAGCCGCCTAAATTCTGCGCCAGGCCCGTGCGATGGCGCGTAACCTGCCGCTCGCCGGCGTCGCCGCGTAACTGCATAACCACGTCGCAAATCTGACCGGCGCCGGTAGCTCCGACCGGATGGCCTTTGGATTTTAAACCTCCGCTGGCATTGATTGGTATCTTTCCGTGGATCGCCGTGCAACCGGCCGCCGCGAACGGACCGCCGTCACCCTTAGCAACGAAATCGAGGTCTTCGGACGCAACAATCTCGGCGATGGTGAAGCAATCGTGCAGTTCAGCGACTTCAATATCCCGCGGTCCCAAACTCGCCATCGCATAGGCCTTCTCGCCCGCGGTTCGGACGGCTCGGAACGTAGTAATATCTTCTTTCTGATCGAGCGCTACGGAATCGGAGGTTTGGGCAATGCCGAGAACCTGTACAAAGCGGCCGGTAAACTCGGGCGCGCGGTCGAGTGGGACGAGCACCAACGCCGCGGCTCCATCGCTCACCAGTGAACAATCGTATAAAGTTAACGGTTCCGCAATGGATTTTCCGGCTAAAACCTGCTCGAAAGTGACGACTTTCCGCATGTGCGCGAGCGGATTCTTGGCGCCATTGGCATGATTCTTCACTGCCACCGCCGCCAAATGTTCGCGAGTGGTGCCGTATTGATACATATGCCGTCTGGCGATCATGGCGAACAGCGCCGGGAACGTGGCTCCCGCGGCCCCTTCGCCCGACATATCGCCGGCGCCGGCGAGAATTTCAGTTACTTTGGGCGTCGGCTGCGAAGTCATTTTTTCTACTCCGCCGACCAGGGCGGCATCGTAAATTCCAGCTGCTACGCTTTGCCAGGCGTGGAAAAACGCACTTCCGCTCGAAGCGCAGGCGTTCTCGATCCGCGTGCAGGGGATGCCGGGGCTGAGCCCGGCGGCGATGCCAATGTAGGGCGCAAGATGGTTCTGTCCGACGAACGAGGGCCCGGCAAAATTGCCGAGATAAAACGCCTCAATGAGTTCAGGAGGAACGTTCGCGTCCGCAAGGGCGTTTCCGATCGCCTCGACAGCGAGCGAGCGGATATCGCGGTCGGGAAAAGCGCCAAACGCGGTTTTTCCAATGCCGATCACCGCGACAGGCCTCATATAAACTTAAGGATAGCGCCGATGGAATTCGCGGTAACGTGTCCAATCGACGTCCGGCGAACGCGCTACACGGACCCGGCGCGAACCTGGCCGGAAGGCCGGCGATGCCGGAACTGCACGTTTGTGTCCGCAGATCGTCACTTTTATGTTGGATCATGCAGACGGGATGGAATAACGCGGCAGTTATCGCTGGAACCGGTTCTGGGGTTGTCAGCCTCGACGTGGAGAGCTGCATGAAGGAGCGCTCGAGCTCTATTGCCGGGACGCAGGCGGACACAGCCGCGCAGGATGCGCAGACGGTGTTTATCCAGCAAAACATCCGCAGGATTTTCCTGCTGATTTATCGGATTGTCGGGAATGTGGACGACGCGCAGGACCTCACGCAGGAGACGTTCATCAAAGCCCTGCAGCGCCAGTCGCAGTTGAAGGACCTGGACAAAGCGGCACATTGGCTTTCGAGGATCGCAAGCAATACAGCGATCGATCATTTGCGTCGCAATAAGAAAGTCTCCTTCACCGAAATCGGCGAAGCGGCGGAACCCGTGATGATCGCTCAGGGCGAGACTCCGGAGCAACTGCTGCTTCGAGGCGAACGGCGGCGGCAACTCGATGACGGGCTGGCAATATTGACCGAACGGGAGCGCATGGCCCTGCTCCTCCGGGATGTGGAGGACGTCCCCGCCGATGAGGTCGCGCGCCAGATGAACTGCTCGATGGCTACGGTGCGGTCTCACATTGCGAACGCTCGAATCAAGTTCCGGAAGTATCTCGAAACGAGGAAATCATGAATTCGCGTAGGAGCGGCGGACACCCACGGGTTGAAACGCTCGCTCTCTTTGCGCGCGGCGATCTTGCCTGGCTTGAACGGAGGGACGTCACGCGTCACGTTCGCCATTGCGCTGAGTGCCTGCATGAGCTGGGGGAGTTTCGCGCTGTTGTCGAAGAACTGAGGCGCGGAGCCTCCGCCGGATTGCCGCCTGCTGTTGAGTCGGCGGGCGAATGGTCGCGGATCGAGCGGGAGATGACCGGCAACATTAACGTCGGAGTGGCGGCCGGCCGTTGCATTGAGAAAGTAGGCGTTCACAGGCTCCGTGGATGGCGCGGCCCGTTGGTAATCGCCGGATTATCCGTGGTGTTTATCGCCGGCTGGTTTTTGAACATGCCGCATCGCGATACCGCGCAAATCCTGTCGGCTTTTCATTCCGCTTGGAGCGGCGCCGAGACGCGGAACGGCACGATTGTTCAGACCACAGCCAAAGGAATCGCGGTTCGGACGCAGGGAGCCATGCTAACGCTTCTGCATCCGGGCGCTACCGATGTCACGGTATCGGTGAACGGCACTGCATCCGTGGGCGCCCGTTACGTTGACGACGAGACGGGGCAGGTGACAATCACAAACGTTTATGGCCAGTAGTTGGAAGCAGGCATTTTCGACCCTCGCGATCCTCCTGGCCACAGCCGGGCCTATGGCCGCTGGGAATCAGAACCACATGCGATGGCTCGACGTCGAATTTCCGCACGATGCGCCTATTTCGCTAATCTCGTTCAGTCTCGGCGATTCGACCACCGGTTCGGTGCGCGGAACGTCACTGGCGCTGGACCTGCACACGTCGCTCACTCTCAGGAACTCCAGCCTGAAATCCATTCGCGGACTTACCTTACGCGTGGAGGCGCAGGATCTGACGCCCAACGGGAAAGCCTCCGTCACCGTTCCGAGCTTGAATGCCGCGCCAGGTGAGAATTTCCCCGTTCGGGTTGATCTCGAACTTTTGCGGCCATTCAATACGCCCCGGAATGGTGGAGCTCTCGTTCAGGTGACGCTCGATGGCGTGCTGTTCGACGATCTATCGTTCTACGGTCCAGACAAGCTGCATTCCCGCCGCAGCCTGACGGTCTATGAATTGGAAGCGCGGCGGGACCGCCGCTACTTTCAACGGCTCATCGAGCAGGGCAATACCGCGAAACTGCGCGAAGAAATGAATTTTGGCTTGCCTGAGCTTCGATCGCCACAGCTTGGGCTGGAGCTTCTTCACGATCCGCGCTCCGCGGCCCGCAACGAACGGCCCGTATCGGTCGCGATTGTCTCGTTCCCAGATGCGCCCGTGCAAATGTTGAACGGCGCCGCCACTATCGACAAGAACGAAGTGAGGGGGCCGGAGGTCGATCTGCGAAACCGCTCGGAAAAAACGGTCCAGAACATTGAGACGGGGTGGATACTGCACGACGAGAACGGCAGGGGTTTTATGGCGGGCCTTCTGCCTGCGCATATCCAGATTCGTCCCGTTCAGCAGGCTCGCGTGCACGAGAACGGAGTGCTCCGTTTTTCCCGCGCGTCCGGTTCGCCGATCCTCGTGGACGGCGTCACTGCATTCATCAGTAATGTCGAGTTCGAGGATGGGAACTGGTGGATTCCCAGCCGGACAGACATTTCCAATAGCGCTTTGGATGCCTCCTTAAAGCGGACCCTGGTTACATCACCTGAACAACAGCGCCTTACAGAGATTTATCGGCGCCGCGGACTGACGGCGTTGACAACCGAGCTGAAGAAATTTGTGAAGTGAGGCGGCGGGGGCAGCGCCCCCGACCTGGGGCGGCCTGTGTGGTCTCTGTGCAGCAAGCTTCTGGCGGCCGGGGAAGCCGCCGCAGGAGCCCGCGGGGCCAATGCCACTTAGTTTTCCCAGATTCGGGCATTTGCCCGTGGGAGGGGCCCTTGGCCTGCGCGGGGCTCCCCGCCCGGCTCCTCGACAATTCTTCGAGATCTGAAGAGCGCGGCTGGGAGCCGCGCGCAGACGGAGCGTCTGCCCCACCAAACTAAGTGACATTGGCCCAAGGGGCCGCCTTACACAAACGACAGCGGCTTGCGAAGCTTTGCGGCGGCGTTGCGAACTGAGCGATTGTTGTTCACCGCCGTGGGCTTCCGATAACGCTGCGTTTTTGCCGGCGCTACAGTAGATCGCATGAAAGCCTGCCTGCTGCCTCAGCCCATGTCGATCGATTCGAGCCCGCTGGTATTTGCAAATACGGAGCCGCCGCAACCGGGTCCCGGGCAGGTACTGATTCGAGTAAGCGCCTGCGGGATCTGCCGCACGGATCTTCACATCGTCGAAGGCGAGCTGCCCCCTCGCAAATCGCCGATCATTCCCGGTCATCAGATCGTGGGAGAAGTGGTTGAGCGCGGCGCGAACGTGAACCGGCTCCAGACGGGGGCTCGCGTGGGTGTCGCCTGGCTGCATCACACGTGCGGCGTCTGCCGTTTCTGCGTATCGCAGCGCGAGAACCTGTGCGTAAATGCCGGCTTCACCGGCTACACTGTCGACGGCGGCTATGCGGAATACACCCTTGCGGATGAGAATTTTATTTACAAACTCCCTGAAAAAATGACAGATCTGGAAGTCGCGCCGCTCCTCTGTGCCGGCATCATCGGGTTCCGGTGCCTTCGTGTCACGGGGCTCGCAAAAGGACAAAAGCTCGGGTTGTATGGTTTCGGCGCCGCCGCCCATATCGCCATTCAGATCGCCCGCTACTGGGGCTTGGAAGTTTATGTCTGCAGCCGCGAGCAGCGCCACTGCGATCTGGCTTTAGAACTCGGAGCGAAGTGGGCCGGCACACAACCGGACGAAATCCCCGCGGCGCTCGACGGCTCCATCATCTTCGCTCCGGCCGGCGAGCTGGTTCCACCTGCGCTGCGCGCGCTTGACCGCGGCGGCGTGCTCACGTTGGGCGGTATTCACATGTCGGATATTCCCTCGTTTCCGTACGACCTCCTTTATTACGAGCGCGTCGTTCGCAGCGTTCGCAACAACACGAGGCAGGACGGAGAAGATTTTCTGGAAGTCGCGCAGAAGGCAGGCGTAAAAACCCATATTGAAGTCTTTGCGCTGGCCGAGGCCAATCGAGCGCTGTCTGCGTTGAAGCACGATGGCTTCGAGGGGGCGGGAGTGTTGAGTGTCAGGCCGTAGAGCCTGCGCCACGACCTATTTCATGAACCCGCTCATGCTCGTGGTCCTTGCGCACAGCTCGTCATTCATCGGATCGTCCAGCGCAAGCAGGCATCGCAGTTCGGGCGATAAGGCGGCTTGCGTTTCCGGCCGTAACAGGCGTTTTTGATACTGCTGCTGCGGTTTATCCCACCGGCAATAGAACGAGTGAATTACTCGTCTGGGGGTGTCCGTGTGGTTGGCCGTGCCGCCATGCCAGGCATGCGTGTTCATTACGACGACGCTTCCCGCGGGCGCGAGCACGACGATCTCGTCCCCGTGCGGAGCGAACGGATCGCCGAGCACGTCTTGCGGGAACCGGCCCGACTTATGCGTGCCCGGTACGATTCGCGTCGATCCGTTCTCCGGCGTAAAATCGTCGAGCAGCCAAATGGTGTTGCACACGCAGTAGCCGTTCTCATCCGGCAAGGCTCCCGCGTCGCAGTGTAGAGGCTGCGCCTCGGCCGAATGCGGGTCCGCCGATCGCGCATTCAGGCTGCTGAGTTTAAATCGAAGCCCCAGTACATGGCCAACGAGTTCGAGAACGCGGGGCGTGGCAATGAGTTGTTGAAATACTTCGCCCTTATCGACCAGATTCGCCAGCCTGCGCGCGTGCGGCTCCTGGCGAAATTCGCTTCCCGCGTTTTCACCCTCTTGCTGGTACAGCTCTTCGATCCGCCGGCGCAGCGCCTGGAGAAACTCGTCCGGCATGAAACGCTCGAGAACGACATAGCCCTGCTCGTCGAGTTGATGCAACTCCGGTTGCGTCATGAAAAAAGTCTATACCCAATCTAGCGATTCACGCCCACGCGATGAACATCTCTTAAGGTATGCGGACGAGACATGTCTCACCCCTACAAACAACACGGTGCGTGTAGGAGCTGTGCACGTGCGGCCCGAGAGCCGGGGGTTGCATGCCGAATCATCTATCTTGTAGGGAATGGCTTTTTTGCATGGCGCGATACTCGCGTTGCTGCTTGCTTCCTGTGCAGTTGCTCAAAATTTCGTACCGCTGTTTGACGGGAAATCGCTGGACGGTTGGTTCATTGTGAACAAACAAGGACCGGGTTTTCTTGTACACGACGGACTGTTGATATGCCCCGCGAACGGCGGCCAGAAATTGATGACGGAAAAAGAATACGCAAACTTCATCTTTCAGTTTGAGTTCCGATTGGAGGCGGACTCTAATAATGGCATTGGCATCAGGGTCCCGCGCGTGGGGCAGACATCCAAAGTGGGCATGGAAATTCAAATTCTGGACCAGACTGGGCCACTGTACGGACCGCAAAAGTTGAAGCCCGAGCAGTATCAAGGCTCCCTCTACGACGTATGGCCCGCTCGAACCGGATTTCTGAAACCGCCTGGGGTATGGAACCGGGAAGAGATTCGCGCGGATGGCCGCCACATCGCCGTTCGGCTGAATGGCGTCGCCATTCTCGATGTGAATCTCGATCTGATTCAAGACCCGGAAACTCTTAAACTGCATCAGGGGTTGCAGAGAAAATCGGGCCATATTGCGCTGCTCGGGCACGAGAGCCACGTGGATTTTCGGAATCTCCGGATCGCCGTCCTGCCGTGAGCGAATCAAAATGGCCCAGAGCGACACTCGAAATTGTCCGATTTCATTTGCGCGGCGCGTTCGGAGAAATATAATTTATTTTGGAATTCCGTTCTTTATCCTTGGAATCCTGTTTGACTTGCCGATAATTTTCGTGAAGCCTGTCGGATCAAGCATCATTAAGTCAAGCATCACGAATGGGCTAGCCGCAGCGTGCGCGGCTCTTATCTACACGGTCCTCGAGCACTGGTACGTACGACTTAGATCTCGCCGCCGGGGGCAATTGTGAAATTCGATGAACTTTGACGATGGAGGACACCATATGAACTCCGTCTCCCAGCCCTCTCAACCAACGGCTCGGAGTATGATCGAACATGCCGCTGTGACTGCGGGAGGTTCTGATCAATGAAAATAGTTTTACTGCTTTTGACTGCTGCCACTATCATGCTTGGACAAAATAACAAAATTCGTGTGATTGCCTTCGGAGCGCATCCGGACGATTGCGACATTCGAGCGGCGGGAACTGCCGCGCTTTTTGCGAAGATGGGTTACGCCGTCAGGTTCGTGTCGGTGACCAATGGCGATGCCGGGCACGAGACGATGCACGGACCCGAGCTTGCTGCACGGCGGCTAAAGGAAGCAAAAGAATCGGGACGTCGGCTCGGCATCGATTATGTTGTTCTGGACAACCACGATGGGCAGTTGTTGCCGACGCTCGAAGTTCGCGAGCAGATCATTCGCCAGATACGCTCCTGGAAAGCCGACGTTGTTCTGGCGCCGCGGCCGAACGACTATCATCCCGATCATCGGTATACCGGCGTCTTAGTGCAGGACGCCGCCTACATGGTGGTTGTGCCGTCGGTGACCCCCGATGTGCCGGCGTTGCGAAAAAATCCAGTGTTTCTCTATTACGAGGATCGGTTTCAGCGGCCCAATCCCTTCCAACCGGATATCGCGGTGAGGATCGATGACGTGATCGATCAGAAGATTGATGCACTGGATGCGCACGAATCGCAGTTCTACGATTGGCTGCCATGGGTTGATGGCAGGTTGGCGGAAGTGCCTAAAGATCACACGGAGCGCAAAGAATGGCTGAAAAAGGAAAGAACGTCTAAGATTAGCCCCGCCGTGCGCGCCTCATTGGTCAAATGGTACGGTCCCGAAATCGGGAACGCCACGAAATACTATGAAGCCTTCGAGATCTGCGAGTATGGCTCGCAGCCGGATGAAGCCCGCATCCGCCAGCTCTTTCCCATGCTTCATCCATAGAGCGAATGGCGTCGACTGAAATCGCGGGCGAGGCCGCGCGGCCGAGCTTTCCTGCCCAGACTGATATATAGTACAGGGAAAGAGGCGGGGAAAAATGACGCTCATTATCATCATTATCTTGATCCTGCTCCTAGGCGGGGGCGGCGGGTATTACGGGTACGGTCGCTACGGCTACGGGGGAGGAGCTGGAATTGGCCTCGGGACAATCGTTCTGATCCTGGTAATTGCCTATTTACTTGGTCTTTTTCGCTGAGGTACCGGATGGGCTTTGGCAGCCCCCTTCAGGACGCAAACCTAATCGCATGGCCTCATCAGGAACCTCTGGCATTCGGAAAATCCAGTTCGCCCCGTCACAGCCGCCCGTTTTCAAAAACAGCGCAACAATGGAGAGCATAGGATAGCCGTAAACCAATTCACCTGAAGGTTTCAATTGAGCTACAATCCACCCGTTACTCATGACGGAGCTTGAGCAAATCCGCGAGATCTGGAGGAAAGCGTCCGCGCGAGGCGAATCCGGCATTCTTGCGTCGGTCGTTCGCATCCACGGCTCCGCGTATCGCAGGCCAGGCGCCCGGCTTCTGCTGACTTCGGGCGGAAAGCGGTGCGGAGCGGTCAGCGGTGGCTGTCTGGAAGCCGATCTCGTGAAAAAAGCCTGGTGGCTGACGGAAGGCGGCAAAACAGCCCTTCGCCGGTACGACACCACCAGCGAAGGTGAAATTACGCAGGAGTTTGGTCTCGGTTGTAACGGTGTCATCTACGTATTGCTCGAGCGGCTGGAACAGACAGCGATTCCCATTTTGGATGCCGTGGAAGAAGTACGGTTAACGAGGCGACCGGCGGCGCTCGCGACTGTGATTGGCGGCAACGATCAATCGCATCCGCGGCTTGGCGAACGCTGGCTGCGGCGCGCCAATGGAGAAACCCTAACTAACATCGCAAGCTCTCAACTGGTTTCTATGATCGAGCGAGAAGCACAGCTTGCGCTCGAACAGCATTCCGCGCGGATTTTTAGCTGCGAGGCGAGCGGCGAAACTCTCGATGTGTTCGTGGAGCCGGTTCTGCCATCGCTGCGCTTGCTGATCTTTGGTGCGGGTGACGATGCCGTGCCCATGGCAAAGCTCGCAAAGTTTTTAGGCTATGAGGTGATCGTCCTTGACGGCCGCTCTCATCTTGCTCGCGCCGAGCGGTTTGCGGCTGACTGTGTGATGGTGAATTCCGAATCCGATCCGTTCGCCGGAATCGCGCCGGACCAATGGACGGCGGCCGTTTTAATGAGCCACAGCTATGCGCAGGATCTTGCGGCATTACGCGCGCTTGCTTCGCATTCGCTGCCATACCTGGGTTTACTCGGTCCGCGGAAGCGCACCGAATCTCTGCTCAGCGATGCCGGGCTCGAGCCGGAGCAGGTTCTGGCGCCTATGCACAGCCCGATGGGACTGGACACCGGCGCCGATGGCGCGGAACAGATTGCGCTGTCGGTGATCGCCGAAATTCAAGCAGTAATCAATCAGAGGGCGGGCGGCAGACTCCGCGAAAAGGCCGGCCCTCTCCATCCGCGCTCTATCGACGATGCGGAGCGCGAGTTTTTCAACCGTTCAGTAACATGTCCGCTTACGGGCTAAGGAGGACGCAGACAGAATGTCCAAAGATGCTGAAAAAGCGCCTGAGCAGGTCTCCAAACACGGGCTCGCCAGACGCGGCTTTCTGAAAGGGGCAGGTATCGGCGCCGCCGGCGCTTCGGTGCTCGACGGAGTCAACCTGTTCGCGAAAGAAGTTGCCAAATCGAAGGAAGCTTCCACCGTTGGGCCGGATCGGGTCCCGGTTTCTCTTCACATCAACGGCAAGCCGTACCGGCTCCTGATAGAGCCGCGCACGACGCTAGCCGACGCGCTCCGATACGAACTCGGGCTGACGGGCACGAAAGTGGTCTGTGACCGGGGTTCGTGCTCGGCCTGCACGGTCATGCTCGATAAGACCCCGGTATGTTCCTGCATGACGCTGGCTGTCGATGTGGAGAACCGGAAAGTCACGACCATCGAGGGGCTTAGCCAGAACGGCGAATTGCATCCGGTGCAGGCTGCTTTCGTTGAGCACGATGCTCTTCAATGCGGTTTCTGTACGCCCGGCATGGTGATTAGTTGTGTCGCTTTGCTCGAGCGCAATCCGAATCCGACATTGGCCGACGTGAAACTGGCGACGAGCGGAAATATATGCCGCTGTGGGACCTATCCAAAGGTGTTTGACGCAACGCTGGCGGCCGCAGGCGCCAAACGCGCATAAGAAGGAGGATTCACAAGCATGCTGATGAAGTTTGTCGATGACTCGAAAGAAAACGTTCCGAAGCGTAGCGAGTCCCTGGCTGTCGGAATCAAAGGCAGCGACCTGCACCAGGCGCAGGTCGAGGTTCCCGCTGAAGAGCCGCCGCCTCTACCCGAGAACGATCAATTGAAAGCGATCGGGAAGCGAGCGACCCGGTGGGATGGAAATCTGAAAGTAAGCGGCGCGGGTAAGTACACGGCGGACATCCGGTTGCCTGGCATGCTGTACGCCCAGATCGTCGACGCCAGCGTTCCGCACGCGAAGATCATCTCTATAGATACGACGGAAGCGGAAAAGATGCCCGGCGTCAAGGCCGTGCATGTGATTGAGCATGTTCTCGGCAATGCCCAACTCCGCGACGCAAAACAAGAACTGCCTTCGAAATATCCGATTGTCCGGTACGCCGGTCAACCGGTGGCGGCGGTGGCGGCGGTTTCGCCGCAGCTCGCGAGAGCAGCGGCGCTGAAGGTGAAAGTGAAATACGACGTGCTGTCGTTCGTCGTGGATCGCGACGATGCGAGAAAGCACGATGCGCCGCTCGTCTATCCAGGCCCGGCCGATCAGGCGGGTACCGCCGGCGGCGGTGGCGGCCCGGAGAACGTTCCACAGGCCGGCAATGTACGCGGCCCTGCCGAGCACAAAGCCGGTTATATCGATGAAGGCTTTGCGGATGCCGCGGAAGTCGTCGAGGCGCGCTACACAACGCAGGTGCAGACGCACTCGGCGCTTGAGACACATGGCGTGGTGGCGGATTGGAAACCGGACGTGCTCACGGTCTATGCGTCGACGCAAGGGACTTCGACCGTTCGCGACGAGCTTGCTTATCTGTTCAGCCTGCCGAAGAACAAGGTTCGTGTCATCACCGAATATATGGGAGGCGGTTTCGGCGCGAAATTCGGCGCCGGCAATTTCGGCGTGGTGGCCACTCACCTTTCGAAGAAGGCAGACGTGCCTGTCTGGCTGATGCTCGACCGCCAGCAGGAACATCTCTCGGTGGGCAACCGGCCCGATTCGGACCAGAGCCTGAAAATCGGCGCGAAAAAAGATGGCACGCTCACCGCCATCCAGCTTGTGAGTTATGGCACGGCAGGTTGCGGGACAGGCGCGGGCTGCGCCGGGCCGGCCATCAACATGTATAAGTGCCCGAACGTGCACACGCAGGAATACGACGTTTTCATCAACGGCGGTCCGGCTGCCGCGTTCCGGGCTCCTGGTCATCCGCAGGGATGTTTCGCGCTCGAGCAAAGCATCGATGAACTTGCGGAAAAGCTCGGGATAGATCCACTCGATTTCCGCGACAAGAACGACGAGTTCGAGCCGCGGCGAGTGGAGCGCCGCATCGGCCGTGCGAAGTTTGGCTGGGACCAGCGGCACAAAGCCGGCGCCGATCCTGGACCTGTCAAGCGGGGTATGGGTGTGGCGCAGGCGGTTTGGTACCGCATCGTCAACATGGATTCGGGCGCGGAAGTGCGCGTCCATCAGGACGGCTCGGTCGAACTGATGTCGGGCGTGCAGGACATCGGCGGCGGCATCAAGACGGTGCTGGCGCAAGTTGTCGCCGAAGAGTTTGGCCTATCTCCAAAAGACATCGGCATTCGCATCGGCGACACGCAATATCCGGCAGGACCGCCGTCGGGAGGAAGTTGCACAACCGCCTCCATTACGCCTGCCGCGCGCAATGCGGCGTATCGGGCGAAGTTGGCGTTTTTGAAATCTGTCGCTCCCGCTTTGAATGTTTCATCGGATGACCTCGTGCTGCAGGATGGGCACGTGCTCTCAAAATCCGACTCGTCCAAATCGTGGACCTTCAAACGCGCAGCCGCAAAAATGCGAACCTCCGAGGTGGCTGCTCGCGCTGAGCGCGTCCCCGACTACAAGAACGTCGGACGCCGGCTCAATTATGGCGGCGTACACTTCATCGAAATTTCGGTCGACACTGAAATGGGGCACATCCACGTGGAACGCGCGCTCGCTGTACAGGATTGCGGCCGCCCCATGAACCCGCTGCATCTCGAAAGCCAGATCAATGGTGGAGTGTTGCAAGGCATCTCCTATGCTCTCTACGAGAACCGGATTCTCGACAAGCAAAAGGGCTTGATGGTGAATCCCAACCTCGATTTCTACAAGGTGATTGGCGCGCAGGAGACACCGAAGATCGAGATACACGTGATCGAAAATTATCTTGGCCTGAGTTCGACCGATGCGGGCGGGATCGGGGAGCCGTCCACCATGGCTACCGCCGCCGCGATTGCGAATGCGTTTTATAACGCGACTGGAGTCCGCATGCGCCGTACGCCCATGACTCCGGCTGCGGTTCTGGAAACTTTGGGCAAAGTAAGGAGCGTGACCGCATGAACCGCTTTGCATTCACCAATTGCGATACTCTCGAGCAGGCTTTGAGCGCGCTGACTCCGGGGGCCGAGTTAAAGGCGGGCGGCACCGATGTGCTCGACCGCATGAAGGAGCGTATTTCGGCGCCTGAGAAACTCGTCAACATACGCAACATACAGGCGCTTCGCGGGATTGAGGAAACGTCGAGCGGCTTGCGCATCGGTCCGCTGATGACGCTGGCTGAAGTGGCCGAACATCCTGCGATTCAGAAGAACTACACCGCGCTCGCCAACGCCGCCGCGCATGCGGCAACGCCGCAGATCCGTAACATGGGGACGATCGGCGGCAATCTGGTGCAGCGCCCCCGCTGCTGGTATTTTCGCTCCGCCGATTACGATTGCCGCCGCAAGGGCGGAGAAACCTGCTATGCGCAGATTGGCGATAACGAATACCACGCGATTTTCCACAATTCCATTTGCGCGATTGTTCATCCTTCCTCGACGGCCGTGCCATTGATGGCGCTCGCTGGATCGCTTGAGGTAGCTTCGAGCGACGGCAAGCGGACCATATCGCTCGAAAAGTTTTTCCTGCTGCCCGAGCAGAACTGGACAAAAGAAAACATTTTGCGTCCCGGCGAGATCATCACCGCGATCAATCTTCCCAAACCCGCCTCCAGCACACGATCGGCGTACCAGAAATGGGCCGAACGGGAAGGCACGGATTGGGCCATTGCCGATGCGGGCGTGGTTCTGGACATGGATGGCGACACCTGCCGCAAGGCCACTATCGTCGTCGGCGCGGCTGCTCCGGCGCCCTTGCGCATGCATGAAGCCGAGGCAGTGCTGGCGGCAAAGCCCGTCACCGAGGAGACAGCGCGCGCCGCGGGCAAAGCGGCTATGGTGAAGGCCTCGCCGCTGACACGCAACGCTTACAAAGTTCCAATGTTTGAAGTAGCGATCTACCGGACCATCATGCTGACTGCTGGAAAGATGGGACCCGATCCGAGCGCTGTTGGAGGCCGAGCATGATTCAAGAAACCGCAAATGCGACCAAACCGTGCCGGTGCATTCGTACCAAAACGATCTACGGCTCGTACGTGGGCAATATGGAAGATTGGATCACTGGAGTATCGTCGACTGCGTCGTTCTGGTGCATGAAAACGATGGGGCCGGCGGGCCCCGATGAACATTTTGTCCATATTGGCCAATGCGGGCCGGACCGCGCTTGTTACGAGCCGGAAGAATATTAATTCCACGTATTGCCGGGGGCTTCTGGGAATTCCGGTTTTCGCGGGCGAACAGATAGAGTTCGCTCGCCTCTGTGTTCTTTCGATGTTCCTTCACTAACGTGCGACTCGCAATCTCTTTGAACGGAAAGCGCAGTGCTACCGGTCTACAGAGTGGGAGCGATTAATTTCGGATGCGCAGTGTCCGGAGTAAATCGCGCTCAAAGGAGCGTAATTATGGAGGATAGATACAACGATCGATATAGGATGCGCGGGGAGGAACGCGAGCCCGATTCTGAGTCGCAGGATCGCCGCGGCCCAAGTGGTTACGGTTACGCCTCGCCGTATTATCCCGACAGGGAACGCCGGGAAAGCAGTGGTGGCCCGGATTACGAAAACCGCCGATTTTCTGAAAACGACTATGAGCGAGAACCGGACCTGCGCCGCGGAGAGTATAGAGGTGAGCGGGGCTTTCGGCAGGCGCCGCAAGGCTATACGAGCCGTAACACATACACGAGTCCGAGCGGATACAGGAGTCACGTGGAAGGTCGTAGCCAATCGAATCCGGGCTATGGAGAGACACCGGTGGGCGCGACTTGGGGCTCGGAGTTAGGCCGCCACAGGCTCGGCAGCCTCACGGAGTCGGCCGGCTATGGAGTTCGTAGCAGACTCAGGGAAAGAGAAGGGCGGTATTCACAGGAAGCGTACGGCCACGTCGGTCGTGGTCCTAAAGGCTATCGGAGATCTGACGAGCGGATCACGGAAGACGTAAACGAGCAGTTGACGAGAGATCCCGAAGTGGACGCCAGCGATATCGAGGTGCGCGTTGAAAGCGGGATCGTTACCTTAAACGGAACCGTCGACGACCGGCAATCGAAGAGGGTTGCGGAGGATATTGCGAACGACGTTTGGGGTGTGAAGGATGTGCAGAACCAGATCCGCGTCCATCGCCAGGAGCCGGGCTCTGCGAGGGACGTCTCGCAGCCGACGACTGGAGACACCAGCCAGACGAGTTCACCGCAGGTTGCCGCACACAGCGCAACATCCGTGACCCATCACTGATAAACAGCGGCACGAAGTTTTCAGCAATGGCGCAGGCTGGGCTTTTCGGGCCGGATACGCCCGGCCCTACTGGCCCGGAACTTTAGTTAGGTCGCTCCCTTTGGAGGCAGGAAGCGTTGCGCAAGAGCGCCGATCTGCAAGAATTCAGTGAGATCAGAGGATTTCTGGAAATAGGCAGTGGCGCCTAATTGATGAATTCTTGCCTTTTCCAGAGGCGATTCCGACGAACTAATTATGATTACCGGCACGCCGCGGCATCGCTGGCTCGTGCGCAGTCTCTCGAGAATATCCTCGCCGCTTTTGCGAGGCAAATTCAGATCCAGAAGGACCAGCGATGGGGGCGCGGATTCCAAATCCCCATCCACGTCGTCAATGAGGCGAATGGCTTCTTCACCTTCGTTCGCCGTCCGCAACTCGAACGGCGCGAGTTGCCTATCCAGAGCCATACGCACCAACAGAGCGTCGGGTTCGTTATCCTCAAATAGAAAAATCAGGGGTGCAGGCGGTTTGTCTGAAGACATGAGTGTCTAGTCGGGCGGTAGAGAAAAGAAAAACGTAGAACCGTTGCCAGGGCGCGATTCGACCCATATGCGGCCGCCGTAAGACTCGATAATTTTACGGCAGGTGGCGAGGCCGATTCCGCTTCCGCTCAATTCGTCGCGCTTTTGCAACCGCTTAAAAAGGCCGAAGATAGTGTCATGATACTCCGGCTCAATGCCAATTCCGTTATCTTTTATCGCAAATCGCCAAGCCCCGCCGACTTCTTCCGCGGATATGTCGATTTCAGGAACCTTTTTGGACCGATAGACGAGCGAGTTCTCGATCAGGTGATGGAAAACCTGTTCGATATGAAATTGTTGCATGCACAGGGCTGGTAACGGATGGCTGTAGACGACCGCACCTGTTTCCTCGACCAGGGTATGCAGGTCTTCAAGGACGTCTCGCACTACTAAATTGAGATCCAACGGATCATCGGGCACAGCCGTCACGACCGATGATCGCGTGTAATCGAGCAGATCGTCGACGAGCGCCTCCATACGGCGGGCGGCATCGGAGATATAAACGAGGAACTGATCCGCCGAAGCATCCAACTGGGGGCGATATTCCAGCTGCAGCACCTGGCAGGAGAGCGCGAGGTTTCGCACCGGTTCTTTCAGATCATGACACGCTGTGAACGTGAATTGCTCGAGTTCCAGATTCGTGGCTTTCAGCTTTTCTTCACGGCGTTTCTGCTCTGTGATGTCCATGGCAGCTACGTCCCACAGCGGGAAGGTCAAGTCTGTCTGTCCAGCCGGAATTGCGCGGATCAAATACGATCGATATCCATCTGCCATTTGTAATTGCAGCCGGGCCTCACAGTAAAAGGATTTGCCGGCCCGAACGCACGAGTTCCAGTGGGCAACGGCATCAGCGCGCTCCTCGGGATGAACGAGGTCGATCCATTCGGAGCCGGGCGAAAGAATCGCCGCCGCCGCCGCGGGGCCGTCGAATTTCCTCACGGCGCCTCGACTGTCTGCTTGCCACAAAAGAAAGGTGATGGAAGGAACCGGTTGCGCCGCGGCGCCGTGGCCACGACCCACCCCCGCCGCCACGGATACCGCATTTCCGGAATCCGCCTCGTCAACCAATTGAACCTCCGAGCGCGACAGCGATACTGGACATCACACGGGTATGGCGATAAAGATCGTTATCTGGTTGCATGGCGCTTCGAAAAAACTCAATCACGAAACGACTGACATCGACGAGCCGCGTTAGCCCACACACGTAAAGGTACTAGAAATACCAAAACCTTTTCTTGCGCTAATCCGGCTATCCAATCCGTAACTGCAGCAGCTTACGCCCGGTTTATTTCTGAGCGGGTCCAACCTCTCAGGTTATATTATATTGTCGAAAAAACTTGGCGAGGGATTGTCCCAGGGCTTCCAATTCATCGAGGGAGTGAGGTTTGTTCCAATACGCTTCGACACCGGCCGCCGTCGCCCTTTTGCGCTCGTCCGGCAGTGTGGAAGATGTAAGTATCACTACCGGTATCGATTTCAGGCGCGGAACTCCTCGAATCCTTTCGAGAATAGTAAGACCGTGGACCGCCGGAAGATTCAGATCGAGAATGATGAAACTCGGCAATTCCCGGCCCTCGTTGATGATTCCTTCAAAGAATGACAAAGCTTTTCGGCCATCCTCCAAGACGAGCAGGTGATAGGCGATTTGCTGGTCCGCGAGAGCCTTCCGCAGAAGATCGACATCGCCTGCATTATCCTCAACCACTACAATTTGTACGGGCCCGTTTGGATGAACTTCGAAACTATCTTTCTTGGCGGTCGTCCCTTCGGATGTCTGCTGTTTACTTGGACGGCCGTCAGCCTGGCTGTTGAAATTATGACTCGCGATGACCATTTTTTGTGTCCGTTCAGCCGGAGGCCCGGATTCTTGCTTTCGCGGAATCTCCCCATGAAGCGCGGATTCGGCAGCGCTGAAAAGCAGTTAAGGCCAATGATGACTCTTCCATTCCAGATGATAACAGCCTGCGAAGGCTCGGATGCAACCGTTTGCATGCTACGGCGGTCGCGATTCCCTGACCACTCCTGCATTCTGAGCACGAGAGGGAATTCGCAGTGAGCGCGTCTGAGGAGCAGCCTCGGATCTGGCTGATCCGCCATGGCGAAACGGAATGGAGCCTCTCGGGCGCGCATACGGGCCGCACCGACATACCGCTCACCGAAAATGGCAAAAGGCAGGCCAAAGCCATCGGCGGCATCCTTTCCGTCATGAATTTTTCGCTGGTGCTGACCAGCCCGATGCTGCGAGCCCTTGAAACTTGCCGGATCGCAGGGTTTTGCGATATTGCCAAGATCGAGCCGGATCTTCACGAATGGGATTACGGCATTTTCGAAGGCCGCAAGACAGAAGATATACAGAAGAATGCTCCTAACTGGTCGATCTGGTCCAGCACAATTTCCGGTGGCGAGGCGCTCGATGAAGTGGGTGATCGCGCGCGCCGGGTAATTGCGAGAGCAACCTCAGCCGGCGGCGACACGGCACTTTTTGCGCACGGGCACATCCTTCGAATTTTGGCCGCCTGCTGGTTGGGACTAAGTCCAGACGCGGGGCGACTCTTTGCTCTTGAGGCCGGCAGCATTAGCATTCTGGGCTATGAGCGCACCTGTCGCGTCATTCAGCTTTGGAATCGGACGGTTTCCGAAACGAGCAGCGATGAGGATTAACCGAATTGTTCCGGGAATTCCTCGAGCCATGACCGGATGCCCGTTTTCCAACTGCCATGCAGCGGTGATTTGAGCGCCCGGCCGATGAGTTCACGGTCGAAAATTTCGCCTTTGTAGAGTCGTACGATATCAGCTACGCTGACACGCTCCGGGTCTTCGTCGAGCTGATGAATCTCGTCTCCACGCTGAAGTTCTCCTTCCGCCGCGACGGAAAAATAGATGCCGGAACGGTTGCTGTTCCAAAACTTCTTAACCATTTCCGGACGGCCGAAACGAATGCCGAGTTTGAAACAGGGCATGCGGGGCTGTGCAACCTGGACGATTGCCGAACCGATGCGAAACCGATCGCCAATGTGGACAGCTTCCTCATCCATGCCTTCCGTGGTGAGGTTTTCACCAAATACCCCGGGTGGCAGATCGAAGCCGGGTAATTGAGCGGCCCAGTATATATAGTGCTCTGAAGGATATGCGTAAACGGCTTTGTACGGGCCTCCATGAGCGGTGAGGTCCGCCTGACGATCGCCTTCGAGATTGTAGCCGCGCAGCGCTAATTTACCCTCGACAGGCGATTTGAAGATGCCGGTGAGGACGACGTCGCCGCGAACTCGGACTTCCTTTGGAAGGCCGACATTTACTGAAAGAACCCGTTTTATGTGTGTCTCGCCCATGAATGAGGAATGCGCGCCCGTACGCTTGAGCCGTCTCTTTATTATGTTGATATAACAGCATCAAGCATATACAGCCAATGCTGTGAAGGAGAAAACCAAGGATGAATAGACGTGAGCTGCTTTCAGCAGCCGGGGCCGCTTCTGCATTTCTGGCCCTGAGGCCGGCGTTCGCGGACATGCCGGAGGGAAAAGGGCGGCTCGGCGGATCGCCTACCTGCTTTGCGGTGCGGATGCGGTCCGTGCCCCGTGCGGACCGAGCGATGGCGATTATCGAGCACTGCCACCAACTTGGTTTGACCGGAGCCGAATCGTTTCTTACGTCTACCGATCCTGAAGCGGTCAAAGCTATGCGGCAGAAGGTAGAAGCCTACAACATGCTGATCGTCTTGAACACACGTCTTCCGAAAGAGGAAAGCGACGTGAGTTCGTTCGACGCCGCCGTGGCCGCTTGCAAAGAAGCCGGCGCCATCGCTTTGCATGCCGCCATGACACAACGGCGGTACGAGCAATTTGACTCATTAGAAGAATTCAAGACGAATTTCGCGCAGTGCCAGCGAACGATTGCCCTCGCGGAGCCAGTTCTCCGGAAACACAAGATGAGGCTGGCCATCGAGAATCACAAAGGCTGGCGAGCTTCAGAGCAGGCTGCGTGGATGAAGCGCCTGGGAAGCGAATGGGTGGGAGTTTGCTTCGATTTCGGTAATAACATCTCGCTGTGTGAAACCCCGCGGGAGACCTTTGAGCTCCTTTCGCCCTACGCCATTTTCTGCCATCTGAAAGACATGGGAGTCGAGGAGTATCAAGACGGTTTCCTGCTATCCGAAGTTCCGCTGGGCGAAGGTGTTATCGACTTAAAGAGGAGAGTAGAGATCCTGCGCGCCAAGGATCCGAACATGCTCTTCTGTCTTGAAATGATCACGCGCGATCCACTGAAAATTCCTGTGTTCACCGATAAATACTGGGCGACTTTCAGCGATCCCTCGACGGAAATTCCGGGGCGCGATGTGGCGATGACATGGGGGCTTGTCCACAGAAATCCGCCGAAGGAACCGCTTCCGCAGATCAGCAAATTAGCGCCGGCCGGGCAGTTGCAAGCTGAAGATCAGTACAATCGACGCTGCATCGATTACGCGCGGGCAAATCTGAACTTCTCATAGGTGGAGACAAACTTGGATGGCGCGTCGAGCCGCGTGGCAAGCGAAGCGACCTCCGCTTTCACCATGAAACAACGATCGGCAGGTGATCGGAGAGCGGGTTTTCGGTGAAACCCATTTGCTTGATGATGCCTGTGAAGTCGATAGCAGCAACATTGACCGCCTTTGGGCCATTCGCCCCCACAATCGCCCAGTCGTAAGTGCTTACGAGGCCGCTTTTCGCGTTATGGGTGTGACCTCCGTTGGGAGCGCTGAAATGTGCGTGGTAATTAGGAGTGCTCGTGCAGAGGTCGATCGAGGTGGCAAACTGCAGCGGACTGCAATTCAAGTCGCCGGCGATTATAAAGTTGCCCTGGTAATCCTGGTTGAGAGATTCCGCGACCCAGGCGACGAGAAATGACGATTTCGCGCTGGCATTCGCATGGTAGACAAACACATTCGTGCCGCCGGCCTGACCGGCGTACGCTACGGGACGCTTGCTCTGCCTGCTGAACTTTCCACCGCCTTTTTTATGGGGAGCTTGACCGAAAACATCGATAAAATCGTTGATATCAGCTCTCTCGAGGTCGTGTGCACTGAGATCGTCGTCAAATGCGGAATACGCTAACTGGCCGTGCCTCCTCGACGCTGTGTAGAGTTGGCGGCTGACCGGTGCGTCGCCCAACTGCACGTCTCCAGTCACCTCGCAGAGAATGGCAAATTCAGCTTGATGGCTGTCGAAGATTTGCGCCAGCACTCCCTCGATGATGATTCTCTTTGCCTCTCCGCTGCCGCCGCCAAGGCGGTACGTATTCCAAAATGCAAATGCCGGCATCGACGCCCGTTCCTTTCCTTGCCTCGACGAATAGTTGGCTAAAAAACCGATTTGTCTCGTAAATCAAATCGGATATGCTTCGGATAATGCAGAATATCACGGTAAATTGATGTGGCGGTTGAGCAGCGGAAACTGCGGCGGAATCGAGGTGATATGATCCGTGCAGATTCCGGCATTCTGTGATTATGGATTTCGAATTGCTTCCGACCCGCCGCGATCTGCTCGATTTGGCAGTGAGCGCTGCCGCGCTATCCGGAGGAGCAGAGTTCTTTGGAGGCTGGCTGAAGGCCGCGCAGGATCATCACAGCGCAGACGGCCGCACCGCTCCCCCTGAGCCGCCATTCCTACGCGACTACCGGCCGAAGTTTTTTGATCGAGACGATTTTGAAGCGCTGCAGGCTTTTACTGAGATCTTGATTCCCACCGACGACACCCCGGGTGCACGCGAGGCGCATTGCGCCCACTACATCGATTTCGTATTGCAAGCGTCCGATCAAGTTCCAAAGACACAGCACGTGTGGCGCGGCGCGATGCGAGCGTTAAAGGAAGCGGGCTTTCACACAGCCGACGCAAAGAGCCGGGAAGCGCTTGTCGAAGTCATGTCGCAACCGGAGCGCGACCGTTCCGCGACTCATCCTGCGTACTTTGCCTATCGGCTGATCAAACAGCAAAATACATTTGCGTTTTACACGTCGCGGGCGGGCATGATCGAGACCTTGGATTATAAGGGCGATTCATATAACGCGGTTTTCCCGGCATGTAACCACCCGGAGCATCACGTCGTTTAGTCATAGAGCCGCGCAGAGGGCGGAGTGAGGCAAGGAACACTTATTCGTACTGCGCGCGTTATGAGGGAGTTTTGATGGCGAAGAGTTATGACGCGATCGTCGTAGGATCCGGCGCTTGCGGCGGCTGGGCTGCAATGCAGCTCTCCCAGGCAGGCATGAAGGTGCTGATGCTCGAAGCGGGCAGCGCGGTCAATCCGGCAAAAGATTTTCATCACACCCTCCTCTACCAGATGGAATATCGAGGGAAAGGAAGGCCGGGGTTCCTCCGCCGCTATAGCGGCAGTGAGCAAAATTATCGAATCATGATCGATAACCATGAGAACCCGTACACAACTTCGCCGGATACCGTGTACCACTGGGGCCGGTCGCGATGCCTCGGCGGGCGCAGCCTTCACTGGGCTCGTGCGAGCGATCGCATCGCCGATTACGAATTCAAAGCGGCTTCACGCGACGGCTACGGAATGGATTGGGCCGTTAGCTACGCCGATATGAGCCCATACTACGATCGTGTCGAACGATTCATTGGCGTGAGCGGCGCCGCCGAAGGGTTTCCGCAATTTCCCGACGGAGAGTTCCTGCCGGTGATGCCTCTGAATTGCGCTGAGGCGATCTTCACCGCCGCGTGCAAGAGCCTCGGATGGCCTACCACTCACCGGCGCCTGGCGCAGCTTACCCAGATGCACAACAACCGGCCTCCGTGCCATTACTGTGGGAATTGCGTAAATGGATGCGATGTCGGCGCGATGTTCAGCACGCTTTCGAGTACTCTGCCCCCGGCGTTGAGGACCGGGAATCTCGAAATCCGGACAGACAGTGTCGTCGCGCGGGTGCGCATGGACAGCGAAAACCGCGCTCAAGGGGTTACCTACATCGAGCGATACACGATGAAAACAGTCGATGTCGATGCAAAATACATTATCCTGGCGGCTTCGACACTCGAGAATACCCGGTTGATGCTGCTTTCGGCGAAGGATGGTTTGGCGAACTCGAGCGGCACGCTTGGCCACTACATGATGGACCAGGTCGGCGGCGGCGGCGTATCCGGATTTCTCCCCAAGCTGAAAGGCGGACCGAGCCGCCTGGACGACGGCAAATCGGCCGGCGTCACCGTTCCGAACATGGTGAACTTCGATAAGAAGACGGCTCGCAAGGATTTCATCCGTGGTTACGTGATGAATGCGACCGGCGGGCAAAGCGAGTATCCCCGGTTCGCCGCGTCGCTTCCCGGTTACGGATCGGCATGGAAGAAGGAAATCAAAGACCGCTATGTCGCGCAGGCGCGAGTTTGGATTGCGGGCGGCGAGATGCTGGCGCAGAAAGAGAACTTCGTCGAACTCGATCCGGAGGTGAAAGACCACTGGGGCATCCCGGTATTGAACATTCATTTCACTCACTGCGACAACGACCGAAAGTTGCTCGCGCACTTTCAACAAACTGCGGAGGAATGGTTCAGGAAGGCAGGGGGCGAAACCATGGCGGGTATGGGCAAAACCGGCCCCGTGGGTTTCCCGGGTGCTCCAGGCTCACCGGACGCACAAGCGAGCCACGCTCCCGCCGATTCGGGACCAAGCCGGGGAGCGGCTCAAGAAGGTGAACCGAGAGGGAAAACGAAAAAGCATCCATTAGGCGGTTCAATTCACGAAGTGGGTACCGCGAGGATGAGCGCCGATCCGAAGGAAGGCGTGTTGAATTCCTTCTGCCGAACGCATGACATCCCCAATTTGTATGTGTTCGGCGGCAATGCGTTTCCGTCCACAGGTGACAAGCATCCGACGCTCACGATGCTCGCTTTGACGGCACGCGGCTGCGATCAATTGCTGGAACAGGCAAAGGGAAGAAACACGTAAGGCGAGTCCACTTAAGCGCTCAACTAGCGGCTTGCCCGGAGTGCACTGACAATCGGAAAGTGATACATTCTTCATGAACCGTTCCATGCCGGTTCGGAATTCTGCGCGCTCGTGCTGCTGTCCAGCGCGGACCGCCCGCGAGATTACTTATGAGCCATTCAACCCGTCGAACTTTCCTGCAAGCTTCCGCGCTCTCCGCGATTGCCGCCACGCGCGCCTGGGGCGCCAACGACAAGATCAACGTCGGCATAGTCGGCATTGGCGGCCGCGGCACGGATCACATCGAGTATTACGCGAAGCAACCCGATGCACGCATCGCCGCGGTTTGTGATGTCGATCAGGCGCACCTCGAACGCGGCGCCGCGCTTGTTCAGAAGTTGACGGGTGAGAAGCCGAAAAGCTACGAGGACATGCGGCAGCTCTTCGCCGATAAAGAAATTAACGCTGTCTCGCTGCCTCTGCCGAATCACTGGCATGCGCTCGCCACGGTGTGGGCCTGCCAGGCCGGCAAGGACGTTTATGTTGAAAAGCCCGCCTGCCACGATTTATATGAAGGCGTGCAGATGGTGGCGGCGGCGCGTAAGTATGGCCGGATGGTGCAGGTCGGCTCGCAAAGCCGCAGTATTGCTCACAAGATGCGAGCGATGCAGATGCTTCAGGATGGCGTTATCGGCAAGGTATACATGGCGCGCGGTCTCTGCTTCAAGCGCCGGAAGTCCATCGGACATACGCCGATTGAGCCTGTGCCGCCCGGCGTTGATTGGGATAAGTTCCGCGGCCCTGCCCCCATGGTTCCGTTCACGAAGAATCAGTTCCTCTACAACTGGCATTGGTTCTGGGCGACAGGCAACGGCGACATCGGCAACCAGGGCGTGCACGAAATGGATATCGCGCGCTGGGGCCTGGGCGTCGATTTCCCGCGTTCCGTGGTCGGCAGTGGCGGAAAATATGTCTACGACGACGACCAGGAAACACCGAACACGATCATTGCCCGCTTCGATTATGGCGACAAAGAACTCGTGTTCGAAGTGCGTGGATTACCGACGAACCACGAAGCGGATCTTTCCCGGACGGATAGCAATTGCATCGGCAACCTGTTCTACGGGAGCGACGGATGGATGGCCGTTGATGCGGAAGGCTATCGTGTCTACAAAGGTCAGAATGAGGGCAAACTGGCCGAGCAGGCGAAATACGAAGAGCCTGCGATGACCGATACCATGCCCCACATCGCCAACTTCCTTGCCGCCGTCCGTAGCCGCAAGTACCAGGATCTGCACGCCGATGTCGACGTCGGCCGCATCTCCGCGGATTTGTGCCATCTGGCAAACATCAGCTATCGTCTCGGAGGACGTCTCCTCGCCTTCGATCGGACAACCGAGAAGTTCGATGAGAATGCCGCGAACCAGCTAGCACATCCACAATATCGAGCACCGTACATCATTCCGCAGCTTGCGTGAGCAGCGGAGAACCGATACGGGTGTTGCAGGAGGCTGAGGTTGCGGGCCTGTTCGCCATCCGGTTCGCACCGCCGTTTCGCTGTAGGCTGCGCCGGCGCATCCGCAAGATTGACGGAGGCGGTTTGGTGACGCGTACTAATCCCGTCTTCTCCCGTCTTCCGTCTTCTGTCTTCTGTTTCCTGTCTTCTCCGCCCTCAGTGATACCGCCCGAACAAGAGCGAATCCGCATCTGTCGGCGGGATTAGCGCATCGTTCGGATAGTAGTTGTCCACATTCTGCGCCGTAATCAGCGTGTGTTTGATGAACACAGCGGGAGGAATACATTTGCGGCGGAGAATCCCCATGGCGAGAGGCATCAGATGATCGCCGTATTTCTCAGGGAAAAACGCCACCGAGCCGATGAGCCTGCTCCCCGGCATGCGCAGTTCCGTGCGCGCCGCGATGGTTCCATTCTGGCCCATGATGGCGCAGTCCTCTGGCCTCCCTATTTCGGCGAAACCGCGCAGGGCGCCTAAAGCCACGGCGTCGTTGATGGCGCCCACGAGAAATCGTTTGGCAGCGCTACGCGTAAGGTGTTTCAAAACGATGTCCATGGTTTCGGCATAGCCACCTTTGACGTCCAGGCGAACGATTGCGGACGAACCGAACGCAGGCAGCGTTTCGGTAATCCCAACGGCCGTGCCAGTCAGCCGCGAATTTGTTAGCGGTCCGGCTGCCGCATGCCCGAGAAGAAGAACTCCATCCACTTTCCCGTTCCATTCTTTGAGCGCCCAGCGCCCCAGAGCGCGGCCGCCGATGCGTCCGGCAATATAGTTGTTTCCGCCAAAGAACGTGGCTCCGGGATGAGGCGTGTGAACGGCAATCACGGGAATGCCCGCATCCGCGAACTTGGAAGCGATTAGCGGAGCAATCTCCTGGCAAACCTGAAATTCAATCGCCAGATCCACCCGTTCACGGACCAACTTCTCTGAATTGCCGATCGCCACGCGCGCGTTCATCTGATTGTCCAGTTCGATGAGCTCCATGTTGGTTTCGGCCGCAGCGACACGTATGCTGTCGGTGACGTCGCGCGCAAACAACGATTTCGTAGTCATGGCCGCGTAGCCGATTCGAAAACTCCGTCCCCGATTGTGATGCACAATCGAACGGTAGCGGCCACCGGCAATTCGCTCCAGCAAACCTCCCGCAACAAGGGTCTGGGCGGCCCGGAACGCGGTTGTCTTGTTCAGGCCGGTTCTGGCGACAAGTTCGTGCAGAGGTATCGATTCGCCCTCGAATCGGAACGATTTAAGCACCTCGCAGGCCCTAAGTATCGGTCCCACGAGATAAGTGGACTGCGCTGACTTCGCCCCGCCAACATTCTCATTGGGTGTGCGCCGGTGCTCCATGGAGAGATCCCTTATTTAACTTTGACGTTTCACGACGAGAAACGGAATAGTACACCAGCTGAACGGAGGAGTAATAACGTTGACGGTGATGAATGGTGAATTTCGGCAATCCTTTGGCGGTTTGCGAGGCTGGAGTCTCGGATTGCGAGTTTCGCGAGGCGAAACCTCCAGCGTGGCGCCGGTTAGCGCTAGCCACAGGACATGGTTGTCGATTATTGTTGTCTTAATCCGGTTTGATTGACCGGGCTCCGTTTCACAATTCTAAAATGTCACCGCAAAACAAAAACTCCCTCCACCGCCGCGAGGCCATCGGGTCGGCGTTTAAGGCTGTTGGTCTGACCGCTCTCAGTGCGTCAGCTCTCGAAGCGCAGGAACAGATCAATCGAAATGCTCCCATCCCCGCGAAAGACAACCTTAAAATTACAAAACTCGAGACCTTCCTCGTGAAGCCCCGCTGGCTGTTCCTGAAAATTCACACCAATGCGGGAATCGTCGGCCTGGGTGAGCCGATCACGGAAGGACGTGCTTTAACCTGCGCCACAGCCGTGAAGGAAGTTGAGCCCTACCTCGTGGGCAAGGACCCGCGCCCGGTGGCAAAGCACTGGCAAGCGATTTACCGGCACGCGTTCTATCGCGGGGGCCCGATTCTGACCAGCGCGCTCAGCGGCATTGACCAGGCGCTTTGGGATATCAAGGGGAAAGCGCTCGGTGTCCCGGTTTATGAATTGCTCGGCGGCCCGACCCGCGACCGTGTGCGTGTCTACGCTCACGCGAGCAGGCCCGACCAAATGAAGAGCCTCAAAGCAAAGGGATTCACGGCGTTCAAGACGGGCGTAGCAAAGAAGCGGCCGGCGCGATACATCGAAACGCCGGCGGAAATTGAGTATGCCAAGGAAACGTTTGCCGAACTTCGCCAGGCGATGGGCAAGGATGTCGATATCGCGATCGACTTTCACGGCGCCATTAGTCCCGCAACAGCCAAGCTCTTGATCCGGGCTTACGAGCCCTATCAGCCGATGTTTATCGAAGAACCCTGCCAGGCGCAAAATGTCGACACCATGGCTGAAATCGCGCGGGGCACCTACCTTCCAATTGCGACGGGCGAGCGGCTTTTTACGAAGTGGGGGTTCCGCGAAGTGCTCGAAAAGAAGTCGGCAACGGTGTTGCAGCCGGACATGTGCCACGCAGGCGGCATCACGGAAGTGCGTCTGATCGCTGGAATGGCCGAAGCCTATTACGCGGACGTGGCTCCTCACAACCCGCTGGGTCCCATTTCTCTCGCGGCGGGCGTGCAACTGTCGGCCAGCATCCCGAATTTCCTGTGCCAGGAGCAAGTATCTCTTGG
>JAICLJ010000024.1 GCA_025927575.1 Bryobacteraceae bacterium | reverse complement strand
GCAACCGGCTCGCTTTCACCGGGGGAGATTTCTGCGCCTATTCGCTCGGTCCTAAGCAAACAGAAGAATACGAGGGTAATGCTCGAAGAAGCGGTGGACCTGGACCCGCAGGCGAAGATCGTCCATTTGCGCGATGGTGGCCAGATCGAATATGATTCGCTCATCGTTGCGACCGGATCACAGTCAAGTTATTTCGGAAACGGCAAATGGCGCGAGTGGGCTCCGAGCCTGAAGTCGGTTGAAGACGCGACGGCAATACGCCATAAGATTCTCTACGCATTCGAAGCGGCCGAACGTGCGCACAAAAACCCGGAAGAGCGCCGAGCCTGGTTGACGTTCGTGATTGTAGGGGCCGGACCGACAGGTGTGGAACTGGCAGGGGCGCTCGGCGAGATCGCATTCGAAACCCTAAAAAACGATTTTCGTTACATTAAGCCGGAAGAGGCGCAGATTCTGGTGCTCGATGGCTCCCCTCGGGTGCTGCCTACCTACCCGGAGGACCTTTCGAAGCATGCCGAACGGGCGCTGCTGAAATTGCATGTCCGCGTCAGGAGCCACGTAAAGGTAACCGAGGTTGACGGCTACGGTGTGGACTTTGAGTTTGAGCACAACGGCTCGACACAGAAAGGCCGTATCCCATGCCGCACGGTGATCTGGGCAGCCGGTGTGGCAACTACCGAATTCGGTCGTATTTTAGCGCTTCGTACAGGCATAGAGGCCGACCGGCAGGGCAAGATCAAGGTCTTACCTGACCTTACTATTCCGAATTACCCCGATATTTACGTTGTCGGTGATCAAGCTATGGTTCTAAATGACCAGGGCAAACCACTGCCGGGGGTAGCTCAGGTCGCCATGCAGGAGGGTAGCTATGCTGCCCACGCAATCGTCAAGCGCCTGAAGGGCCACGCCGATCTGCCGCCGTTCAAATATTTCGATAAGGGCGACCTTGCGGTGATCGGCCGCGGCTCAGCGGTGGCGAATGTGTTTGGATTCCATTTGTGGGGGCTGCCGGCATGGCTGATCTGGCTCTTCATCCACCTCATGTATATCGTTGAATTCCAGAACCGCATTCTGGTGTTCGTCCAGTGGGCGTTCTTCTACGTTACTTTCCACCGGGGCGCTCGCCTGATTACGGGCCATGCCGCCGCGGATGTGGTGGTTGGCACAAAACCGCTGGAAAATCCCGAAGAAGGCTGACGGCCCGATAATTGGACACAAGCTGTTGTCAGGCGGCGCTCGAAGGCTCTCTCTCGGAAGCCCATTGGATCGCAGCGGTGATATCTTCGAACACGCGTTCGGCCGGTTGGCCGCCGTCGATCGAATGAAGCCGCGGCCCGCAGTAATGGTGCAGCACCGGCCCCGTTAGCTCGTCATACTCTTTCAGGCGTTGCCGGACGATCGACTCGTGATCGTCCTTACGGCGGATGAGCACGGCACCGTCGTTATCGCAGACACCGTTGGATCGCGGCGGTTGATGCAGAGTGTTATAAATCCTTCCGCAGACCGGGCACTGGCGGCGCGCCGACATACGATCGATCAGCGTGTGGCGCTCTACTTCGAGGTGAATGACTCTGCCAGGCGGCAACTGCCGGCTGGCCAGGTAGTCATCGAGGAAACCAGCTTGCGCCACGGTGCGCGGAAATCCATCGAGCAGAAATCCCCGCGCGCAGTCCGAATGCTCAACCCGGCGAACGAGCATGGCATTCACCAGGCTGTCGCCAACGAGGCCCCCGGTTTCCATAATCGCGGCGGCGACCACGCCTAATGGCGTCCGTGCCCCTACTTCGGCACGCAGCAAATCGCCTGTCGAGACAGCCGGAATACCGAGCCAGGAGGACACCATCCGGGCTTGTGTGCCTTTGCCGCAGCCAGGCGGCCCAAAGAGCAGTAGAACCACGAAACCCCCAAACCGATCTTTCAGGCTAAAGGAAAGCCGCGGGTGGGTCAATGGGCAAGCTTATGTTGACGTTTGCATCCGAGAAGTTGATCGGATGACCGAGCCACAACCGCTATAAATGTGATTTATCCCCGTGTCGGTAAGTTTCCAACTGTCGGGAAGGCGCGTTCTTCAGCAACATTTTCCCTGCTGGTACTTTCGCCGGAGCCGCGCGTCGCTGAAGCTGTGCCACTCTCCCATCGAGTGCGGACGGCCCGTATATGCCAGGTGGCGCGCGTAGGCGCTTTCATCGCTCAACTCACGCGCGATTCCAACCAGCGTCGTCCACAGTCTTGCGAGCACCCTCATAAGCTTTCGGCCTCCAGTTGGGTTAGGACGAACGGCGCCTCCGACGTTGCGGCTGAGCGCGTACCGCGTAGGAGCCCGTACCAAACACGAAACGAATCGAGCACGATCACCGCCACCAGGATCATAAAGATGGCGCAGACGGCCGCGTCCAGCCGGTTGTTAAAGATCTGCGTTTGCGTGGCCGCCGCATGCTCCGCAGTCACTCTTCCGGCCGCAAGAGCAGACGTGAGCGCATTCGCCTGCGCGAGAAATCCCAGCCGCGGTTCCGGAGAAAAGATCTTCTGCCATCCCGCCGTGAATGTAGTGATTAGCAGCCATACCAATGGCACTCCAGTGATCCAGATGTATTTGGCGCGATGCATTTTGATGAAAACCGTAGTCGCCACGCACAGCGCAATCGCGCTCAACAACTGGTTCGCGATGCCGAACAAGGGCCATAACGAATTGATGCCACCGAGCGGATCGACCACGCCCTGGTACAGGAAATAACCCCAGGCGCCCACGATTAGCGCGCTCGTGCTCAGAATGCCGGGCATCCAGTGTACTCGTCCTAGAGGCTTGTGTATGTGTCCAAGCAGATCCTGTAGCATGAATCGCCCGACTCGGGTACCGGCATCAATGATCGTCAGGATGAACAGCGCTTCGAACATGATGGCGAAGTGGTACCAGAAGCTGAGAATCGCATCTCCACCGCCTGTGCGAGCAAAAATATGAGCCATACCGAGCGCGAGCGATGGCGCGCCTCCGGTGCGGCTGAATAGGCTGGTTTCGCCTACCTGCCGGGCCAGATCGGCCATGTGGCCGGCCGTCACGGGGAATCCCCAACTGGTGATGGTAGCTGTCGCCGCTGCAGGTGTTGCGCCGACGATGCCGCCGGGCGAGTTGACCGCGAAAAACACGCCGGGAGCAAGCGAAGCCGCTGCGACAAGCGCCATAATGCCCACGAACCCTTCGAGGAGCATGGACCCGTAGCCGATGGGCCACGCATGCCATTCGCGAGTGATCATCTTCGGCGTTGTCCCGGACGAGATGAGAGCATGAAAACCCGAGATGGCCCCACAAGCGATGGTGATGAAGCAAAACGGAAAGATTTTCCCAGCGAAAATTGGCCCCAAGCCGTTCGTAAACTGAGTCAGCGGCGGCAGCTCAAGCCGCGGATGGGCGATGCAAATCCCCAGCGCCAGAAGCAGGATAACGCCCAGTTTGATAAACGTGCTTAGATAGTCGCGGGGAGCAAGCAGCAGCCATACCGGAAGGGCGCTCGCAAGAAACCCATAGACGATGATGGCAAACGCGAGTGCGATGCCCGACATCGTGAACAGAGGCGCCCAGCTTGCAGAATGCGCCACCCACTCGCCTCCAAATACCGCGAGCAGGACCAGGACAAAACCGATAGCGGAGCATTCGAGCACTTTGCCGGGACGCCAGTAACGAAGGTACAGGCCCATAAATACGGCAATAGGCATGGTAGCGGCAATGGTAAACGTGCCCCAGGGACTACCCTTCAAAGCGTTTACAACGACGAGCGCCACCACCGCGAGCAGAATGATCATGATCAGCAGCACTGTCACCAGGGCGACGAGCCCGCCGGTTTTGCCGATTTCTTCCCGCGCCATCTGGCCGAGCGACTTGCCGTCTCGGCGCATGGAGCAAAACAGGATGGTGAAATCCTGCACCGCTCCTCCGAGCACCGCGCCAAACAAGATCCAGAGCAGGCCCGGCAGATAGCCGAACTGCGCCGCGAGCGTAGGGCCGACGAGCGGACCCGGTCCGGCAATAGCAGCGAAATGGTGGCCGAACAGAATCCATTTATTTGTCGGCTCGAAGTCGTGACCGTCGCGGAATTTCTCAGCCGGCGTCGCGCGGCGATCGTCGAGCGCCATGACCTTCGCGGCGATGAATTTACCATAGAATCGGAACCCGATCAGGAAAATACTCACGGCCGCCGCGATGATCCAGAAGCTGTTTACCGGCTCCCCGCGGCTCGTGGCGATTGCGCCCAGGCAGATGGCCGCAACAACGGCAAGGCCAGCCCAGACAAACGTGTGCAATTGTCTTTTCATGCTTCGCTGTTCGAAGTTTAGAATTCTGGCAAAGTGGAAAGAATAGCCCCGGAATCGCCGCCGCGGTTCAGCGGCGCCGTGTCTATTACACGCCATTGCGGGCCCATGACGCCGATATAGTGCAATTCTTCCCGGGCACGTCCCATTAGAATCACAGTTAGTTGATTCTTAGGATAACCGAGCGCGCGGAACTCAGTTCCGTCCGGATCGAAACGCCACTCATCCCGAGCGGGTGGCCCGAAGCGCTGCACGACGCTATCGTAATCGTCCGAGGAAGTGAGACCGAGATCTTGATTCTGCACAGGCTCGGAAGCGACCTGCGCTGAGAAGATCCAATCGCGAAACACCACCAGCACAAGCAGGGAAACTAAGACTGCAGTCACGCCAGTATAAACGAGAAGGAGTCGGCCGATTCTCGAGTTCTCTCTAGTGTCCAAGCGGATTCCGACAACTGGCGCAAGCGCTCCGGAGTCCTTAAGACGGGAGCGGAGCCGGAGTGGCCGGTCGTTTACGGCGCGGGGCATCTCGATCACGCGACGGATGCGCGGCCAAGCCACTCCGTCCTTGTACTCCAGTTCCTTGGTCAGGCCCAGAATCAATACCGGGTCGTCGGTTTCGGAAACCGGCCCGATATACTGGCGCGGAATCCACATGTCAATGGCGGTACGCGCATTAATCACCTGCACGTCCGACCAAGTGGCGCTTCGCAGCCGCCATTCATTGGGCTCGGCATTTGCGATCGAGGGATAGAACGAAAAAGACCGCCGACCGATCTCGTCAAATGGCGGTGGCAACGGAGGCCCTGACATCCGGTTCCAGTGTACTCCCAGGTTACAGTTGGCCTAAAGCGTCGAGATACCTCGTAATGTCTTCAGCGCTGGGGTGAAGCGGCTCTGTCGCGCCAGCGCGACTGCTGTCATCGAAGGAGTCGAACAGCGCCAGTTTAGCTATGGCGTAGCATTCGACGGGCAGTAGCGCGCGTCCCGCTCCGGAGGACCATTGGTCCATGGTGGCTTGATCGAGAATTACACCAATCAGGCGCCAGTTCTTGCGATCCGAAGTGACGGAAAAGACATATTCGCTCTCTGCCTGTCCGGTAGCCCGGTGGCCTCGATACACGTACTGATAGACGTAGCCGGATTCCGCGGAATAAGTCTTCATTCGCGCGCGGCCGGGAGCGCCGGTCAGCGGGCGATCAGCCTTGGGCGAAGCCGGCTTGCGACGGAAGAGAGTCCACACAACTTCAGTATTGCGAAAGTGCTGGAGCATTGTGGACGGCTACGCGCCGGAGCGAAAATTTTCTCGTGTACATTTGGTATTCTTTTCGCTCCCGTGCTCTCATTTACGAAAATCAAAGGATTATCTGTACCTATTATTTCATTATCGCGCTTGCCTGATTTAGATGTATTGCGCAATAATTACTTTGGCTCCCACCAAATAAACAAAATTCCTAAGTCGATATCCGCCGGGATATCCGACGCCTTAATGCGGACGTTCGATCATCGCAGGTGAGACCAGAAAAGGAATATTTCATGCCAACCCAACAAGCTTTATCCTTCAACGATTTGCCGGCTCTAAACTCGAGCCCCGCGGCGGTTCGCGAGAAATTCAAGAGCCTATACCAAAAGAATCCTGACGGGATTTGCGTTAATAATGAGACCTATTTTAATGCTGTTACACCCGCGATTACACAGCAATATGGCCATCCGTGCTACAAAACTCTTGGTGAGTTCAATTACGTCGAAGCTGCCTCCAAACCGCCATCCGATGCAATCGTTGGCAGCAATTACGCAACCAACGACAGCGATGAAGAGGCGACCATCAGCGTAACCGTCGAAGGCGCCTGGTCTCAGACGCAGAGCTGGTCGTCGGAAAGCACGACCGGCCTCTCATTTACGGAAGAGTTCACGATCGAAGGCGTTTTCAAAGTGGGGACGACCTTCAATGTTTCGACGACAGTGGGCCAATCGAAGTCGAACACCATATCGAAAACGGCGTCTGCCACAGTCTCAGTCAGCTTGCCGCCTCATTCGAGAAAGCAGATTACAATGGTGGCCGTTATGCAGCAGGAGACGCTGAACTTCACGGCGCCGATCTCGGTGCAGGGAATGTTTGGAGCGAACTTTCCCGATCGGGTAAACGGCCACTATTTCTGGTTCAACGATGCCGCACAACTCCTCCCCAAGACTTCCGGTCAAATACAAGGCAGCATTTCCAACACCTCAGCGCTGCACGTGCAGACAAACGTTGGCCCATCCGAACCCATTGCCGCGTTAGCCGCCTCTTCCAGGTAGCAACTCATCGAAAGGTGCGTTGAGAATTGTGCTTGGCGCACCTTTGGAATCGGTTGAAACCGGAAGCGGCACACCTGCGACGGGAATTACAAGCACGGGTTACGCTAGTACGGTGGAAACCGAAGCAACGATGATGGCGCAACAACTGCGCGCGAGGCTGGAATTTTACAGAGACCTCGGGATCGACACTATTTATCGGAAACCCGCCAACGTGTCCACCCGGGTCGAAGCGCCGGCCTCCGGCGAATTATCTATCACAGCGTCGCCTTCACACGAAAGCCGTTCTGGCGTACATTCCACGTCGGAAGCGCCGGCCGCAACTCCTCGGCTAGCTGTCCAGGCCGCCGGCAAGTCCGACATTGTTTTACCTGCGATTGCGCCGGAAGACGATACGCTCCTGAAAATCAGGGAAGACATGGGCGACTGCCGCCGCTGCCGGCTGTGTGAAGCCCGCAAAACCATTGTCTTTGGCGTCGGCAACGAAGGCGCCAAGCTTGTGTTTGTGGGTGAGGGCCCTGGCGCTGATGAAGATGCGCAGGGCATTCCGTTTGTCGGCCGCGCGGGTCAACTCCTGACGCAGATGATCGACAACACGGCCGCGAAAGAGGGAATCCCGATCCGTCGCGACGACGTGTATATCTGCAACGTCGTCAAGTGCAGGCCGCCTGAAAATCGGACGCCGCAGCCGGATGAGATGGAGATCTGCGGCCAATTCCTCTATCGGCAATTGATGGCGATTAAACCGAAGGCGATTTGTGCGCTCGGAGCAACCGCCATGAAGGCTCTGTTGAACTCGAAGCTTGGCATCACGAAAATGCGCGGCGAGTGGCAGAAGTGGAATGGGATTCCTTTGATGATCACGTATCATCCGTCGTATCTACTGCGGCAATACAATCAGGAAGCGAAGCGCCATGCGTGGGAAGACCTAAAGAAGGTACTGCACTACGTCTATGACTGACGCACGGCGCGGGCTGTTCATCAGCTTCGAAGGCACGGACGGCAGCGGAAAATCGACCCAGATGCGTTTGCTCGCCCAGCGGCTTCGAGCGTCTGGATTCACGGTATTAGAGAGCGCAGAACCGGGCGGCACGCCGATTGGGTTACAGATTCGCCGTATTCTGCTCGATTCCGCAAACGAAGAGATGGCGCCCATGACGGAGTTGCTCTTGATGTTCGCGAGCCGCGCCCAGGCAACCGCACAGTGGCTCAAACCTGCACTAGCGCGGGAAGAAATCGTACTCTCCGACCGGTACACGGATTCATCGCTGGCTTACCAAGGCGAGGCAAGGGGCCTCGGATTCGATGCAGTGCTGAAGTTACACGAGTTGTTGTTGGGGGACCTCCAACCCGATTTAACTCTGTGCATCGAGGTGGACCTTGAAGAAGGGCTGGCGCGAGCGCACGGACGGAACCGGTCGGCAGCTTCCGATTCGACGAAGGAGACGAGGCTGGACGAGCAGTCGCTTGGGTTCTACCAGCGCGTTCTAGACGGCTATCGGAAAATCGCGGCGCTCGAACCTGATCGATTTCATATCGTCGACGGGCGCGGGACGCCGGAAATGGTTGCAGACCGGGTCTGGGCCGAAGTCCAGCCGCTCCTGGTCCGCCGCTAGCAATGACATGAAACCGTCATGCGAAATTACCGCCTCGCGTGGACGAGAAACTCGCGATTCCCTTCCATTCCGAGTATCGGACTGTCCATCCGGCTTGTTTTGAATCGAGCTTCGTGCAAGGCGCCCTCGACCCGCTGACAAGCAAATTCATGCAGGGCCGGATCGCGGACGATACCGCCTCTGCCGACTCCTTCGCGTCCAACTTCAAACTGCGGCTTCACAAGAATAATCCAATCCCCCTCGGGCTTAAGAAGCGGTGCGAGCGCCGGGATGAGGAGCGTAACGGAGATGAAGCTCACATCGCAGACGATCAAATCCACGGGCTCGCCAATCCGGTCTAGAGTGAGATAGCGAGCATTTAGGCGTTCGTGGAGGATGACACGAGGATCGCTGCGCAGCTTCCAATCGATCTGCCCCGCTCCGGTATCGACGCAATGCACTCTGATCGCGCCGCGCTGCAGCAGGCAGTCGGTGAAACCGCCAGTCGACGTGCCGATATCCACGCAAACTTTGCCTTCGGGCGAGATCTGAAATGTGTCAAGGGCGGCTTCGAGTTTCAATCCACCGCGACTCACATAGCGAAGCGGTTGTCGAACTTCGATATCCGCGCCGGGATCAACCGACTGGCCCGCTTTCCGCGCTTTTTGACGGTCGACGTATACCTCGCCGGCCAAGATTAACGCTTGCGCTCGTTCGCGGGACTGCACCAGGCCGCGCTCGACCAACTCCACATCAAGACGCTTCTTGGCAGCCATTCATCCGGCTCAAGTCTGTCGCTGAACGACGAGGTCGGCGAGTTGGCGGAGGCGGTCAGCGCGATCATCGAAATTCTGAAGGGCAGCATGGGCATTGAGCCGTTCCTGTTCGGCCATCTGGCGTGAACGCTCCAGTCCGAAAACGGCAGGGAACGTAATCTTCTGCTGCTCCTGGTCTTTTCCCGCAGTTTTACCAAGCTTCTCCGAGGTCTGCTCGACGTCGAGTATGTCGTCAACGATCTGGAACGCCAGACCCACGCGCTCGCCATAGTCGGTCAAGGATTCCAACTCCTCCGGCGTGGCGCCCCCGTAGATGGCTCCCATGCGCACGCTCGCCCGCAGCAGCGCTCCCGTCTTGGCCCTGTGAATTTGTTCGAGCAGCGGAGCACTCGGCGTTCGGCCTTCGCCCTCGATGTCATGGACCTGCCCGGCGATCATGCCGCCAACCGTACCCGATGCCCGCCCGAGCTCCTCAATGAGCTTTACCTTCCGTTCAGCGCCGATTTCTCGAAGGCGGCTCAACACTTCGAATGCCAGCGTGCACAGAGCATCGCCGGCAAGAATCGCCAGCGCGTCTCCAAACACCTTATGACATGTCGGGCGCCCCCGCCGCAGGTCGTCGTTATCCATCGCGGGAAGATCGTCGTGAATCAACGAGTACGTGTGGATCATCTCGAGCGTGGCCGCCGCGTTCTCGACAGCGTCAGCCGAATCGGAAACAGCTCGGGCCGACGCAATGGCCAGGATCGGCCGGATGCGTTTACCGCCCGCGAACACGCTGTATCGCATGGCCTTGTGGATCGAAAAAGGCGCCACATCTTCGGCGGGCAGCCACGCATCCAGCGCTCGATCGACAAGCTGCTGCTGCTCAGCCAAATACTCGTCGAGGCTAGCTGACTCAGTTTGGGTCATGCCTATTTCGCCGAATTCTCTTCGTCGGCGCTGAAAGGCGCCGCGATCGTCTTCGAGCCGCGCTTCATCAGAATCTCAACGCGCGTCTCCGCATCCTCCAACTGTTTCTTGCAATCGGCACTAAGTTTCATCCCGCGTTCAAAGAGTTCAAGGCTTTTTTCCAGGGGCAGGTCTCCCTTTTCGAGTTCTTTGACAACTCGCTCGAGATCGTCGAGGCTGGTCTCGAAACTAGGCGCTTGTTTCGCGTCGTCGTTCATCGATTTCATTGTAGATAAAAGGGAGACCCAGCCCGGTACAAGCGCCGTTCTCAGAGCCCGCAATGCGCCGGAAATCTAGTTGGATGAGGCGGCTTTACCCCGCCGCGCGCAGGAAAGCCGGGCCAAGTGGGAATCCGCGGAAAGTTCGTCCAGCTCTTTATCCCGCGCGACTGTCCACTCCTTGAGCTTTCTTTCACGGAGCCGCTCGAGCAATTTGACATTGCGTTCTGCTTCTATTGTCACGGCGCGCTGGCGCTCAATCAGCGGTTGGAGTTGTTTCCGTTGGGAGTCGATAAACGTAGTACGGCGGATTGCGAAGCCTTCGAACTGCGCCAGAGCCAGAAAATCACCACCGGTCGCGGAGAGCCGGCGTTCGGCATCCTGCCGGGCTTCGAAAATCTGGTTCTGCAAGTTATGCGCCTCGTCGTCGAGCTTGCTCGATTGGACGAGCAACTTTTGAAGACCCGCACGCTCCGCATCGGCCTGTTGGAGGCGAAACTCGAGAATTCGCTGAAGTTTGAATTCAAATGCTTTCATGGAATCGGTATCGCTCTAAAAGGTTAATCGCCCGGAGGACGGCGAAACTTTAGATGCCGACGCAATAGAGTATTAGAAATGAACCGCCGCCAATTCCTCCAATCGTCCGCGCTTGCTCTGGGCGCTTCCGCACTTCACGTCGATGCGGCCGAGCCGCATATCGCGTTTCCAACGGATGCTCGCGCGCGGCTCGCGGTGGCTTCATACCCGTTCCACAAGCTCGTGAACCTGAAAACGGGGACGATGAAGCTGATAGATTTTCCGGCATTCGTTTCCGAGCGCTTCAGCGTACCGGGAATCGAGCCTTTAAGCGGGCATTTTCCATCCACGGAGGCGGAATACCTGCGGGAGTTCCGCTTGGCTTTGAACACAGCGAAGATGCACGTCGTCAACATTCCGGTAAGCCCTGGCGGCAGTGTGTACGATCCGGATGACGCGAAGCGGCAGCTAGCCGTGAAAACGGCCAAACAGTGGGTAGATGTCGCGCTGGCAATCGACTCGCCCAGCCTGCGAGTGAGCATCCAGCGGGCGCATGGCGCAAAACCGAATGCGGCTCGGGCGGCCGAGAGCCTGAAAACCATTACCGGCTATGGAGAGCAGAAGAACGTTGTGATCAATTTGGAAAACGACGACGCTAAATCGGAAGACGCGTTTTTCCTGATTGACGTCATTAAAAGAGTTGGGAGTCCCTACCTGCGAGCGCTGCCTGATTTCGGCAACTCCATCGTGGAAAAGCATGGTGACACGGCGTTCAATTACGCGGCAGTGAAGGCTATGTTTGCTCACGCTTACAACATCAGCCACGTAAAGGCAGCAGAATCGTCCGGACCGAAGCTCTACCACGTCGATCTAGCCAAAACATTTGAAATAGCGAAGCAGGCAGGTTTTAGAGGGTATTACTCAATGGAATTCGATCAGGAAGGCGACCCGCTCGCCGGAACGAAATTCCTGGTTGAGCAGAGCCTCAAGTACCTGGCGTAGCGATCGGCGAGCGCTGCTTATACAAGAGCAGAGCGGCTGGGGGCAGATCCGCTCGGATGGCAGAAGTTATTCTAGAGATGAAGGCGCGTGTATCTCTTGCAGCGTCCCTGTAGCAGCATTTATCGGCGATGACGAGACGCACCCTGCTTGGTCTTATTCCTAGCGCTCTGCTCGCCGCCAGCAGCAGGACACGCAACCGGAAATCGAAGCCGTTACCCGCGAACCGCGGTGAATTCGTACGGTTTGCCGATCCCACTACGGAGAATGCGGTCGTACGGCTGACGGCGCCGGCCCACGCCAGTTTTTTGCCGGCTGAGCAGAACCGATTTGTCTCTTCGCGCGAAGCGTTTCTTGTGTTTAGTAGCGATCGCAGCGGAGAGTGCGCGCCCTTTCAGGTGAATCTACGGACCGGCGCTCTGACACAGCTTGCCGAGACGAAGGGGCTGGCGAATCGAGCGATCGCCCTTGACGACAAGGCGCGGCGCATGTATTTCCTGCACAGCGACATTCTGGAGGAAGTAGACCTCCGTCATCTGCACACGCGCCGTTTGGCGGAGGACGTCGCCGATTTCCATGTAGGCGGTCTTAATAACGAGATTGTCATCCGTCGTCAAAATCACCTGGAACGGCTGACTGGCCGCGTCACCGAACCGCTGGTGGATGACGTCAGCTCACGAGGGGTCGTACGACCTACGGGCGAGGGCTGCGCGTTTTGCCGGACCGTGACCGAGGATCAACACGAATTCTGGTACGCGCCATTCGGAGGCGGCAAGCCGGTTCTGCTGGCGCGAGGAAATATCTCATGCCCATATTGGCGCCCGGACGGGCGGACGCTTCTGTTTCTGCGCCAGATGCAACACTCTGGATTTGTAGCCTCCGAACTTCGGGAAGTCGCGCTTGATGGCCGCCCTGAGGTTTTGGTATCGCGCACAAGCCAGTATGCGGCGTTTGCTCCGAACTCGGACGGCTCGGTGTTTGTCGGAGCGAGCCGCAGCAAAGCCCAGCCGGATATCGTCCTGCTGATCCGTGACGTCCAGCGGGAAATGGTTTTGTGCGAACACCGCGCCAGGAAAGCCGAAACCGTTTCTCCCGCGTTTTCACCGAACAGCCAGCGCGTCTACTTTCAAAGCGATCACGAGGGGCAATTCGCCATTTACTCGGTCAACGTGGAGTTGCTTGTCGAGCGCACAACCGATGAACTTTAACTAATTAGTTGAGCAATCTCTCCTGCGAGCTATCGGAGCTGCCGCATTAACCTCGATTAAGCCAGAACTATAAGTCTGGCTACTAGTAAAGTTACCAGCTGGAAACTAGATGTAAACGTTGGCGTGAAACTGACGAAAGCGCTATCTTGTCTATTCAGAGAGGACATACAATGTACAAGATTCTGTTGAGTACCGCCTTGGCGGTTGGACTAATTGCGGTACCGGGCACTTTGACAGCCCAAGGTTCCACAACAGTCCGAGAGGCGCAGCAAGCCCTAAAAGATAAAGGATTCGATCCCGGGCCGGCCGACGGCATTAACGGGCCGAAGACGCGGTCCGCCGTGATGGATTTTCAGAAGCAGCAGAACCTCGATGCGGATGGGAAACTTGGGCCTAAGACGCTCAGCGTCCTTGGCGTAAAGGACGCAGGACCGGGAACTAAGTTCGAAGCGGCTGGTGACAATCTGAAGAATTCTTACTCCAAGGGTGGCAAGGATATTGGCCACGGCAGCACGAATATGGGACATGAGGTGAAGAAGGGAGAAGTGGGGAGCGCTGCCGTCGAGTTCGGCAAAGGTGTTGGTCATGGCGCCGCAAAGATGGGTAAGGGCACGGCTCATGCCGCCAAAAACGCCGCCAAAGGGGTTAAAGATGCCGTGGTTCCCGACAAAGACCACAACAAAGATAACAAATAGTACTTGGTGTTGATCCACGCCTGGATGTGGCGGCTCTATGATCGGGGATCATGAGCTGCCACCCGTGCATGTGATATGTACTACGTCCATGCACTGTCTTCTTTTCTACTCCGTTATTGATAGTTATACGGAACGCCGCAAGCCTTACCGGGCCGAGCACTTCGCGTATGCGATGCGCTCCTACGACCGGGGTGAACTTGCACTTGCTGGCGCTTTAGCCGATCCTGCCGATGGCGCAGTTTTTGTGTTTCGAGGATCTACTCCGGAAATCGCCGAGGAATTTGCTCGGAACGATCCCTATGTTCTGAACGGGCTTGTGCGCTCGTGGCAGGTACGAAAATGGATGACGGTGCTCGGGGATGGAGCGGCGCTGCCTACGCTGTGATTTTTAGGGTCTATTGTCGACCAATGGGTTGCTAGCGTAGTAGATGAAAGAGGGAATCTGAGCATCAGCGGTCTAAAGAACTTCGAAATCTGGTTTGTCACTGGAAGCCAGCATCTCTACGGCGGCGAGACACTCACGAAAGTTGCGGAACATTCCAGAGAAATTGCGCTCGGACTTGGACAAGCAGAAAAAATTCCGGTCTCCGTCGTCTGGAAAAAGGTGCTCACGTCTGCGGAAGCAATCACCGACCTGTGCCTGGAAGCAAACAGCGCTGAGAATTGCATTGGGCTGATCACGTGGATGCACACATTCTCCCCAGCGCGAATGTGGATTGCCGGCTTAAATGCGTTGAGAAAGCCCTTTGCGCATCTGCATACGCAATATAACCGCAGCCTGCCATGGACTAGCATCGACATGGATTTCATGAATCTGAACCAGTCCGCGCATGGCGATCGCGAATTCGCGTTTATCGGGACCAGGATGCAGTTAAGCCGAAAAATCATCGTCGGGTTTTGGCAGGATGACGATGTCATATCGGAGATTAGCGCTTGGAGCCGTGCCGCTGCAGCCTGGCACGATGCGCAGAACTTAAAGATCGCTCGCTTTGGTGATAACATGCGCGACGTTGCGGTGACGGAAGGCGACAAGGTGGAGGCGCAGATTCGTCTCGGATACAGAGTGAACGGCTACGGCGTCGGCGATCTGGACGCCAGCGCGCACGAGGCTACGGATGACGAGATCGACAAGCTGTCGAGTGAATATGAACAGAGCTACACTTTGGCGCCGTTACTGCGCGTGGGCGGAGGCAAACGTGAATCGCTTCGCGAGGCGGCAAGGATTGAGTTGGGATTGCGCGCGCTTCTAGAAAATGGCGGATTCAAAGCATTCACCGATACATTTGAAGACTTGCATGGCCTTTCGCAATTACCGGGCATTGCCGTACAAAGGCTGATGGCGGACGGCTACGGATTCGGCGCGGAAGGAGACTGGAAAACCGCCGCCTTAGTAAGAGCCATGAAGGTGATGAGCGCCGGACTACCGGGTGGCACATCCTTTATGGAGCACTACACCTATGATTTGACCCAGCCGCATAAGACACTGGGAGCGCATATGCTCGAAGTGTGCCCGTCCATCGCGGCGGAGAAGCCTTCTTTAGAAATACATCCGCTCTCCATCGGGGGGAAAGCCGATCCGGTCCGAGCAGTATTCACGGCGCGAAGCGGGCCGGCTGTAAATGTCTCGTTGGTGGATATGGGCAACCGGTTCCGCATGGTTCTGAATGAAATCGACGTGATTCCACCGGATCAACTGCTGCCGAAACTGCCGGTGGCTAGAGCGGTGTGGATCCCAAGGCCCAATCTAAAGACGGCCGCCTCCGCATGGATGTACGCCGGCGGAGCGCATCACACTTGCTTCAGCCAGGCTCTAACGGCGGAGCATCTCCGGGATTTCGCTGAGATCGCGGGCATTGAATTCTTACGGATCGGGCAAGACACCCGTCTCCATGAATTCAAGAACGAACTCAGGTGGAACCAGGCTTATTACGTGTTAAAGAACGGGATTGGCTAGCTCTTCTCGAAGCTGGGAAAATCCAGGGCGAGTTCTCGTGGACTACGCTCGGGGCCAGGCGATCGTGACTATAATCGCGCTTTCCGTCAGTGCTTCCACATCGTGCAGCATTTCTCGTTCGAGAGACAGCAACTGCCCCTCGGGAAGATCGAATACCTTGCCCTCCGCCCGGACGAGAACGTGGCCGGAGACCGTCTGCACCGAAACCGATCCTATGGTTTTGTGCTCCGCCATATGCGCGCCGGGCCGAAGGGCAATGAGCAAAATGCGAAAGTCAGGATACTTTACGAGAATCTTTGCGTTTCGACCCGCTTGCCAGGGATGGCCTTCGGCGCGCAGTCGATGAACCTCGGCTTGCAAATCAAACGAGAGGAGTGGGGTTCCCGTCGGTTCAGGCGGTCGCTGCGGACCCGGCAAAAGATCTTCTATATTTTCCATTCACATCGCTCCCGGCTGCCAGACTCGAATATTCCAACAAAGTCATTTTAGCCCCACCAGCCGCGTTTCCGTCGCCATGGCGTGCCTAAAATCGAAAATACCCCAACGTGACGGCCGCCGTTACGATTTTTCCATCCACCTAAATGTGCCGGTCGACGAATCGCGCCCCGGTCACGAACGAGTACTTGTGATACTATGCTCGAACTTCGGGCGGGCCTGTCCGAAGCGGGAGGAAATCGGTTATGAAGTGGACGCGCCGCAACTTCCTGGCGACCGGCCTCGCGAGCACCGCGAGCCCATCTCTCGTGTTTGAGATCGAGGCTGCGCCGGCGAAGCGTGGCCCATCCATGAGCACACTCACAGAAAACGAAACACGCACGCTGAAAGCGGCCATCGATGAGATTATCCCCACGAGTGACCGCATGCCGTCCGCCAGTGACGCTGGTGGAGTTGCCTATATCAGTAAGCTTGTCGAACACGAGCCTACGGTCAGCAGCGACCTACGGCGTAGTCTCGTGGCGCTGGATAACAGCGCTTCCGAAAAATTCAAGAAGCCATTCGATCAGATCGATCGCGAGAGCCGCATCGAGCTTCTTGCAGCTCTTGAAAAGAACTCGCCGCGTATCTTCGCGATGCTGCGCGATTCCACTTACGAGAGTTACTACACCCAGCCGCGGATCTGGAAACTAATCGGTTATGAATTCTATCCTACGGATCATGCCGGTCCCCACATGAAGCCGTTCGACGAGGCGGTCTTGACGGAAATGCGCAAGCGGCCAAAATTCTATCGCGAGGCATAACGATGCAGCAGGAAATCGCGGATGTGCTGGTGATTGGCGCGGGCGCGGCGGGCGCCGCTTTGACGAAACGCCTGACCGATCTGGGCGCCAAGGTCGTGTGTCTGGAGCAGGGCGGCTGGGTCAAACCCTCCGACTATCCATCGACGCGCCCCAATTGGGAAATTCAGATACGGCGAGGCGCGTTCCACTTCAGTCCGAACGTGCGCAAGCGTTGGGAAGACTATCCGGTCGTCGAGACCGGTACGCATCCTCCCGATGTTCTGATGTTCAATGCCGTTGGTGGAAGCACGCACCATTGGACCGGACATTTCCCTCGTTTCCATCCGTCCGATTTCCGGGTGCGGACACTCGACGGCGTGGCCGAAGACTGGCCTATCTCTTATCAAGAGCTTGAGCCTTATTACGACATGAACGATCGCGAGATGGGCGTGGCGGGAATCACGGGAGATCCCGCGAACCCGCCGCGAACGAAACGGCCAACCCCGCCGTTGCCTCTGGGCACGCTAGGCGAAACGATCGGACGCGGCTTCGACAAGCTGGGCTGGTATTGGTGGCCATCGGACAATGCCATCATCTCGCAGGCTTACGACAACCGCCCGGCTTGTGAACTGCACGGCAAGTGTATGTTTGGATGTGCGATCGGCTCGAAAGCGTCCACCGACGTCACTTACTGGCGGAAAGCCGTGCGCAAGGGAGCGATTGTGAAGCCGTGGTCGCGGGTGCGGGAGATCACAGTCGACAAGCAGGGCAAAGCGCTTGGCGCCATCTACTATGACCGGCAGGGGCAACTTCACGAGCAACTCGGCCGCATCGTGGTGGTTTGCGGCAATGGTATCGGCACACCGCGGCTTCTGCTTAATTCGAAATCGCAAATATTTCCAAATGGGCTGGCGAATTCATCCGGGCTTGTCGGCAAAAACTTCATGCTGCATCCGTTCCGCTTTATCGAAGGCGTGTTTGAGGCGCCGATGAATGCCTACGATGGACCGTTCGGGATTCCCGCCTTCAGCCAGCAGTTCTACGAGACCGATTCCAAGCGGAATTTCCTTCGCGGCTACTCGTTCCTGCTGGAGCGCTCCTTCGGACCGCTGCACCATGCCTGGGGCGGCTTTGTCAATAAACCTGTGCCGTGGGGCTCGAGTCACCATGAGGTGATGCGCCGGCGATTTCCACATATCATCCGGATCAGCGTGCTCGGCGAAGATCTTCCTGAAGAGAACAATCGCGTGGAACTCGATCCGGAAGTGAAGGATTCGAGCGGTATACCGGCTCCCCGCGTTGTCTACGGCTACAGTGAGAACAGCCTGAATATGCTCGAACACGGCGGAGCGATGGCGCGACAAGCGCTCGAAGCCGCCGGGGCTGTCGAGATCCTCGATAGCGGCGTAATCCAACCGGCATTTCACCTGCTAGGGACAGCGCGCATGGGCACGGACCCGAAAAAATCCGTTGTGAATGGCTGGCATCAGACCCACGACGTGAAGAACCTCTACCTTGTAGATGGAAGTTCGTTCGCGACGAGCGCCGCCGTAAATCCGACCTCCACCATCGGGGCGCTGGCGCTTCGGGCAGCAGACGGCATCTGGAAAAATCGCCGTGGGTGACACACCAAGTGCCTTGGCACAACGCGGCGTCGCTGTTAACGAGCGCCGTCGGATGCCCTGCGGTTCCTCATTTCTCAGCGACTCTGACGGTCAGCACTTCGAATGGATGAAACGACAGATGGATGCTGTTGTTCGTCACCGGTAAGCTCGCTTTGTCGTCTTCCATGCCTGTGCAAAGATATGCCGACGCAATTTGAGTATGTGGGAAATTCAGCGTTGTCTCAGCCGCCTTCCCGCCGGTTTCCGCCAGCCGCAGAATCGTTCCGTTGCCATCTTCCGCTTGCTTCCAGGTGATCAGCGCGAAATCTCCGCCGGTCGCATCGAGAAATTCTTCGCCGGTTGCCGGCAACGGCCGTGGAGGATCGCCGACTTTGTCCGGTCCGACGACGTGGTCCACTTCGGCTGGACGCATCTCGTCCATTCCGAGGCGAGTGAACGCGCCGCCGTCGACACTCGCGGCGCTTGTTAGCGCATAGCGAAACGTGAACTCGCCTCCCTGCCCCGCCCTGTAATTCGTATGCCAGTAGTTATTCATTGCGTACGGGAATAGAGTTCCGGTTTTCGGACGAAATGCGCCGGGCCACGCGCCACGGTTGATGTCTCCGAAACTCGCAAGCGGCGTATCCAGAGGCATAATAGCCACTGCAACGTGAGGGTCATGCGCCGCCATCCAGTATTGGATGTTGAACTTTACGACAAACAGTTACAGCGGGAGCTGGTTGATTCCAAAAGCCCGTACAGTTTCGGCCAATATCTGTATGTCACCGGCGGCGACGGAAACACGCAGATGATCAATCCGTTTCCGACACTGCCACCCGGCAAATTGACTGTTCACCCCGCGACGAGGCAGATTTCTGGGAGTGGATCGCCTGCCCTGGGGGGACTCGATCCGCATGACCAGTTCGAGTCTGAACACGCCCGAATTAGAAACCGAGATACCACTCAAGACTCGCGCCCTTCATTAGATCGTGGGAGGGGTCTACCCGGCCTTGCTGCGTGGCATACGCAAATCCAGGCGTCGAAACGGCAGCCGGGAACGCAAAATACACGCCTTCTTCATCGGTCGTATATTTCTTGTGAACTCGATAACGAAACTCGATCTTCTTCACATCGTTGAAGAGCAGAGCGTAGAGATCTTCAACACATAGACGCCCTGCAGCGAATTCAACGAGAATGTGATTCGATACGGCTGTTTAATGTATTGGCGGCCTGGCCAGTTCGTCTTCCAGTCGTTCTTCTCCACGGCATAGGTGAGATTATTCTGTGCGCCGCTTGCAAATTCCAACGGCGAGCGTTCGAACTTGCCTATCTGCCAAACAGTTTGCCCCGAAGCAACAGTCCAGAATGAAAGTGAAAGAAGAAACCCCGATATTCATCTCATGTTCAATTGCGTTTACACCGGAGCGCCGCGGGCGCGGCTGGCGTCTCAGTCCACCGAAAGTCTATCGCATCCGCCGTTAGGAAACCTTCGATTTTCCGATTTGCGTTTGCGTTGACTCAGCGGCGCCTTGCGTCATCGAGTGGGTGTCGTCTAATGGAAACAATATGGCTATCCGAAAAGAGGCAGTCTGTGTAGCGCCGACGGGCGACAGATGTGGAGAGGGAGCGGTCTGGCATGCGACGGAGCAAGCGATCTACTGGACCGATATCAATCGCTTCCTCATACATCGCTTCGAGCCGCTATCCGGCTGTGTGCGATCTTGGTTTTTCAATGAGCCGGTCACCGCGGTTGTGCTGACCGATCGCGACGACACGTTGGCCGTCGCTCTCGGCTCGCGCCTCATCTTATGGCGGCCGCAGTCGGACGCGCGCATCGACCATACGTTCCAGCTGAAAGGATGGCCCGCCGTTCGCCTGAATGACGGCCGCGCCGATCCCCGCGGCTCTCTTTGGCTCGGCTCTATGCGCAACAACGTGGGCGCCGATGGATCGGAAGGCGAAGCGGGCGGCACGGACGGAGTTCTTCAGCGTATCGATCCGGATGGAACGATCACCGAGTGGAGGCGGGAGTTGGGCATCTCGAATACGATCGCGTGGAGTCCGGATCAAACGCGTTTCTATTCCGCCGACACGCTGCTGAACGAGCTGCGCGTCTACGATTATGACAATCGGACGGGGGCGATCGACGGCGAGCGGCCCTTCTTACGGGATTTCCCGCGCGGCTCCCCAGACGGGTCCACTGTGGACAGCGAAGGCTACGTGTGGAACTGCCGTTACGGCGGCGGCTGCATCGTTCGTTTGGCGCCGGACGGCACCATCGATCGCCTCGTCGAAATGCCAACGAAGAACGTCACGACGTGCACCTTCGGCGGTCCCGACCTTAGGACTCTATATGTCACGACCGCAGCCGGTTCGGTTCCGGCAAATCAGGTTGCAGGTGGGTTGTTTGCCATCAAAACCGAGGCGCCAGGGCAACCGGAGAACCGGTTCCGCGTTTTTGGAATGTAAGCCCGCGTTTCTGCTTATTTGGTCTCCACCAGCTCAATAGCGTTTATCTCGGCGTAGTTCTCTATCGGGACGAACTCGAGCGACAAAACGCCTTGGGCGTTCGGCTGCTGGTTTTCGAAGACCCTGGTCACTTCCCGGTTAACGCCACTTTCCCGCGCGATATCGAAATTCTGCAGCAGCGCTACCCGGTTGGCATACACATTGAAGACACGAGAGCCGCGGGCTGGAAGATCGGATCCCGGCATCCCAAACCACGTTTCGGCGAAATGGAGCGTCAGGCGGTATGTGCCCGGCGCCAGCGGGAACCTATATTGAAAGTGGCCAAAACGCTCTCCTCGATACAGCGCCTTATTTCTCGCATCCAATACCGTCGTGTTTCGCAGCACGGGATGTCCGCCCTCGAAATATTCGTCGGCTGACCAGACGCGGCCATCCGCATCGGTGACGGGCCGATCTTGCGCCACGAGTCGAATCGGCCGGATCATGCCGGGCGTACTTGGGAAAATTTCGACCGCGTTGAGAAACGCTGCCGCGTTCAGAGGTTGAAATGAGAGATGGAGCTTTCCGTCGCCCGCGGGCATAATATCCTTGAACACGCGCTCATCGAGGCGGTTGGGCGCACCCGCCTCCGCAAGAGCGTCGAATGACCTGAGCGTGGGCACGCCGTTGATCGACACCTGAAAGATACGGCTGGATTCGCCACCGCCGCGCGGATTGCCGGGACCGAACTCCGTCTCCGCGAAAAACAGGTGCAGCTCGTAAGTCCCTTTGCCCAGTGGGATGTCGTATCGGAATTCGCCGAACCGTCGCGCCTTGAGCAGGTCTGGATCGGGCTGCCCTTCGATCATCCGATTTTGTGGAATGGGCGACGAGTGGCCGCCAGTGAAGTATTGGTCCGCTGTCCACACATGACCCTGCACATCCATGAATGGCGCCCCATGATAGCCCGCCAAAAACCGGACCTCGCTTGGCAGCGGCGTGGCTGACGTCCCAGCCCATTTTTCTTCCGCAACGGAAGCCGGTTGTTTCTTGCGCGCATGGAACAACCCCACGTTCAATCCAGCGGCAGCCAGGCAGAGAACCAGTAGAGAAGACCCAATCGCCCACCAGCGACGGACCTTCCAGACCGGCCTTGCTGTGAGAGGTTTCACTTCGATTGTACGTACGACCTCGGAGGCGAAGACCGCCGTTCCGGGCACCCTCGTTTCCAGAAGGGCTTCAACTGGTTTCGCGTCTGCCGCCTCTGGATTTTCCTGCTGCTGGATGAAAGTCGGGGCGTATTGCCCGTTGGGGATCGTGATTCGTACGCAGTGGGCTGCTCCCGGCCCGTGGTAGTACTCGTAAAGACGCTTCCGCAGCCGGTGAGCCTCCACCCTAACAATTGAATCCTTCTTGGGATCGAAAGCCGCCGGCCGGCCAAGCGCTTCCACAGCAATCGTGTATTCCTTAATGAGATCGCGTCGCCCTTCGAAATGGCGCTCGCAGATGTAACGGAACATGTTCTCGAGCAAAGGGGCTCTCTGGAACATGCCGGATTGCAGAATCGCTTCGACCTCGATCCGTTCTTGTCGCGACGGAGTGGCGGCACCCATGAAGTTTGGGCAAGTATATCAGAGCGAAGCCGGATACAGTCTGGAACGCCAGTCCTACTACTCACAAGAGCCCTTTGTGCGTTAACGCTGTTGAAAACAAAAGAGAAAACTGCGTTAACGCGACAGTAACCCCAGGGTAACCGGCAAAGCCTTGCCACGCCGTCCGAATGCTAGTACATTCTTGTTAACCATCTTGTTGTTTTCCGTTCCGGGAGGTCTTTCATGCAAAGAACGTTGACTCGGCTGTTTTGCGGGCTTGCCCTTACCCTACTCGTGGGCACAACCCTCTGGGCGCAAGGCATGTTCGCCACTCTTACCGGGGTGGTGAGCGATCCGACGGGCGCGCTGGTGGCGAACGCCAAGGCCACCTTGCGTGACGCGGAATCGGGCTCGGAGCGCGTGACGACTACCGATACCCATGGCTACTATACGTTTGCCTCCGTTCCCGTCGGTTCTTACATCCTGACAATAGAGGCCCCTGGATTCCAGTCCTATAAAGCGGAGGGCATCAGGCTGGGCGGCGCGGAAAAGCGCAACATCAATGCCACTCTACAGGTTGGGGAAACCAGCCAGACCGTTGAAGTCTCCGGAGCGGCCGATGTGGTTGCTCCGGTCGATTCCGGTGAAAAATCGAGCACTCTCACGACTAAGGAACTGCAGAATTTTGTCCAGGTGGGCAGCAATGCCGCCGAGTACATCAAGATCATGCCGGGCTTCGGCATGCAGAACGGAGCAGTAAACAAATCGAACTACAGCGGCCAGACCATCGGCATTAACGGCAACGGAGACTCCGGCAGCCAAAGCCCGCTGAACAATGCCTTTAACTACAACGGTCTTCCGACCAACACGCTTGACATCGTGGCCGATGGCGCACACGTCTCGGATCCGGGGTGCAACTGCGACACTCCAGTGAACCCGAACTCAGATTTCCTCCAGGAGTTCAAGGTACTTACGTCGAACTATGGCGCTGAAAACCAAAAGGGACCGGCCGTTATCACCTCGGTAACGAAGGCCGGCGGATCGGATTTTCACGGCAATGCGTTCTTCGACGCGAGGAATTACGTCTTGAATTCGAACGACGCGTACGCAAACGCGACTGGAACACCGCAGCCTGCGAACAAGTATTACTACCCCGGCGGCAGCATTGGCGGGCCTGTGCTGATTCCGTTTACCAACTTCAACAAAAACCGCAACAAGCTGTTCTTCTTCACCGGTTATGAATATTTTTACCAGGTCCTCGATACCGGCCTGCTGACGGCAACGGTTCCGACCGCCGGCATGCTCAACGGCGATTTCTCGCCCGCGGAAGTCGCGAAATTGGGGAATATCACGGCATCCGGCAAGGCTCCCGGGCAAGTGAATCAAACGACATTCCCGGGTGGCCAGATTCCAGCCTCGCAGATTGACCCCAACATGCTGGCCCTGATGAAGCTGTACCCGGGGCCGAATGCGGATCCCAACGCTACGGGCGGGTTTAATTATGTGCAATCGGAGATCTTTAACCAAAACAATGTTCAGTGGGTATCGCGCGTGGACTACAACATCAGCGATAACACGAAGCTGTTCGTGCGCTATAACCTGCAGCGCGAGACGCAGCAATTTCCGGTTGGTCTGTGGTGGCGGCAGTCCGACCAGGTCCCCTACCCGACTCCCGTTGAAGGCAAGAACCGGTCTGATTCCATATCGGGATCGCTAACTCACGTATTCAGCCCGACGATGACGAACGAGGTCGTCTTCGCCTACACGTTCGTAGGCTTCCCGAACGTCTTTGCGGACCCAAGCAAAGTAGACCGAAAGACGGTTGGCTTTAACAACGCGGGGCTTTTCAAGAATGGCGTTTCGCAGATTCCTTCTTTTGGCGGTAACGGCGGATCGGGAGAAGCGGCTCTTATTTTCCAACCAGGCGGTTTTGAAGCCGGCGGCCCCGCTTCGGGACTGTATGCCAATAAATATATGCCGAGCGCCAGCGACACCCTCACGAAAGTTTGGGGCACTCATACGCTGAAAACAGGTTTCTTTTACGAGTGGATACGGAATGCTCAGCCGGCTAACAACAACACAAACGGCTACATGCAGTTTATTCCGTCATCCAATACCTTCACCACAGGCAATGCATACGCAGACATGCTGACCGGAAACATGTCCAGCTACAACGAGGCGAACTTTAATCGCATCAATGACATCGCCTACAACACGTATGAGGGTTTCATCCAGGATTCCTGGAAGACTACACAAAGACTCACGCTGGAATTCGGCCTGCGCCTCTCGCATTTCCAGCCTTGGGTGGATAACGAAGGGTTTGGTTATTCCATCTTCAACCAATCGCAGTTCCGCCCCGATTGCGCAGCGGCGCCTACCTTCTGCGGCTTCCAGTGGCACAGCAAAGATGCGAGCGTTCCTCTGGGGGGATTCCCATCGAGAACGCTCTTCTGGCAGCCGCGCTTCGGAGTCGCTTACGACCTCACGGGCAAGGGCAACACAGTTCTCCGCGGTGGTTGGGGTCGTTTCTACTATCACTCGGGGCAGTTCACAAATGGCTTAGACGCCTCCGCCGGTGCTGAATCGATCAATTTGAGCCCGACCAACTGGGGCGGCGTAGGCCCCCTGCTCGCGAGTAACCTTTCCTCTATCGATTTCAATGCGACGCCGGCTGCGCCCGCTGCTGTTGACAGCAAGGATGACCGCCAGCCGTACACGGACAGCTATAGCGTCACCCTCTCGCAACGGCTGCCATGGACAAGCTTGATGGAACTCTCCTACGTCGGCAATCGCAGCCGCGACTTGCAGAATACTTCGGGAGCCGGAAGCAACATCAATCTGGTTCCAGCGGGATCGATGTTAGGGGAGGCCAATCCGGATACTGCGAATGCAGACAAATTCCGTCCTCTGCAGGGTTATCAAGACCTCAACCTGGCGACTAACAATCTGTACGCAAACTACAACGCATTTCAGATGACGTGGGCGCGCCAGAGAGGAAGCTACACGATGAGCCTGAACTATACCTTCCAAAAGGCTTTGGGCATCGTCAGCCCTTCGGGCGGTCAAGCCAACCTCGACCCGTTCAATCTGAGGAACAACTACGGCATTCAGCCGGGCAACCGGACACACTTGTTCAATGCTGCGTACTCGATCGTACTACCCAGCCCGATACGCAACAACAAGATCGCGGCCGGTCTGGTTAATGGCTGGCAGGTTTCCGGTATCGCTCAATGGCAGAGTGGCGCTAACCTTACCTTCAACGGAGGTGGCAACGACAATTTCAACATGCAGTTGAACAATGCCATTATCCCCGGCTCTATCAGCGCTGCGAACCCCAAGGGTATTCAGATCAGCAACCAATCCATACTGGGTACCAATGCGATTCAGCTCAATCCGATCGTGACGTGCGATCCCACGAAGAACCTCGGACCGCACCAATTCATCAACGGAAGCTGCTTTGCCGCGCCCACGCAAGTCGGAGTAAATGGCCCCACGCTCTTGCCCGTGGCGTACGGGCCAGCCTTCTTCGATGCTGACCTGGGAATCTTCAAGAACTTCCAGATCAAAGAGTCGATGAAACTGCAGTTCCGCGTCCAGGCCTACAATTTCCTGAACCACCCGTTATGGTCATTTCCCAGCGGAACCAACAATTTGACACTTGAGTACCAACAGGACGCAAGCGGCCAAATAACGCAGACCAATCCCAACTTCGGGACAGCCACGAACAAGCAAGGCAGCCGCGTGGTCGAGTTAGAAGTGAAGTTCTACTTCTAAAATGATTTCGTGGGGCGAGGCCACGCCCTCGCCCCAGCCTTTGAAGACCGCCGCAATCCCTCGGCACGCTACAATCGCGTCTGGAAGCTAGACTCTGCCGGTGCAGGGCCCGGTCTTCAAAACCGGAGTGCGGCGCTTTGTGTCACGGGTGGGTTCGACTCCCATTAGCTTCCGCCACCTGGCCCGAAAAGTTGCATGGCAATATGGTCCGGGTGCCTGAGGCTACCGAATCGTGAAATTCCCTGCGGCGACTCCAAGGCTTTACTGCTGTAGCGTGCGCGACTTCTCCATCATCGCCTTGGCCTCGTCTGTCCGGCCGAGGGCGAACAGCGTCCTTCCCAGCAGATAGGTGGCTGAATAGTTGTGCGGATCCAGCTTTAGCGCGCCGCGCAGGAACTTCTCGGCATTCGAGTAATCACCCGTTTTGAAATAACACTTGCCCAGCAGGATTTGCGGGCCGCTAAAATTTTGATTCAGCCAGACAGCGCGTTGTAAGTTAGAAATCGCCAGATCCCAGTGTTCCTGGCGCGCATATGCATCGCCCAGTCTGTACCATGCCATGTAATAGTTCGGATCGATGGCGAGTTCCTTCCGCAGTTCGCGAACGCCTTCGTCCAGCCGTCCGCGAAAGATTGCCACTTCAGCTAACAGAAAATGCGCCTGCGGGATCTTTGAATCGATCGCCAGCGCTTTGTTCACCTCGTCCACGGCCCGGTCCGTGAATTCTTTCTTTAACAGCATTTGCCCCGCCAGAAGATGGGCGGCAGCCGTTTTCGGATCTACTCCGAACAACTCGGCGAATGCGCGCACGCTCCCGTCCTGGTCACCGGCTTGCAGGAAGGCGTAGCCAAGCATATAGTTACGCTCGTTGCTCGACGGCGCTTTTTCGAGCCACGGTATCGCTTTCGGCGCCTGCGACAGCATGAAATAACTCTGGCCGATCATCAGCATGGATTCGCGGTATTCGGCAGAATCGGGCGCCTCCGTCTTCGACGACTGCTCGAGTACCGCGATCGCTTCGTTGTACTTTTGCTGCTTGTATAGCTCGACACCCTGCCTATGGGCCGCGTCGCCCGCGCCAAACCAAAACAGCAGCGCGCAGAAAAGCGAGAGCATATTGAAAAGTATAATGAGTGCGTTGCGAATGCTCCGGGGATTTCTTCTCATCCTGTTTGGCTGCGGTTTCGTGCTATCGCAAAATGCGCAACGACTTCAGCAGCTCGAATCGGAAGCTCGACAGGCGCTCGCCGCCCACAATGTAGCGGATGCGCTGACAAAATTTCAGGAATTAGCGAAGCTCTCGCCGGAAACCGCCTCTTTCCCGGACGAGATCGGCTTTATCCTGGCGGCCACAAATCGTACGGCCGAGGCGATTCCCTATTTCAAACGAGCAGTGGAACTCGACCCGACTTTCGCTCAGGCCTACTATCATCTGGGCGTCGCCTTGTGGCTCACTAGTGAAATCGACCCGGCCGTGCGCGCCTTACAGAAAGCAGCCGAACTGGCGCCGGACAAGGGCGATTACCGCTTTCGGCTTGGTAGCGCCTACGAAGAGACGGGCCATTACGCCGATGCCATTCGTGAATTACAGACGGCGAGCAAACGGTTGCAAAACAACGCCGCCGTTTGGCAAACACTCGCGTCGGCTTACCAATCAACGGGAAAACTGACTGAAGCCTGCGATGCCTTCAAGCGGGCCGTCGACCTGGATCCTGAAAACCTGGATCTGCGGAACAGCTACGGCACCGCGCTCGTCAATAACCGCGATCCGGATGCCGGGCTGGCCCAGTACAAAAAGGTCCTCGAACACGATCCGGGTAATCTTCTCGCCCAGGCCAATATCGGCTTTGCCTACATCCAGAAGGGTGAAATCGAGGACGCGATTAAGCAACTCACCGCCGTTACGCATGAACATCCGACCTTGGCCGTCGCTCACTACGATCTTGGCGTCGCCTATAAGGAGAAGGACGATCTAAAGAACGCTGTGATGGAATTCCAGAGGTCCATCCAACTAGCACCTGATCTGACGGAAGCGCACTACACACTGGGCATCACATACTGGCAGTCGGGCAATTTCGAAAAGACCATCGAGCAGATGCGAACCGCCGTCCAGCAGCGGCCGGAATATGCCCAGGCCTGGTACATGCTCGGTGTCGCTCTGAAGCAGACGGGAGATCTGGATGAAGCTATGGACGCGCTGCGGAAATCGATTGCAATTGATGGCTCCACCTCGGGTCCCTACAATACCCTGGCGCTGCTCCTAAGGCAGAAGGGCGACAGCGCAGGAGCGAAATCCGCGTTTGCCAAGGCCGCTGAGATAAAGCGCGCAGCGGAACAAAAGCAGGCAAATATGCTGCGGCTGGGGCCATCGCACGATTTGCGTTAACCCGCTGCTTGCTCCTCCGTTTTGCCGCAGCGACCGGCTCCCACAGGCAAGCATAGTAAAATTGCAACTAGGCGCCATGTAGACCAAAATGCCGTGCAGTTCAGCCAAATTAAAGTTTGTTCTCCGGCTGCTGCAGGAGTGAACCCGCATATTGAACTGGGAACAACTCGTGGAGACCTCAGACCTCGCGGAGCCGCTCCTGCCATCCAGCGTTGCAGGCCCCACCTCGCGCATGCGAATCCTGTACGTCCACTCGGGCGACGACCTGATTCGTGGCAGCGAGCGTGTGCTGCTGGATCTGATCAGGAATATTGATCGCAATCGGTTTGAACCGATCGTTTGGTGCGATAGTCCTACGTTGGCTGACAAGGTCAGAACCTATGGTTTCACTGCGTATCAAGACCGCTTTTGTATTCTGCTGGGCCGCGCGGCCCCGTGGTTCGATGTGTTCCGGTATTCATCGCTGATCCGGACCGGTTTACAGATCGTTAGGCGTCACAATATCAAGTTGATTCACGCCAATGCCGGCGGCACGGCGCAATGGACGATACCATTGGCGCGAACCGCGAGAGTGCCCATGCTCGTCCACCTCCACGTGCTTGATCGGCGGTTCAGGCGTTACAAGCTTGGGCTGCATCAGGCGCCGCTGACGGTTGGTTGTTCCAAAGCCGTGGTGCGCCCGCTCATTGAGGATGGGGTTCCAGAGGCCCAGACTCGCGTTATCTACAACGGTCTGAATCCGCTGCGGCTGGAGGGCGGCGATGCCTGCGGCCTTCGCGCGAGCCTCGGCATCAGGCAAGACGCCGTTGTCGCTACAGCAGTTGCAGCCCTGATCCATCTGAAGGGTCTCGATCTTGCGATCCGGGCGCTAACCTGCTTGCCTCCAGGTACGCCAGAGATGCACCTGATCATCGTGGGTGAAGGCGAAGAGCGGCATGCATTGGAGCGCCTTGCGCGCCGGCTGGGTGTCCAGCATCGGGTTCATCTTATCGGGCAGAGAAGCGACGTCGGAGCCATCTACCGGGATGCCACCGATATTGCGGTGCTGCCTTCCCGAAGAGAAGCATTCGCTTTGGCGGCAGCGGAGGCAGGACTCGAGCGACTGCCGGTGGTTGCCGCGCGAGTAGGCGGGATCGAGGAAGTAGTCCTCGAAGGCAAAACGGGCGTTTTGGTGAAGCCGGAATCGCCCTCGGCCCTGGCACAAGCTTTGCACCGCTTGGCGCTTCACCCGGAGGAACGTCGCCGCATGGGCAAAGAAGCCCGCGCCTGGGTACTGAATCATTTCACCCTCGATCGGATGATCGAATCATTTCAGACCGAATACGAGCGCCTGCTCTCGGAGCCTGCCGAGAGTTTCGGCTGGAGAGGGCGGTGGAACGGGGCTGGCCCCTATTGGCATCTCTTTCGAGGATTACTTGGGCGTGACCTCACGAAATCTCAGGCATAATTCGCTGAAAACTCGCGGACATTGTCTTAGGAGACCTTCAATATATGCAGTGTTTCAATTTTGGAGGCGATCGGCACACCTTTGCTCACCGTGACTCGAAGCACGGCCTCAAAGGGCTGAATGTTTTGGTCGGAACGGCCATTGACTCGCTGAAGCAATTCCTTCAGGCGATCCGGGTTACAGACAAACTCGACGGCAGCCTGCGTACCGAAAGTTGAGGCGCCGGCCAGGATTAGAACCGTGTGGCGTTTGTTCCGTATCATGCTCATTACCGCGTAGTCTTCTCTAACCGGTAACTCGGGGTTCGCCATGAATCCCGGAGGCTCACCTGGCTGCGGATGAACGTTTACAATTGTCAGATCGCCGCTGTGGCCGGGCGCGGTGGACCGGCGAAAAACAAAATCCTGCGTAATCGGGAGATCGCGCAGCGTCAGGTTTTCAGAAGGCGATCCCACGAAAATCAGGTCGTTGCTCTGAGCGTCGTCGAAGGTCAGAAGCCGCCCGCGTTTTACGCGCAGGGCGCTGTGAAGGCCGCTGAACACGTAATCGATATCGTGCATCGCCATCACCTCGCCGACCCCGGTGTAGTGATCGAGGATGGCGTTCTTCGGATCCGAAGGCTGTAAGTACCGCATTCCGCTCTCCGGCCGGCCGATAAACTCCGCGTTGCTGTACACGACGATTGGGCCATCGTCATCCTTGCAGAATGTGCCCCAGAAATGTCCCAGTATCGTCAGATCGGAACCCTGGATGCGCTCGGCCCTCAGCATGGTCCGCCAATTCGCGGCCGGAGTAGCATAGCGGGCCCACAGGAGCACAAATCCCGCAACTACGGCCAGCGCTGCGCCTGCCAAAATCATCCAGTTGTGATTCCGTGGTTGCGCGGGGGCGGGCGTAATACTAACAACGGCCGGCGCGACATTGCCACGATCGTTGCGGGAATGAAATAAAAGTAGGTAAGCGCCCTTGGGAACCTCGATCAGAAATTCGTCTCGGCTGCCAAGCGTATTGTAATATTCGGCCAGTTTCGATCGAAGACGGCCAGTCTGTACGCGGACCGTCGAATCGAGCTTCGGATCGAACTCCTGGGAGCGTCCGAAGACTTCTGTTGCAATTCGGTATTCCTTAATGGAAGCGCCAGGATTTTCGATTGCTTCGTATGCCAGATAGCGGAGCAGTCTGCACAATGCATCGGAGCCATGAAGGATCGGGCTCGCGGCAATCTTTTCCACTTGCCGCATCAAAGGCGTGTTAGCAGCGCGCGCCGACCCTGTAACACTCATTAACATTAGCGTAACAGCGGCTGCCTTTCCCCTCAAGAACAATCACTTGGGGCGGTTATCGGTTTCAAACCCCATCGAACTTTTGAATAGTAGAAAAGCGTTACACACTAGGCCATTCCTCACAGCAGGAGGAATTGACCGTGTGGTGGTGGTTGACTGTGCGTCGACGGCACTGTCTCCGACGGCGTGCAGGAAGTAGTGCTTCAAAGATTCACTTTCAAGGAGACGTTATGGATTGGTTAGCCAAGAAGCTATCGCCGGCACTGCTGGCGATAGCCGTTCTGTTAGGTATGGCGGGGAATGCATCGGCGCAACAGATCTTCGGCAGTATCTACGGTACGGTCACCGATCAAACTGGCGGCGCGGTAGCCAATGCAAAGGTCACGATCAGCGACATCAATAAAGGAACAAAGTTCGAAGTGACGACGAACGAGTCCGGAAATTATACGAGGGGGCAACTAATTCCCGGGTCTTATAAAGTTCAGGTTGAATCGCCTGGCTTCCAGAGCGCGGTTTCGAATGTCATCACGGTCAGCGTAGACCAGGCAGCGCGCTTTGATGCAGAGATGAACGTCGGCGATGTCACTCAACAGGTGGAGGTTACGGCAGCGGCGCCCCTGCTGCAGACCGGCAAGGCAGACGTGGCACAGACGTTTAGTTCCAAACAGCTTCAGGAACTGCCGAACATTGGCCGCAACGTCCAGTCGTTTGTGCTGCTAAACCCCGGCGTCGTAAAACTGCCCTGGCAGCACGCCTCGTCCGAAAATCCACAAGGCAGCGTTCAGACGATGGTGAACGGTCAATATTTCGACAGCACGGGATACGAACTGGACGGAACGGTGAATCAGGATCCGATCCTTGGGATTATCGTGATTAATCCGACGATGGATTCCGTCAATGAAGTCAAACAGGCGAACCAGGATTACGACGCCGAATTCGGCTACATGGGAGCGGGCCTCCTAACGTACTCCACGAAATCGGGATCAAACACCTTCCACGGTGACGCGTTCGAATATTTGTATATCAATACTCCCGGCTTCCAGGATTTTGGCCGAAATCCATTTACCGAAACGACGGTTCCGACCACTCATCAAAACCTGTTTGGCGGGTCGATCAGTGGGCGTGTCATTAAAGACAAGCTTTTCTTTTTCGCCGATGCGCAGCTCACGCGCAACCACCAGGGTGGCTCCCTTCTGACAACGGTGCCGACTGCGGCTGAACGGACCGGCAATCTGGGTGATTGGCTTGCGGGGACGGGTAACCAGATCTACGATCCGCTGACCGGGGGTGCCGACGGGTCGGGCAGGACGCCATTCGCAGGTAATGTTATCCCCACGGATAGACTAAGCCCGCAAGCTCAGGCGCTTCTGAAGTTCTTCCCGTTGCCCAATTCGAATGCACAGGGCACGACGTTTCGTAATAATTACACGACCAGCGGAACCGACATCATCACTGCCAATCAGTGGAATACACGTTGGGATTACTTTCTCAATGAAACAAATTCGCTCTTCGGCCGCTACAGCTACGCCGGTTTCACGCAGGATGCGCCATCCGCTTTTGGCGCAGATGCCGGCGGCCCTAGTTTCCCAACATTCGCGTTCGGTGGGCACTCTGACGCTCTGAATCAGAGCGTTGCGCTGGGTTGGACGCATACGTCAAGCCCGACATTGATCAATGAGTTTCGATTTGGGTACATGCGCTATCACGTTGTCGTCACACCTGGAGGCATCGGCACCACTCCCGCTACAGACGCTGGCATCCCCGGCTTGAACCTGGATAATTTCTATACATCGGGAATGCCCAACATCTATATTCATGAGCCGGGCGGGGGAGATCAGGGCATCAATGGCACGAGCCAGCTTGGCTACGGCCTCAGCAACAATCGGTGCAACTGCCCGCTCACGGAATTCGAGCGGCAATACCAGTTCGTCGACAACGTGAGCAAGGTCGCGGGCAACCACAGCTTCAAATTCGGGGCGGACATTCGGTATGCCATGAATTTGCGAGTGCCGAGCGACAACCATCGTTCCGGGGAACTGCAGTTTGAGCCGGAATATACGAGCGTCCTCGGACCTGACGGAAAACCGTCGGGCGGCCTGGGTCTCGCATCGTACCTGCTGGGCGAAGTCACGGACTTCAGCCGCTACGTCAGCAGCAGCACGAATGCACAGGAACGCCAGAAGCGGCTCTTCTGGTATGGGCAAGATACCTGGCGGCCAACCTCAAAATTGACAATTACTTACGGTCTCCGTTGGGAAATGGTTTTTCCCGAAACGGTCAATGAGCGGGGTAACGGCGCTCAACTCGATCTTTCAACTGGGAACCTTGACGTTTTCGGCGTTGGCTTGATTTACGATCATGGCTATCAAAAGATGAATTGGAAAGAGTTCGCTCCACGACTGGGTGTTGCCTATCAGCTCACCACAAAAACGGTTCTACGCGCCGGGTATGGATGGTCGTATAGTCTCGGAACGTTTGGATCGACTTTCGGTCATAACGTGACCCAAAATCCGCCTGTTCTCTCCAATCAGAGCGTAAACAGGCCGAACACTTTCAGCGGCGTGTTCTCTCTCGCAGAAGGACCGGAGCCTTTACAGCCCGTGGTCGTGAGCCCGGAGGGCACAACACCCTGCCCGATCGGGGTCAATTGTAAGACCCGTCCCGGAATTTTCACGATGCCGGTGGTCTATGCCTATAACGCAACGATCGAGCAACAGGTGACGAACAAGATCGCGGTTTCGGCGGGATACGTCGGTAATCAAGGCCGTCATGGCCCGCTCGGAACCAGCCAGGCTTTCAATGCCAATGAACCGATCCTCATCCCGGGCGTTTCAAATTCCGATCAGAACGTGGGCCGTCCGTTTTTCGCGAAATATGGCTGGACACAGAACATCGACAATTACTGCAATTGCGCCAATAACCGCTACGACTCCCTCCAGGCCTTATTTAAAATCAATGCCTGGAGCGGCTACACCGTGCAGGGGAACTTCACGTATCAAATCTCTCAGGGTGACGGCTTCGGCAGTGACCAGAGTTATACGTTCCTGTATGATCGTCCGCTTGGATGGGGTTACGGCGACAATATTCCGCACCGGCAATTTACTCTTGCCCAGAACTACGACATTCCGTTTGGACGTGGACGGAAATTCGGAAGTAACGTGAACCGGTTTGTGGACTTCGCGCTAGGCGGTTGGAATATAGCGGGAATCACCACGTATTACAGCGGCATTCCGTTCAACCCCAGCCTTGGCGGCACGCATACGGCCCCGGTTGGTCCAAACGACCGGCCCGACAAGGGCAGCGGCGATCCCTACAAGGGCGCACAAGGAAACCGTAATCAATGGTTTTTAGGAACAACTATTCAGGCGATTGAAGCCGGCAATGGTGGCGCGTGGGCCTTGCCCGCTACAAATACATTCGGTAACTATCCGATCAACCAACTCTACGGGCCCCTGTTCATCAACCAGGACATTTCCCTATCGAAAGCCTTTGCTCTCACCGAGCGATGGCGATTCACTTTACGCGGCGATGCAAGCAATGCATTCAATCACGCAAATCTCTCGACGCCCAATACGAACATTCTCGACCCCAATGCGGGTCAGATTACGGCGCTAGTCGGTACCTATCAGATGCGGCGCCTGCAGTTCTCAGGAACAATCAACTTCTAGAAAACTTGCCTAACCTAATTCCTTCACACACAAGGCCGGCGGCAGCGCCGGCCTTGTTCATTTTTGTACCGCTACGCCTGCTTTCACAATTTGAATATCGTGATCCGTGAAGCGCAGCGTCTGCCCAAGTTGCACTTCCGGCATGTGGCAGCCAATGCAGTTCCCGGCCTTCTGCTGCCGGACATGGGGCAGGCCCGCATGACAGTTCAGGCATTTGCCGTTGTAATAAGCAGCGTCGTTTCTCAGAGCATCATGATGCGCGGCGTGGCATGTCGTGCAGGTCAGTTTGCCCGAGGCGAAGCACTTGCTTTTCATCAACCGCAATGGTTGGAACCGGATGGTCTCGAGAGCGTTACCTCCCGGCGCGTCGGCAACCCGGTGGCATTGACCGCAGAATCGCACCTGGGCTTCTGCGCCGATTTTGCCCGGATTGAAGGGGGTGCCATGTCCGAGCGCGTGCTCATTTGCGCCAGGATGGCATTTCAGGCACTGTACGCCGGGAGTGAACGATTTCAGATCGCTGCTGACGGACGTCGCATGGCAGTTCAGACAAGCACGTAAATCATTCTTGTTCCAAATGCGCCCCAGAGCAGCTTCGGCGTTTGCCGAAGCGCCGGGATCGTCGCCCACCGTGACGCCGTAGCGTTGCAACCGCGGGAAATAACTAACCCGGTGTTGGGCAATGCCCGCGCGCGTCTCTACAAGCGGGGTCTGTCCCTGATCGCCGGCGCCAACAACCCACCGGATGAGCCCTTGTGCTTCGTCCAGCCCGCGCACGGTTGTCACGGCAAGATTTTGGCCGACAACCCGGTAATCGAAAGAATATCCGCCGTTCGATTCAGACAATGAATGATTGGGCAGATTCCGAGCAAACGCGCTGTCGAGAACAGGTACGAGCGCATGCGCCATCCGCGTTTGCGAATGGGCCGCGGCTTCCGTTGGGTGACAGGTCGCGCACTGCGGAACGGCCGCCGGCAATTGCAGGGCGGCAATCAACGCCAATCCGGCCATGCTTCCTCCCGGTTTCATGAATATTCACTTGCCCGATTGCGATGCAATTAACTTCGGATCGATCTTTGCCGCTAGCGCCAGCTCACGATTCGCTTCATCCACTTTGCCTTCACGTTGCAGAGCGATGCCCAGGCTCCAGTGCAGGGAGGCGCCCAGGGGATCTACTTCGATACCCTTGCGATATACGCGAGTAGCTTTGTCTAATTGACCGCTCGAAACAAGCGCTCCGCCGAGATTGAGATAGACCTGAGCCAGATCGGATTGAATCGCGAGCGCTCGCTCGTATTCGGCAATCGAATCGGCGGTTTTATCGAGCGCTTCCTCGGCGATTCCCAAGTTAAAGTGCGCGCCCGCGTCTTCCGGGTAAAGTCTTGTCGCTAGTCTCAGAATCGCCTCACTCGTTTGCGGGTTGCCCGCCTCGCCATAGGTAATTCCCAGATATGTCAGGGCGCGCAGTAAGTGAGGATAAATTTTAAGAGCTTCAAGAAGCTCGTTTGCCGATTGCTGGCGCTTACCTTCGGCGCGGAGTTCCATGGCTTTGTTGAATCGAGCTTCGGCCTCTTCTCGAAAATTTCGTGGCAAACGCTGCAGGATGAGGTACTGGTCGCCGCTCGAAACAACCGGCGAAATCTCACCGGGCAGGAGGGTAAGAGCAGCCTTCGCCCAGGAGGGGTCCAGCTCATTCGCGGTTAAATCGCCGAGAAATCCTCCATTGATGGAGGAACTCTTGTCGACGGAATTGGAGCGTGCAAGCTCAAAGAAAGAAGCGCCGGATGCAAGCTGCTCGCGAATCGCCGTGGCGCTGCCTCTGTCGCCCACTGCGATCTTACGCAAGAACAGGTACTTCGGCATAACCTTACTGCGCCATGCGGCCTCAACGGCCGGCGATTTGGTGTGTTGTTCAGGATGGACGCGTATCCAGTGATCGGCAACCAGCAGCGGACTCTTTTTCGCGTCCGGCATGTGGCATCCGACACAGCCTGTTTGCCGGTTCACCGGGCATAGGCTCGCATGGTTCACCGCGCCCGCGGCGTGGCAGTGCAGACAGGTGTTCTCTGACCGGGCCACCAGGAGGGCGCGCGAAGCGTCCTCGTGCGGGTCGTGACAGTTGGTACAAGCGATCTGGCCGCCACTCTGCTGCCAGCACTCGCTGTTCTTCAGCGCGGTGACCTGATCGGAGATAAGCAGATCGTCCGGCAGAGGGTCCTGCACGACGCTAAAGCCCGAGTGGCACTGAGCACACGGTCGCATCTGTTCGGCCGCGGCGAGCTTCTTCGGATTCAGAATCGCCAAATCTCTTGACTTCTTCGCCAGAGCCGACAGATGCGCCTGCCCGGGGCCATGGCAGCTTTCGCAGGTAACGCCCACATCAACATGCGTCCCACGTGTGCGCGGCTGCCCATGGCAGGTGACACATTTGCGCTCGAATTGCGGACTGAGGACTCGGCCGAAAGCGGTTTCGTAAGTCGCGGGTTTTTCTTTCGCGAATCCCGGCGAAAGCTCCAGCCGGTTCGCCGGAGCATAGTGCAGGTAGCGGCCCTCGACCAGAGGAGCGCGATTCAATTTGAGCCCGCCAATATCCGGCACACGAAAGAGAAAGCTGATACCGTGCCGCTTGCCCCCCATCGTGGTCTCGATGGGGAAATCGATCGCCTGCCGGCCGGGCATCTTCACTTCGTAGTCGAAGCCGTGAGCGGTTCGTCGTACCTGATAAACAATCGACGGATCGGGCCCTTCCGCATAGGATTCGGAGTAGTGCACGGGCAACTGTTTTGTGCCGGCGCCCTGCCAGGTTTGCGCCATGGCCGTATGTGACTGCGTCTCCGAAATCTCCTTGTGACAGCCGGCGCAAACATCCCGTCCAAGATAGCCGGCGGACAAGCCACTCGCTCCGGCAAGGCAGACGAACGGCGCGAACGACAGCAGCAGAGCGAAGAACCTCATCCGAACCCTAAGGGAAAGCCTACCTCATCCGTGGAGAGGGTGTGCGCCCGATCAATCGTTTCAGCCAACTCATCCCCATCAGAAGCCGTATTGTGCTCTGGCGGGGATGAGTTGGCTATTCTCTGCTCTGCCCTACAGCCTCCCGGCTCCGACTGAGAAGTCTTCAGTCCGGTACGTGTTCGTCTACCGGCTGTGTCACTTCGCCGCGGCGAATCTCGACAGGTTCAAGGCTCGAAAACCAGAAATGTAAACTAACGAAATTGCAAACCGCGTCCTCAGAGATGGGAAATTGGGGGTTCATCGGGCCGATCAGTCATTCGTGCAACTCGTGCCATGACGCCCCCCGCAATCAAACCGAACTCAATAATAACGAACTGTGCCCAATGGGCAACCAGCCGGGCTCCCGTCAACTGTTGTTTCAGGGGAGTGTCACTAGGATTGGTTATGATCAGCATGGCCGGAATTAAAGCCATGATGAAACATATGCCAGAAAGAGTGAAAAGTGAGACCTTCCCAATCATCACTAACCAACGTGGCTCCGTAAACGAACCCTCTGGCCACTCAAGATGCTTCAGTTGATCGCTCGCGTCAGCTTCAATCCTTTGAGTCGCTTCCCTTAGTTCGGAATTCAGTTCCTGCGCCCGCTCTGGATAAGCCGTCAATAATAGCTGTGCTCTGTGTTCCCAGTAAGCCAAGCGGTCAGTTGCAAACTTGACGATTGTCGAGCGTCGAGAAGCTCGGCCAAAGTGTGTATACGAAACCGCGATAGCTGCTGGAATGCCAAGAAGTGCTGCGGAGCCGGCCGCAATAACAGATACCGTTGAAACCCATGTATTTGCTGTCTCTGGAGAAACCATGGGTTCTAGAATACTCGTTCAGTTTGAGAGAAACTCCAGGTGCACGCCGTGGGGTCCGTCCCCATTCTCAACGCGTAAAAACCAGGGGTTCGGCCACGTTTGGGGCCCCGTGCCGCCGCACCATATTCCTTTCCGGCTGAGAGGAATATGCGCGGCCCGCGACTATCTCTCGTGGCACTCTTTCGCACCCGGAGCGCAGCCGTTTACGGTATCGACGCGCACATGATCGACGTCGAGGTGGACATGTATCCGTCCGGGACGCAGCGCGACTTCATCACGGTGGGCATGCCCGATACGGCAGTGAAGGAAAGCCGTGAACGCATCAAATCGGCCCTCATCAACTCCGGCTTCGGCTATCCCACGCGTTCGGTCACGATCAACCTGGCTCCGGCAAATGTCCGTAAGGAAGGCGCCGGATTCGACCTGCCGATGGCTACCGCGATTCTGGGCGCGATGGGTGAAGTCGCGCGTACGGACGATTATCTTCTGGTGGGCGAGCTATCGCTCGACGGCAGTCTAAGGCCTGTCCGCGGCGCGCTGTCCATCGCCGTCTGCGCGGCCCAGCGCGGCATACGCAATCTCCTGGTTCCGCTTGAAAATGCCGCGGAAGCATCCGTTGCGGAGGGTGTTTCCGTATTCGGATTGCGGCATCTGAGCGAGGTGGTTCAATTCCTGAAGGAGCCTGCCGGCTTCGCCGCAACGCCACCTAATATTTCCGATTTCGCAGCGGCTGGAACCGACGATCCCGACTTCAGCGACGTCCGCGGGCAGACCATGGCCAAACGCGCGCTCG
>JAICLJ010000126.1 GCA_025927575.1 Bryobacteraceae bacterium | reverse complement strand
GGACCTACAAGAGTTCGAGGGCCAAATTGCACAGTTGCGAGCTGACCTTGCGTGGCGAGCTGACCTGGAGTCTAAAAGGAAGGGCAGGCATGTCCTTGACGACGTACACCTTCTATTTCGCGGTCACGAATGCGCCCATTGGGAATTGAAAACGACGCTAGATAGACACCCACGAAAAGCTCCCACTCTGCGCGGTTACCTGACCGAGATACACGAACGATTGCCGCAAATCGAGGAACCGAGCAAGCCAAAGTTTTCACGACTGAACGACTTTCAGGCAGCTATCGATGATGCCTGTGGGAACCTCGTGAAATCGATGGGGCTGGACCCGCTTTTGGATTATATGAGTTATCTTCGCCATCACGGCCCTGATTGAACGCGGCGAAGCGCGCGAGGCCGGGATCGCACGTCGATCAGCACCGTGATCCCATGCGCGAGCAAGCGCTGCTCGAACGCCGGCCAGGCGTGATTCCAGTCGCCGATCATGAAAAGCGTTTGGTCATGCTGTTTCTAGCTTGTCCATTTCATCGGGCTGGTTGGACAGCGCCGTGAGCTGGCAGTCGATGCGCTTTTCGACTTTGATGATTTCGCTCAGGCGTTTCACCGCTTACCAGTGCGCGTAGAGAACGAGCGGGCGAGCGCGGACATACTCGCTATCCGGATCACCATATCGCCCTCATTCCGCTGCTCAGGCGGCTGAGCGCGGCTTCTTCGTCCTCAGTTTCTCGACGATATAGGCGTTCACGCTCTTGCCTTCACGGCGTGCAGCGAGGGTGATTTCTTTGTGGATCTCTGGGCTCACGCGCAACAGCACGTTTCCGGAAAACGGCTTTTCAGGCTCTTCTCCGCGTTGGACGCAGAATGCCAGATAATCATCGATCGAATCGCGAAACGCTTGCTCCAGCTCGTCTACGGTACTCCCTTGAAACGTGATCACATCCCGCGTGCTGATCACCTCGCCGTGGAAGATGCGGGCCTCTTCGTCAAATTTCACCACGCCCTCGTAGCCTTTGTACGTCACTGCTTTCCTCCCTCCGGCGGGATGCCGGCTTCCTCGAGAAATCGGCGGACCGATCCCACCGCTCCTCTGTCGGTCTCCTTTTCCGGGTGGGGCCGATGAAAGACGGCTCGAACACCGTTGAGCGCCACGCGCACTCGAGACCCGCGTCCTTCGCTGACTTCCGCTCCGTAATGTTTAAGCATCGATTCGATATCGGACCAGGGGATATTTGCTTTCTTTTTAAGCACATCCTCCAGGGTCTTATCGTGTTTTGCCACCATTGGATGATAGCAGAATATGCTATCAGATTTGAGGTTTAAGAAGCCCAATTTCTCGGATTTTCCGCATGCAGCCCAAGACGGGGAATCTGTGCGCATATACGGCGAGTATTTTGTGCGCGAATTGTTTGATTATCAGCGGGTTGCCGGGGGGACTCACCTACACGGTTGTGCCGGCGGTTCCAAAGATCAGGGCAAAATCACAATCAGTTCCAGTTGCGGAGCGTGAAATTCCGAGGGAACATACGCGGCGAAATTCCGCGCGCGCAGGACCGCTTCCCAGGCAGGACCGGTCTGGTTAATCGAAAAATACTGATAGTTCAATTTGATTGGGATGGAACTCGGAGGAATCGGCACATGGCGCAGCGGCAATCCGGGAAGAGCCTGCCGGACCAGATGCTCAAGATGATTTGCGGAGCAGGCTTTGATTAGCTGCGGAGCTTTCATAATGAGCTCGGCTTCCGGCATTTCCGCATTCACCGCGAGATACATCTTCGTGTTCAGCAGATACTTGTCATCGTCGATAGAGACCGCGTGGATCGACGGGTGCGTCAACTTCAATGGGAGCGAAGCGAAATTGCTCGGGATGACCGTCTCGAGCAGAAAACGAAGTTTCTCGTCGAGCTCCCGAAAGCAGGTTCCCAAGTCGCGATGGTTATACAAAGGGATATCGCGCGGGAACGTCTTGGTCGAAAAGGTTGTGAGCGAACCGGCAAGGGACGAAAGCGATGCATACAACATTTCGGGATGCCCCCTGCGCGTTTCGAAGATATGCCGCAGTGGAGGCAGAAATGTATTCACCGTATACAGAAGCCAGAAATTTGCGATATCGGAGGCCGTGAAGTCCGCAAGGCCCTGATTTTTTTGACGCCTCATTCCGGCAAGAGCCGTACTTTTCGCCGTCAGGATTTCGAGCAGCCTCCGCAGAATGGACATCAGATATTCGCTTGCGGCAATATCCAGCAGCGGTGGCACAAAGTCTGGGACCGGTCTCAGCAGGCCGCTGTCGGTACGCTCTACGCGTGCGATTTTGATGGCGGGCGTTCCTTCCCGGGCTTCGGAATCGACGAGCAAACGGAAATTTTTCCGAGCGAGCTGCACCGGGCGCTCAATCTGAGCGGCGTTTTCATCGCGCAGCATGCGGACCTCGGCCGAATATCGTGTGTCTGCATCCGGGCCGTCCGTCGCCACGTTGACATAGCCGTAACGCCAGGCCGGCACCGCCAGAAAAACCTCGATCGTAGCCTTTCCCTGCTCGAAATAGGAGGCGAGCGGTTTAGCAGCCGGAGCCGGGTCGGCGCGCGGAATTTCGAAGACTAGCCCATCGGGGAAAATACCGGACGCGGAATCAATTGCCAGATCGCCGCCGGCCAGCGCTTCCCGATTGATCTCAATCGTCTTAAATCCCCAAGGATGGAAATTGAGAGAATCGACTCGAAACTGGAGCAGATCCTCGTGGAAAATATCCTGGGACTGGAGATATTGCGGAGAAAGAAACGTCCCTTTTGCCCAGATTACCGGCTGGAGTCGTCGCATACGAACTAGTAGAGAACTCTCCTGTGATCCGGCGGCGGATCAAAGAACAGCATACAGTGTTCATGCAAGCCTTGAAGCAGCGCGCGGGTTCCGGATGAGCGGGGAGCTTTGCTGCTTGAATGGATCTCGCCGCCGTTACTTCGAATTGAGCAGGACAGTTGGCACGACCGACATCCCCGGCCGGAGAGTGTGGTCCTGGTTTTGTCCCGGGTCGAGCACGATCTTAACAGGCACGCGCTGAACCACTTTGACATAGTTCCCGGTCGCGTTTTCAGGGGGCAATAAGCTAAACTTAGCGCCCGAAGCGGCGGCAATGCTGTCGATATGCCCGCGATACGTGCGGCCGCCGTAAGCATCCACATCGATTTCAACCTGCTGGCCCACGCGCATCCGGTTCAGTTGAGTTTCCTTGAAATTCGCGGTCACCCAGATGTCGTCGAGCGGCACCAGGGCCATTAACTCCTGCCCCGGCGCTACAATCATGCCCGGTTCGGCATTCTTCTTGCTAACCAGTCCGCTCACGGGCGCTCGCATGGCCGTGTAGCCCAAATTCAGGTTAGCTTGTTCGATGGCGGTCTGCTTCTGCTGCACCGCGGCTTGGGCTGCCTTGTAACGGGCTTCAATGGCGGCCTGCTGTTTCGGCGCGCTCTGCTGGCTTTGCCTCTGGCCCACCTGCGCCGAGTTTAAACGAGCGTGTGCCTGGCCAAGCTTTGCTTTCGCCACATCCACATTGTGCAGAGCTTCCGTCACTCCGGCCTGTACGGTGTCGACCTGGGCCGCCATCGCCTGAGCCGCGGCAACCGCCGAATCATACTGCTGCTTGGAAATCTCATCTTTGTCGACAAGAGTCTTAAACCGGACCAGATCCTTTTGTGCTTTCTCGCTATTGGCCTGCGCTTCCGCAACTTTCGCTTTGGCCGAGGCCAGACGCGCATTCGCCGCATTCACCTGCTGTTGAGCCGATGTAACCCCGGCACGTGCCTCAATCACGGCCGCGCTCGTTGTTTTGATCTGGCTCGACGTCTCGATACTGGTGATCGGAACGTTGCTTTCAGCTTCAAGCATTTGCGCCTCCGCGTCCGCAAGATCGGCTTTAGCTTTGTCGAGAGCCACTTTGTAATCGGCTGGATCGAGTCTTACTAGTTCCGTTCCGGCCGTCACGTACTGGTTGTCCTCAACCAGAACGGCGATCACCGTGCCGGCAATGCGGGGACTGATCGGAACGATGTGGCCGTTTATTTGCGCATCGTCGGTCGACTCGCGCGATGTGTAGTAGTTGTAAATCGGAATGGCAGCAATCGCAGCGAGGATCAACACGGCGAACACGATGAGGCGGAGCCGCTTCTTATTCTGCGGATTACCGCTCTGGTCCTCATCTTCCCGGTCCGGCTTCCGGTCCTCTCTAATATCTTCCTGCACCGCGTTTCGGTCGTCCTCTTGCTGTAAACTAGCCATATCTTCTTTAGTCTTTAGTCCTCGTTCACGCCTACGGGAGCCAATTCAAAATTTTCGGCTTCCGCCAGCGCGGGACTCTGTCTAATTTTTTTCAGAAGTTCCCGCAGGGTCTGCCTCTCCGCTGGAGTTAAGTGTCCCATCAGCAGGGAGCACTGCCTGTTGTGAAGAGGGATGGCCTTCTCGATCAAAGCTTCACCACTCTTTGTTATCCGAGCGAGCCGCACCCGGCGGTCGTGGCTGTCCACAACGCGCGTCACCAGACCCTTATGCTCCAGGTGGTCGATGAGTCCGGTGATGTTCGCTCTGCTCGTGATGAGCAGTTCCCCGATTTCGCTGAGTTGCATCCCCTCTTCCGGGCCGCGGCGGAGTAGCATCAGCACATTGAAGCTCGACTTTGCCAACCCGAATCGGCACATGCTCTTTAACAAAAACGAATGCTGCACGTCATAGGTGAGCGCCAGGTTCAAAGAGAGCTCGGCGAACTCGGCCTCGAACCGAGGCATGGTTTGCGCCAGCGCTCGGACGCTTTCTTCATAGAACCTCTCGCGCCGGTCCATTCGCACATCCGTTTTGATTCAGAACGAAATAGTAAAGTTCCTAATTATTTGCGGAGACGCAAAGCGTACTTTAAGCGCCTGAGTGGATTACACTTGTGCCATTATCGCAAAGCCGCGTGCTTACGGCGCTTAGCCCAATTAAGCCAAAATTGCGGCCACCCCTTGCCGTTGGGGCAGATCCACCATCACGCGCTATAACAGCCGCCTCGGCCTCGGCTTGCTGAGCTTCGCCTGCAGCCGGCTCGCTCGACGCCGAAGATCGTCCGAAGGCGCGCAAGCCAATGCCTGTTCGGTAAACTCCAGCGCAATCCGGAAATTTCGCTCCTGGTGTTCGAAATGCTTCGCAAGCGCTGAGAGCGCATCCACGCGATGCGGATTGCGGCAGCTCGCGAGCTCGGTGAAAATGTGAAGCGCAGATGCGGTTCGGTCGAGCTTTTTCTCGATTCGGCCAATATTCCATAAAGTCTCGAACAGAAGCGAGTCCGGCAATCCGGCATCGACGGCCCGCTTTAACAGGTCGAGGCCTCGTTCGGTCTGCTCCGCTGCCAACAACCATCGGGCAATGCCCAGGTATTCTTCTCCGCGCCGCAAGCCGAGCGTCGCGAGCGACTCGGCATCGGTCGCGCGAAAGGCCGCGGGCACCAGTGCCGTCAGGCAACCGAGCGTCAATATGTCGAGGGCGTTGTGATGAAAGATGGGAACCAGCCGTTGCGCCTCGTTGGATCGCAAATATTCGAAATACACGTAGGGAATCATCTCGCCCGGAAGATCACCCTCGCGCTCGACCCCCAACACCTGATTTTCGAGATGAGTGAGCCGGCAATTCGCGAAACGCAGCTTCCAGAGCCGCCGCGCCCCGTGCAGAAGGTCCAAATGTTGCAGCCGCCCGAACGGCGGCTTCTGGCGGATCATCCGATAGCGCGTCTCGAGTAGCGGCTGATCGTAGGTCTTGCCGTTGTACGTAATGAGGACGTCGAACCGCTCCAGGTATTGAGTCAGCGCGCTCAGCAGGCTTCGTTCTTCCGCGTACTCCCGCATGAAAAATTGCCGGACGCGGAAGCCTTCGGGCGTGATACTGCCGACACCTATAAGGAACGCATACGTCCCGGATCCGCCCGCGAGGCCAGTGGTCTCGGTATCGAGAAAAGCCCAGCGGCCGGGCGCAGCGGGCGGAATTGTCCCACCTCCCAGCGTGTCCAGAAGATTGTCCGGCAGCTCACGTAATGCGCCGATATCCGCCGAGCCGTGCCGCCTGTGCGATTCATACAGCTTCTCCATCTGAAAGTGCGGGCCGTGCTCATTGCTCACAACCTCGCCCTGGGCCCACTCCTCGATGAAAAACCGGGAGCGAGTCGCGGGCTCTGGCAACTCCGGGCCCGTGAGTCGATTGCGCAATTTGTATTTCGCGTCAATGCGGGAAATCCGGCGCCTTAACTGGGCGAGCTGTTGATCTATATCGAGCACGGCCGTTCTGTTCGCCTTTTATTCGGAGTATAGCGAATCATATCGCCGCTGGGAGCAACTTCCTTAAGATGAGGAGATGCGTTTTCTGTTGTTTGCTGTTGCGCTGCTTAGCGGCATAGCGCCTTTGCCCGCGGCCGAAACCCATTTCGATGTGCGGGCACACTATACAAAATACGAACTCCGCATCCCGATGCGCGACGGTAAGCGCTTGTTCACATCGGTATATGTTCCGAAAGACACCTCGAAAACATATCCGATTCTCATGACGCGAACGCCCTACGGTGTCGAGCCATACGGCGCCGACAACTATCCGAAAACGCTTTTTCCCGGCGAAGAGTTCGAGCGGGATGGTTTTATCTTTGTCTACCAGGACGTCCGCGGTCGCTGGATGTCGGAAGGCGTCTGGCTGGAAATGACCCCGGAGAAGGACACGACGAGCGGCCCAAACGATGTGGACGAAAGCACGGATACCTATGACACGATCGACTGGCTGATTCATCATGTGCCGGATAACAACGGGAAAGTTGGGATGGTGGGAGTGTCGTACCCCGGCTTCTATACTTCAGCCGGGCTCATCAACGCGCATCCGGCGCTAGTCGCGGCGTCTCCGCAGGCGCCAATCGCCGACCTCTATATGGGAGACGACGCCTATCACAACGGCGCCTTTTTCCTGGCTGCCAACTTCGGGTTTTACAGAAACTTCTATCCCCATATTCATCCGAAGGAGTCGAAGGACAAACCCGGATTCGATTACGGCACGGAAGACGGGTATAAGTTCTACCGCGACCTGGGACCGCTCTCGAACTCGGACGAGAAGTACTTCAAATATGAAAATTCCTACTGGAGCGATCAGGTCGCACATCCGAATTATGGCGATTACTGGAAGAAGCGCGACATCCTCCCACATCTGAAAAACATCAAGCCCGCGGTACTCGTAGTGGGCGGATGGTTCGATGCCGAAGATCTTTCCGGTACGCTCAAAACATATCGAGCGATTAAATCGACAAGCCCAGGCGCTGGCAACACCATTGTGATGGGTCCCTGGTATCACGGAGGCTGGTCGTACACCGCCGGCAATCACCTGGGTGACATCAACTTTGCGTCCAATACGGGCCAGTTCTTCCGCGACAACATGGAACTTCCCTTCTTCAAGCAGTACCTGAAGGGAGAAGGCGACCCGCATCTGCCTGCCGCCTACATGTTTGAAACCGGGAAAAATCAATGGAAACGATACGAGCAGTGGCCTCCGCAGCAGACGAAGGCCGAACGCATTTACCTTCACAGCGGCGGGAAATTGAGCTTCGATGCGCCCACGGCAAACGAAGGCTTCGATGAATACGTAAGCGATCCTAAGAAGCCGGTTCCCTATTACAACAAGATCAGCCTCGGCATGGCTCGCCCTTACATGGACGGCGACCAGCGCTTCGCCTCCCGCCGAACGGACGTGTTGACCTACGAAACCGCACCCCTCGATTCCGATGTCACGATTGCCGGTCCAGTCGCGCCCACACTTCACGTCTCGACAACCGGGACTGACTCGGATTTCATCGTGAAGCTGATCGATGTCTATCCGGACAATTATCCCGATCCCGATCCGAATCCGACAGGCGTCAAGATGGGGGGATACGAGCAACTGGTTCGAGGCGAACCGTTCCGCGGAAAATTCCGGCACAGCTTTGAACACCCGGAACCATTCGCGCCGGGCAAAACTGAAGAGATTCACTTCCAGATGCCCGATGTCAATCACTGCTTTCGACGCGGCCACCGAATCATGGTGCAGGTGCAGAGTTCCTGGTTCCCGCTGGTGGATCGCGATCCCCAGACATTTACAAATATTCCAACCGCCAAACCGGCGGACTTCAAGACGGCGACCGAGCGCGTCTACCACTCGCGAGAAGAACCGAGCTTTTTGGAAGTCGATGTGATCCGGTAAGTTCAGCAGGAAGGCCGAAAAGGGTTTTCAATAATCAACTGTTCAATGACCAGGCCGTTCTGCAAATCCTCCGTGTACAACCTCGCGCACCGGCCTTCAATAGCGCTTGCGATAATCAGCGAATCCCACCAACTCAAGCGATATCGATCGCGAATGGCCAACGCGCGACCGTACAGGGAATGCGAGCTTTGCACAGAGCACATAGGACGGAGGACCAAGCCAAGAAAGCTCTCTGCCTCAACCGTCGTCATTGGCTTTTTAAATCGTCGAAGAGCAACGTTAAGGAACTCCTGGATCACCTGATAGCTGATGATCCCGATCTCTTTTGTCAGGCCTTCGCGAATAAGTGCCTTGGCGGTGGCGGCCTTTTCCGGAGAGTTGCTGTCGAAAGCGTAAACGAAAACGTTTGTATCGAGAAAGAATCTACCGCTCATTCATCTCATCTCGAGAGAACTTGCCGCCTGCTCTAACGTGTGTCAACCGGGTCATCAGAGCGTCGAACGCCTGGGCCGAACCGGTTTGAGATGCATACTGCTCAAGCCACTCGCGAAATGCAGCATTGAGTGTCTTATGCTGCGAATGAGCTACGGTCCGAGCGCGCTCGATAAGATCTTCGTCTGCGCTGAGAGTGACATTTTTCATACGAAATCAGTGTACACGATTTTCGTGTTTAACTAAACGGGAGATCCGCCCCACGTTAGCTAACCGAGGGCTCATGTGCGGCGGCGCCGTGTCCGGGCAATTCTCCATCCGCATTCAAGCGCGCCGCTTGAAGATAATGCCTCCGTTCACCGTAGAGGCCCGTATTGCCGTGCCGCCATTCCCGAGTTGGAACGACATGTGTTTATTGAGCCTCCCCTGCACCGTAACGGGAAAGTCACACTGGATGCCGCCGTTCACCGTCGAGGTCTCGACGGTCGCCGAGTAACTGGCCGGCATGCCCACGGTAATTCCGCCATTTGTGCTCGAGAGATGCAGTCCGGCGCCATCCCAGCGGTCACCCGCAAGCACTACACGCAAGCCGCCGTTCACGGTGGAGCCCTTCACATCGCCCGCCAGTCGCTCGAGGTTCACGCCGCCATTTACCGTATTTGCCCTGATTTCACCTTGTACTTCCTGAATGGTGACGCCGCCGTTCACCGTGCCGACGTCCAGATTGGATCGCTGCGGCAACCAGATTTCATACGATACATCCCAGTGCCGCTGCCGGTCCGATTTGGGCCCGTCGGGCTCAATGTCCCCTGCCCCTCGCACAGCCGTGATCTGCGACGCGAGCGATCGCGCATCGCTTTCACTGCTTCCGGTGGCATGGATACACGAACGAACCAGCACCGTGTTCTTCTGCCAGCCGTGGACAACGGCTCCGCCGTTTGGGCTTGGATGAATTTTCTCGAGCGACGCCGGACTGAGCGCCTGATCGCGGGATTCAGCGTAAGTAAATCTATCGTCGTGATTATTCTGGCGCGCCTCGCAACCATGGGCATTCGCCGCCGGCGCCTGCGCCGCGAGGCGCGCGGGAATCAGCCCGAAAATGATAGCGCTCGCCATCCACAACGTTGGTCGAAACATTAGATTTCTCCTGTTCGAGGGCTTAGACGTATGGAAATGTCTGTCCGTTGGCGGCGAATCAGCTTTTTCGAGCCGGCGGCCTCCGTCGGCGGAGCGGTTCACTTACGATTCGGTGATCTGCCACCACCTACGCAATCGCTTCGATCTGCTCGCTGATCTGTTCCCATTCCGCCATTGTTTCGTCTAAGTGAGAGCGTTGTTCGCCGAGTTGCCCCGACAGCCGGGCCGATTCCTCGGCGCTCACAAAGTTCGCGAGCGAATCCTCGATCCGGCGGATCGCCGCTTCCAATTCGGCGATGCGGCCCTCCAGTTCTCGCGCGCGGTCCTGCATCTGCTTTAGCTTCATCGGATTGATGCGCTTCGCCGGCTGGGAAGCGGGCTCGGGCGCCCTAATGGGGACCGGTTCCGCGGGAGGTGTCCCAATCAGCACGTCGTCCAGCGTTGGCGACTGCTCCGCGCCGCCCTGCTTGCGCCACAGGTAATCTTCATAATTTCCCGGAAATACGCGCACTTCGCCACCGCCGATCTCGAAAATGCGCGTTGCGAGATTTTCAAGGAAGTAACGATCGTGCGATACGAAAACCACCGTGCCGTTGAAATCCTTCAGAGAATCGAGAAGCACGTCTTTCGCGCGCATATCCAGGTGATTGGTCGGCTCATCGAGAAGCAGGAAATTCGACGGGCGCAGGAGCATCCGTGCCAGTGCGTAGCGGTTGCGCTCGCCTCCCGACAGCACTCCGATTTTCTTGAAAACGTCATCTTCGCTGAACAGAAAGCAGCCCAGCAGACTTCGCAGCTCGACCTGGGTGCTGCGTGGCGCCGCTTCGCTCAGGTCGTCGAGCATTCGGGACTCCGGATCAAGAACCTTATATTGATCCTGCGCGAAATAGTCGACGCCGACGTTGTGCCCAAGCGTATATTCGCCCGACGTCAGCGGTTCGGTTCCCGCCAGCAGCTTGATTAGAGTCGACTTCCCCGCCCCATTCACACCGACCAGCGCGATGCGGTCGCCGCGTTCGATCACGAAGCTGGCGTCCTGAAAGACGAGCTTTTCGCCATATAGCTTGGAGACGTCTTTGCATTCCGCGACGATGCGCCCGCTCGGCTTGGGCTGCGGAAAGGTGAAGTGAATTGTTTTCTCTTCGGGCGGCAGCTCGATTCGTTCGATCTTATCGAGTTCTTTGATACGGCTCTGGACCTGTTTGGCCTTGGTCGCCTGATAGCGGAAACGGCTAATGAACGCCTCAAGCTGTTGGATTTTGTCCCGTTGATTCTTATAGGCGGCCTCGAGTTGAGTGCGACGCTCCGTCTTCTGCTGCAGGTACTTCTCGTAATTGCCGTGATAGAAGTACACCTGCTTGTTCCATACCTCGACGATTTTGCGGACCGTGACATCCAGAAAATAGCGGTCATGCGAAATCAGAATATAAGCATTCTCGTAGCTCGTCAGGTATTGCTCAAGCCAGTTCCGGGCTTCTAGATCCAGGTGATTCGTGGGCTCGTCGAGCAGCAGCAGGTTGGGCCTCTGCAGCAGCAGCTTTGCAAGCGCGATTCGCATCTGCCAGCCGCCTGAAAACTCTTCGGTCAGCCGGTTCCAATCGTCCTTGGGGAAGCCAAGGCCGCCGAGGACAGTCCCCGCTTGCGCCTCCAGCGCGTAGCCATCGCGCGTGCGGAACTCATGGCCGAGGTGTGCGAACCGGTCCGCGATCTGCTCGTATTCGGCGCCGGCCGGGTCGACTTCGCCCATTTTGACAGTAAGCGCTTCGAGTTCCCGCTCCATCTGCTGCAGCGATTCGAAGACACCGAGGCATTCGGCAAAAACCGTTCGCCCACTGACGTGGAGGCCGTCCTGCGGAAGGTAGCCGACTTCGAGGCCCTTCATCGCGGTGATTGAACCGTAGTCGAGCGATTCCATCCCGGCGATCGTTTTCAGCAGTGTGGTCTTGCCCGTGCCATTGCCACCGACAATGCCGGCACGTTCCTTCGCCGTAATCAGCCAGTCAAGATTTTCAAACAGAAGTTTCGGGCCGAATCGTTTGCCGGCCCCGGTCAGTTGCAACATGAAAAAGTGTGAGCGCTTTGCATGCGCCAATTTCCATTCTCGCAACCGCGGGAACCGGTTCCGAGGATGGCTTGTTCAGAGCAGCACTTTACGGCCGAAACTGCTGCCGTAGTAGTATTCGGGACCGTCGATCAGCGGCTTATCTCTAAGAATGTGCGGCTTCAGCAGCACCAGGGTTTGCGAGTTCATGTGGCTGCGGTTCACCTCGCTTAACACTTCGCGCAAACCGGGGACCTCCGCCAGACCGGGCAGTCCGGTGTGCGACTCAGTCGAGGTCTGCGTGTCCAGACCGGCAAGAACCGCCCACTGGCCGACGTGAAGCCGGACCGATCCCTTGAACTCGCGGTCCAGAATCTCCGGCACCGTGTTGAACGTCAGGGTTCCCAGCGCCTGATACTGCGCTTCCACATCCAGTGATACGTCACCGTCAGAATGCAACTGCGGCTTCAGCTTCAGCACGATTCCCAAATCCACCTGCTGGATTTCAGGCGCCGGCGCATAGAGCGGGCTAGCGAGTTGGGAAGCGCCGGTATAGAGCGACGTGGCGATGGGGTATTTGTCCCCGATGTGGAGATTGGCGGTCTCGCCGCTCGAAACGACCACGGTCGCGTCGTAGATGTTCCGGGTCCACGCCTTGGACGCCATTGCAAAAGCTTGAGCGTCGGTAAGACCGATGCCAAATAGAGTGGCGCCGCCGCCAAAGGTGAGGAAATTGACGAAGCCTTGCGGAATTGACGTTATGATCTGTTTCGAGCTCAGCCCTCCCAGATTCACGATGGGAAAGCTGGTTGGAAGAGAAAGACCGTAGTGAAGCGTAGACTGATGGTCGAGCGTCAGGATCTGCACCTCCAGCGCCACCTGGGCTCGAGGATGGATCAGTGACTCAAGCAGCACCTGAGCCGAGCGCGCTCGTGAGAGCCGGTCGCGGATGATGATGGACCGGTTACTCGAATCGTATGAAACGTGGCGGAGATTAAAGATCAGGCGCACGGCGTTCGCCGCTTCGGTCACTTCCTTTGGGTCGGTCGTATTAGGCAGCGGAACAGTCATCGAAATTTGGGGCTCGTATTCCTCCCGTTTTTGCAAGGTGTCGGCCGCCACAAAGATCGCGTGGTTCGAAATCGGAAAAATGAAAGTGTTCGTTGCCGCAGTGAGGGCCTTCATGGCGGTTTTGAAGTCGACGTCCTGCACGTCGAACTGTACATTCGGCTGCGACTGGAACAGGGGATCGAAAACCAGACCCACGCCGTAGGCCTGTGTGACAGTGTCGAAAATCTTCTTTCCTTCACCGCGAAGATGGAAATCGTGCCGCGACGCAGTCACATCCAGCTTGGGTGGCGGCTGCAATTCACTCTGCTTCTGTCGTTCTTCCGCCGTCAGCCGGTCAATCGGCTGCTGTTCGCTCTCCGGAGTCACGCTAGCCAGCAGTTCCGCCCGGTTCGGTACGCTCTGAACTCCCGCCTTGCTGAGCAGATCGGCCAAGGGCTTCAGGGCATTCCGGTTTTCGCGATAACTTTCGTTGTGAGGATCGCGGGCGGCCGCTTCGGCGTAAAGCAAATACGCACGGACCACCTGCCCCGAATTTCGCGCCTTGTCTGCAGCGCGGGCCAAAGCCGCGACACCCGGATCGGCGGCAAGGCAAAACCCTGTCGCCAGTAGAAAAACGACGAAAAACTTCAACACCGACTTGGACGTGCTCCCGAGCATTCCCGTGCAGACCGAAGCGCGGGACGAAAATAGACTAGTGTGTGGGATCGATGTAACCGGGGGGATGCGCGGCCCCCTCGCCAAAGAAATACGCGTCCATCTGTTGCAGAAGGAACTCCTGAGCTTCGGGAGTGCTCAGATCCAGACGATACTCGTTCATAATCATCTTCATCTGGTCCACCCACATCTTCCATGCTTCCTCTGAAACATTGTCGTAAATACGCTGCCCCAGCGGATGGCTATCGAAGGGCGCCTCGTTTAGTCCCGGTAGCTCCTTTTTCAATTTGACGCAAAATACCAGGCGCGCTGGCTTGGCGTCGGCCATGAACGTCTCCCCGTTTCTCTTATTGAGGATAGCGTAGCGCGGAATCGGGTGGAGGCTGAGCGGCTGTGTTTAGTGCAATTCCCGCCGACATCGCCGCGATCGTTCCACGGCGACGAAAGCGGAAAGCGTGGGAATCGCTCCGCTTGCCGCGCAGCTTTTTTGAACCGCGCGCTGGTAGCGCCTCAGGAGATTTTCGCGGGAAGTCTTGCGAATCCGGCATGTCTCCATATCGAGCAGGAATTCCATCTCCCAAACACTAAAGATGCTCCGGCGGGGTCCGCCCCGAAGCAGTTCCTGAACCAGCCGGTTCAGATCGTTGACGTGCACGTTATCAATTTGCTCGTTGATCACCACCAGAATAGTGGCCCACAGCGGAAGAAGTTCTTCGGAATGTTTGTGGGAAGCAAACCTGAATCGGATCGCAGCCTGGTCGACATGCCTCTCATCCGCACCAGCTATTGCAGCTGATCGCTCACTCACGCTTCGGCGAACACCCCGAACTCGGCCAGCGCCGGACACACGGGACATTTGGTAATGCGCAGGCGCAATCTGCCGGCATTGACGGCGTTGTCCAGTCGAATGAGGCGGCACGCTCCGATGCTTGTGCTCTGAGCAAGAGGGTCCCAGGCTCCGTCCTTCCATAAATCGATGGCGAAGGCGTCGATCCGCTGGCCAAGGCGAATGTCTTCGCGCAGGCGAATGACGTTAAACGAGATCGGCCGAGCAAATTCGACAGTCAGTTCCGGGTTTTTGACCGAATCGTCCGTTGCCCAATACGTATCCCGCCGGCTATCGACGAGATTCTGAGGCCCGTACGCACTGCTGCCGGCACGAACATTCGAAGCCGTCAGCTTCGCTCCGGCCGCGAGATTGTTCGCGAACGTATTCCCTACGAGTTCACCGAACTGCTTGAGAGAGGCTACATCCGCGCT
>JAICLJ010000280.1 GCA_025927575.1 Bryobacteraceae bacterium | reverse complement strand
TCGGCGTTCACCGCGCTCTCGCTCACTCCGGCGCTCAGCGCGATAATTCTGCGGCCGAGGCGTTCGACACGCGGATTGCTCGGGCGTTTCTTCAATAGATTCAATCAAGCTTTTGAGTGGACCACTCATCGTTATCTCGCAGGCGTTCGTGTTCTGATCCGCCGGTCCGCGCTGGCCATGGTTTCGCTTGCGGCGCTGTACCTGGCTGCTGGCTTTCTGTTCAAAACCCTTCCCGCCGGGTTCCTCCCCGATGAAGACCAGGGAGTTTTCTTCGCCGCCGTCCGCTTGCCCGACGGCGCTTCTATCGGCCGCAACGAGCACACGACGACACAGATCGAAAAAATTCTCGCTTCTACTCCTGGAGTTCAGCAGGTAACCACATTCGGCGGCCTGGATTTCGTCACTTCCACGAACAATTCGAACGTCGCTACAATTTTTGGAACGCTGAAACCCTGGGAAGACCGCACCTCGAAGCAAACTCAGTTTCAAGCCATACTGGCGCATGCGCAACAAGGATTTTCTCAGGTGCGCGACGGGTTCTCGTTCGCCTTTGGGCTGCCTCCCATCCTCGGTCTGGGCACTTCAGGCGGCTTTGAACTGATGCTCGAAGATCGCGCCAACGGCAGCATCGCCGATCTGTCCCGGACTGCGGATGAACTCCTGGCGGCCGCGCGCCAGCGACCCGAGCTCGGAAACGTAGTAAGCACATTTCGAGACAACGTCCCCGAATACGAAGTCAGCGTTGACGTTGACAAAGCGGAAACGCTCGGCATTCCGGTCAGTGATGTCTATGACTCGCTGCAGACGTTTCTCGGTGGTTTATATGTAAACGACTTTAACCGCTTCGGCCGAACCTGGAAAGTTCTGATGCAGGCCGATGCGCAATACCGGGATCGTGTTAAAGACATCAACCGGTTCTACGTGCGCGGCTCTCAAGGCAATATGGCGCCGCTCGGTACGCTCGTCAGCGTAAAAGAGGTCAGTGGTCCCGAGGTGATCTACCGCTACAACCGGTATCGAGCGATCGACATTCTCGGCCAAGCCGCGCCTGGCTATAGCTCTGGCGAGGCGGCGGCGGCAATGGAGCAGGTAGCGAACAAGACGCTTCCCAAGGGCTACGGTTATGAGTGGACCGGCACGGTTTATCAGCAGAAGCTAGCGGAAGGACAAGAGGGCTACACCTTCGGGTTGGCGGCGGTATTGGTGTTTCTGTTTCTTGCGGCGCTATATGAAAGCTGGTCCATCCCGTTTGCCGTGCTGCTGGCGGTTCCGCTAGGGATCTTCGGGGCGTTGCTCGCCGTATTACTTCGCCATTACGACTACGACATCTACACCCAAATCGGAATTGTGACGCTGATTGGCCTGGCGGCTAAGAACGCCATTTTGATTGTGGAATACGCCAAGCAGCGGCGCGAAGAAGGGATGTCCACCATCGAGGCGGCCATTGACGCAGCGCAGCTGCGGCTACGCCCGATTTTGATGACATCGTTCGCATTTATCCTCGGCGTCCTCCCACTCGTGCTGGCAACTGGTGCCGGAGCATCTTCCCGCCGGGCTCTTGGCACCGCCGTATTCGGCGGCATGAACGCCGCCACGCTCTTGGCTATCTTCGTCGTGCCTGTCTGCTTCGTGGTGGTCTCCCGGCTAGCCGAGCGCCGCAAGAGGACGCGCGCGGAGGTGGTGGAAGACGCTGTAGGAGTTTCTCAATGACCCGCATCGTGATTATCCCCTTGCTCGGAACCCTTTTGCTTACATCGTGCGCAATGGGTCCGAATTATAAGCGTCCGCAAGTGCCGGTTCCGCCTCAGTTCAAAGGCGCGCCCACGAGCGCGGCGTCAACCAGTTCATCGATCGCTGGGCTGCGGCCTTTCGATTTGTTTCACGACGACACGCTGACGGGATTGCTCAAAACCGCGCTCGTCAACAACAACGATTTGGCTATCGCCGCCGACCGCGTTCTCGAAGCGCGCGCGCAATATGGAATTACTCGGTCGGTTCTGTTCCCATCCCTTGACGCCACAGGCCAATTCGTCGCAACTCGCAATTCCTCAGTCGGTTCCTACACATTTGTTCCCGCCGGCCTTGACCTCACATCAAGCTACACACAAGCGGGATTCGCGCTCTCGTGGGAGCTAGATCTGTGGGGCCGTCTGCGCCGGCTAACTGAATCGGGCCGCGCGGAATATCTCGCATCGGAAGAGGCCCGTCACGGGGTTGTAGATACCGTGATCGCCGATGTCACCACCAATTATTTGAATTTGCTGGAACTCGACCGTGAGATCGAGATCGCAAAGCAAACAAGAGGTACGGCGGAAAACAACTTGAAGCTGATACAAGCCCGTCACGAACGCGGCGCTGCCACTGGCCTGGATGTGCGGCAGGCGCAGGAGCTTCTGTACACTGCCACGGCGCAAATTGCAGCCACGGAACGACTGCAGGGCGAAACGGAAAACGCGCTGAGCCTGCTGCTTGGACAAAATCCGACGGCGATTCAGCGCGGCGGAAGTCTCGTCAATTTTCCTGAACCCGCCGCGATTCCCGCCGGGCTCCCGTCCGCTCTGTTGGAGCGCAGGCCGGACATCCGCGAGGCCGAAGATGCCCTGATTTCCGCAAACGCGCAAATCGGCGCGGCCAAGGCGCTCTACTTCCCGCAAATTTCGCTGACAAGCTTCCTTGGCGGACAGAGCCGATCGTTATCGGCGCTATTCACCGGGCCGGCTCGCCAGTGGGCGCTGGCGCCGGCGGCAGACCTCCCGATCTTTGACGCGGGCCGGATTCGCAACAATGTTCACCTCACGGAAGCGACTCGGCGCGAAATGGTTGCACGCTACCGGAAAGCGATTCAAAACGCATTTCGAGAAGTTTCGGATTCGCTTATCGGCCACGAAAAGAACCTGGAACAGCGGAAGCAGCAGGAGTTGCTTGTCAACGCGCTTGAGGATGCGGACCGTCTTTCGAAACTGCGATACAAGGGCGGTATCGACAGCTATTTGCAGGTGCTCGACGCCGAGCGCAACCTGTTCCAAGGCCAGCTCGCCCTGGCGCGTCTACGGCGCGACGAGCTGGTTTCGGTCGTGGAGTTGTATCGGGCGTTGGGTGGAGGATGGCAGTAAGGAAGGAGGAAGCATGCGAGCACTTCGATCTGAGAAGCCTTTGAGCTGTGGCGCGCAATCGCTACAGTAATTTGAATAGCCTGTTCCACCTTACTTGGCGTGAGCCGGTAACCGTTCCATTCAAGGCGTCTTCCGTTGATTGATCTTCGGAATCATAAATCAGAAAAGGCTCACCAATAATATCGCTGCGTTCAATAAATCCCCAATAACGGCTATCGAACGAATTATCTCTGTTGTCACTGAGAACAAAGTATTTTCCGCCAGGGACTACGACTTCGCCATTCCGAACATCTTCGCTGAGCATTTCCTGAGCTGCTGGTTGAAGGGGAATATCGACAGGTTCGCTTGGAAAATTGTCGTTGTACGAATTCGTCAAATCGAATCTGTAAGTTGCGTACGGTTCTTTGAGCGCAATACCATTTCGGTAAACCACTTTCCTCGAGATCTTGATGTGGTCCCCTGGAAGACCAATGATCCGCTTGACGGAGGACTGGCTCCGGTCGAGCGGATAAACAAAAGCAACGATGTCGCCCCGTTCTGGTTTAATTCTAGGAAAGCGACGAACCAAAATACGATCGCCGATAAGCAGAGTATTTTCCATGGAACCTGACGGCATCGCAAACGCTTGCACAAAGAAAAAGGCAGCGTGCACAGAGCTGAGACAACAATCCACGGAAGGGCTCGGCCTCGTGGGGATCCCTCAGCCGCGAGCCATCTGCCCACAGCGAAAAAGAAAAGCGTCAAAACTACGGAAAACACCACTAGAGCTGCGGCTTCTGTCCATCGCACAGCGGCATTTCCCGGTCGGCGAAAAATGACTGGCAGGAGGAGCAGTTGTGCAAATAGAAAAACAGCGAATCCGTAGGCACTCCACACCCGCCGCCGCTTGATTCCAATTCCAGCGATCAGCGGAATAAAAGCAAATGGGATAACGAATATCTGACCCTTGATGGCAGGAAGAAAAGTAAGTGCTGCGATCACAAAAGCGACGATGGATCCGGCGAGAGGAATCTTTGACTGGATTTCCATGTAATGCAGTTGACAGTATATAGATGTTGCCATGCGCGGTGCCATTAGGATTTCTGCCACCCCCTTCCGGCGAAGGAGATCGGTCCTCAGAGCGACCACAGACTAAGCCCACACGGTTGAGCGGCGCTAACAATCCCCCTTCGCCGGCTACTTCCCGAACACATCGGCGAACACGAACCCGTCGCGCTCGACGACTTCGCCATTCTTAATCGCAATTCGACGAGAGAAAACCGGAGCGTCGTAAACGAACGTGTGAAACTCGCCGTTCTCACCACATGGATCGACTGCCGGCGGCAACTGGCTCAGAAAGCTTGCGTCGAATTCGCTGCCGGCAAATGAGCGGGCGAGCTTCTTGGGATCGACGCACGTGACGCGGGATTTCACTCCCGCGCCGATCATCTCTCGGGCCAGGTCGTTGGTAGGCAGGCGCCACAAAGGGAACAAGGGCTCAAGACCGGTTCCTATAAGTTGGCGTTCACGGTATTCGCGAATATCTTCCAGAAACAGGTCGCCAAACGCAATCGCACTCGCTCGTTCCGCCAATGCCCGCCGTACGGTTCCACTC